>CAMODB010000005.1 GCA_946611195.1 uncultured Bacillota bacterium
GTTGTATCTATAGTATTATTAGATTCTATGAATCTTTTGCCACTCCCAGCTAGTAATAATATTAAAGCTTTAGTCAAGTTTTTCACCTGTTTCATTTAAGGTTTCATTTAATATTTTTTCATATTTATCAGCTGTTTTTGAGATTGGATTTCTTGCAAGATTATTCATTAAATCAATTGCTTCTTTGGTTGATAAAACTTCTTCATTATTTTTATTACCATTATCAATCGAAGTAATATGAATAATAGATACTAATTCATCTTGATTTTTCGATAAATAAATTGAATCTTCAACCGCATTAAAGACAATATTTTTAATCTTCATTCTAAATTTAATTCTTGTTAAATTAATAGAATTAATCGTCTTACTTTGTTCATTATAAAGATTTTTATCTTCATCAACAATTAAAGAATAAAATTCTTTAAAAGTTAATTCATTTCTTTCTAAATCACAGAATGAAGAAAAAGCTTGCGTTGTGTAATATAATTTTTCTTGATAATCAAAATATAGAACAATTCCTTCCGATAAAGACATTAAAACATGTAACATTTCTTTTGCTTTATAATGTTGATTAACAACTTCATCCAAAGCTCTTTTTAATTCTTTGGTTGCTTTTTCTCGGTCTTTATATAAATAAATAGCGGAACCAATCTTTTTATTTTTAAGAAAATGAGTTTGTACCAAACCTAAATAATGAGTTGTTTCTTTTTCATTATAAAGACGAGCATCCATCGTAAATTCTAACATTTTAAGTTTGCTGGCATCATCATCTAAATGATTTAAAAAATAAGCTGCATTACTAGAAATGAATTGATTACCATCAATTAGTTCAATATTTAAATTATCAAAAAGAATCTTCCACCCTTTTTTACCTAAGAGTTCTTTTTTAGTAAGTCTTGTTATTTCAATTAAAGAATTACTATATTCTAAAATATTACCATTTTCATCTAAAGATAGATATATATCATAAGTATCATTCTTAATTTGTTCATGTACTTCTCTTAAACAAATATCTTTCTTGATTTGATTTAAAAAGAAATATAATAGATAAAATACAAAGGCTAAGAATAAAAGTATGATCATAATATAGCGAAAGGCTTTACTATTTACGAAACTACTAAACGCAATAACAATGGCCACTACTAAGACAGCAAGATATATATAATCAACCATTTGTGGCTTTTTATTTAAATAAATTGATATTGATAATATCATTAAAATACCAAAGACTATTCCCGCATAAGCTAGAAAAGAAGTAATTTGGACAAAAGTACTTAGTAGCATAAGAGACCTCCTATTTTACAATAATATGTTGATTTAAAGATAATTCTAAAGATTCTTTACTTAAATTACGAGTGATAGTTCCACCAATAGTAGTTGAAATATAACCTGTTTCTTCGGATACTACTAAGGTATACGCATCACTATCTTCACTAATACCGATAGCAGCTCTATGTCTTGAACCAAGTTCACTAGGAATATCGGCTTTATCAGATGGAGTATAGAAAACAGCTGCTGATACAATACGATTACCACGAATAATAACAGCACCATCATGTAAAGCTGTATTAGGGAAGAAAATTGTTCTTAATAATTCGGTTGTTACATTAGCATCTAATTTAACACCTTTATCAATATAAGTATTTAAATTATTTTCTTGTTCAATGGTAATTATAGCACCTATCTTTCTTTCGGAAAAATAGAGGACTGTTTCTAATAATACTTTAATAAGATTTTGTTTTTCGTCTTCATTACTTAAATATTTAGGAGTAATCTTCTTATCGATAACATTTCTTTGATGTTGTTTAAGTTCACTACTAGAAACATAAGTGATGGAGAAACTAAAGATAACGGTTGCGAGAATCGTTGTTAAAGCGATGTATTTTAAATCAAATACGATATATAAAACAATAATTAAAAGATAAACAATGGGAATGAAGATGACTACTTTTTTCTTGAATTTCTTCATAAGGCTTATCATAATAAGAATAAAGAAAACAAGTATTAACGCAACATCAAGCCAAAAACCGATGGTATTTTCTTCTAAATATTTGGTAATATTTTCCATATTTTCTCCTTTTATTTTTTTAATAAATTAATCATTTTTTCATCTTTTTCATCTAACGCATAGTCAAGAGCAGATGAATTTCTTTCATCAACTAAGGAACGATCAATTCCTAAGTCTAATAATAATTGAGCTATATCATAATTAGCATAGACAACTGCTAAATGAAGAGCTGATTGTTCTAATTCACAGCTGATATTAATATCACAACCAGCTTGAACTAATTCTTTAATTAATTGAAATCTATTATTTCTTACTGCCAAATGGATTGGCGCATCATATTGATCATTACAGATATCTAAATTAAGACCCATTCTTTTTAAAAAGAGAAAAAGACCATTAATATTATATTTAACTATATAATGGGCAATCGTATTGCCTTTTAAGTATTTTGTGTTAATATTAAATCCTTCTTTAACATAAGAACGAATTGTTCTTTTAAGATAAGCTAAATGATTATTATTATCACTTAAAAGATGAATAAGTTCCTTTAATACTTCTTTTTCTTCTTGTTTAGTCATTAATAAGTACTTCCTATCTTTTCTTCTTCATCAACGATATTTTTTATTTCGAGAATAATATCATTGAAGGAATTATATAAATCTTCCATTGAATAGACAAGAACTTTCCAACCCATCTTTTTATAGATATTAACATAATATATATAATCATCAGTTAAAGAATAATGTTTATTCTTTCTCTTACCTAAAATGATTATACCAAAACGATCATGGGGTGTTCTAATGACAATATCAATTAAGCCAGGACCAAGTTTTGGTGAAAGTCCCGCATTAAGTAATGCATCAAAAACATAAGTAATAACACTTCCTTCAATATATGGTTGAAGAGGAGTAACATTAGTTATATAATTAGCGATATCCGTTTCATATTTTTCATTCACTTGTGGTGATTTAGTATTCTTATAAGAAAGATGAATCATCTTTTTCGCATTGAAATAATTACGAATATAACGTTTCTTTTCATCTTCTTTTAAATCAATCAGTGCTGGATACCAGACATATAAATCATCACAATTACGCGTAGCTTCACTACCAACCATAATTAAATTAATATGATTATCTAAGATTTCCATGGTTTGTTCACCACTATAACTTAAACGAATAATTTCAATTAATGATTTATAGATTAAACGTTTATCAATTTCATTAAAGACTAAGATATTGATTTGCGAATTATTGGTTTCAAAATTCATAACCGCTTGTTCAACCATATCTTTTAAGGTATTATATTTTTCAATACTAATTCGCGAATCAGTATCATAAATATATTGATTGTCTTTGGTAAATTGATTTTGCGCTTCTTGTGATAATGATAGATATCTCTTCTTAATATGAATTAGATGAGAATCATCAATTCTTTGAATAAAAGTATTAGTAACTGATGATTCAAAATACTGGTCACCAAAGACTAAGAATTGTTGATTTTCATTATTCTGTCTGAAGATTTGGGCATATTTATTAGCGGTTGCTAAATGTGCATCATCAACAATAATTGTATCAAAATAAGATAAATCGCTTAAATTATTTAAAGTATCAATATCTGTTAAGAAGATCTTTTTATATTTAGGAAGTTCTTTTAAATAGGTATCAAAATTATTGAAATCAAAGAAAGGTTCTTTCTTCTTCTTGGCTTTTCTTGCCATATCATTACAATAATTTCTTAAATCAACGAGATTATTATTACAATAATTTTCTTCACTTTCTAGATAAAAATGAATATCACTCTCAAGTCGATTAACATTGATACCACTAAAATTCTTTTCTTTTAATTCATTATAAAATAATAACATTGTCGAATATAAATAATTCTCAGCTAAGTTAGTTTGATATACCCCATCTTGAATCTTTTTCGCAAGATCATCTAATTTATATTTATAGAAGGAATCTAAGATATGTTCAATTTTGAAAACATGGGATACTTGATCATAACGTTTAACATATTCATTTAAAGTCTTATCAACATCAACGAAGGAATAATTTTGAATATCCATCTTTCCACCATAAAAACAAGTAGAGAAAGCTCTTAACGCATTATACCATTCATCGTATAAATCAGTAAATTCTTGGTTATGGCTAATTAATTTTGTAAATAATTTTTCTTCATTGATAAGCTTTAAGATATCAATTTTACCACTCATGCGTTTCATGAATTTTAAGAAGTGCGCAACAGTTTGTCCTATTTCTACTACATTAGTATCAAATTCTTTAAAGGAGGAACCAAATAATTCTTTGAAAGTACGAGAATTGTTTTCAAATTCTTTTAAATTTTCTAAATATGTTTTATCTACTTCAATGATTAATTTCACATCGAAAGTATTTATTACAGATTTGTTTTTAAAATACGAAATTAAATTGTTTCTTGATTGAATAACTCTTTCAAAATAGGGAACACTTGATTTAATATTTCTAACGATGCCTATAAAATGATTATCTTCAAATGTTAAATTATAAATAGCTAATTTACCTAAGATTTGTTTACCTTCTTCTTTTAAAGAATGAATGGTTTTACAAACATTCAACATATTTTTAAGACGATTTTGTTCATCAATTTCATTGATAAAAGTAGATAAGCATAAGCTTTCATAACTTGAAATACTTGAAATAAATTTTAAAAAGCCTAAATAATTTTTTAAAACATATTCATTTAATTTTCTTAAATGTAAATTAGTAGGTAATAATTCAACAATTTCTTTACTGTATTTGTTATATAAGCGAATATCTTCCATTAAGTCTTTAAGATCTTTTTTATCTTTTCTTAAATTCTTTTTGTCAATTCTTTTCTTTAAGATTTTTAAATAATTATTAGTTGAAAGAATATTTGCTAATTCTTCGATATCCGCATCTTCAATATCATAATATTGATTAATATTCTTTAATAATTCATCGGCTTCAAGTATTTTATTATTTAATTCTTTATATTTTTTAACCATTCCAAGTGGTGATATTGCGTATAAATTAAGCCATGATTCATCAATATTATATTTCTCAAATAAATCAATTAATTTATCCATAAAGATAAATTGTTCTTTATTCGGTTCGCTGAATTTAAAATATTGTTTTGCTTTATCATAAGTCATGCTTGAAGATTCAATCCAAGTATTAATTTGCTTCACTAAATTATCGAAGGTTGGATTAGATGATAATAATAAATCGACATATTTATTATCTTCACTATCTTCATCATTTAATTTATAATGGCCATGACAAATAACTTTTAAATCTTTTTCACTGCTTCCGGCAACATAATCTTCACAAGCATTTTCTTTATACCATTCTAAGGAATTATAATTAAGGTCTATTTCTTTGGATAAGATATCTAAATATTCATTAGATTTTTCTTTAAAGCCATTATCAATCCAACAAGAGATAGGTTTAACTCTTTCAAAAGATAATAATTGTTCAGTTAAATGATTGAAGTCCGCAATATCGACTATTTTATTTAAACCGACTTCTTTACAAAAATCATTTAAAATTGATACTAATTTTTCATTAACGGCATAATAATTAGCTGTTCTTTCAATAATTTCATTAAC
This sequence comes from uncultured Bacillota bacterium, assembly GCA_946611195.1. GTDB lineage: Bacteria > Bacillota_I > Bacilli_A > ML615J-28 > CAG-313 > UBA1737. The sequence continues at coordinate 5,619 of CAMODB010000005.1, forward strand.
CTTAGGAGCAGTAGGGGAAGAAAGAAGAGTTGACCAATAATTAGATGTAAATGGATCAACAAAACTAAATTCATATTCGATTTCTTTTAAGCTTTTATAAATGAATTCAACTTCTTCTATTTCAAGTTTACTTGATGCATCGATGATGTTATCATCACCTTTTTGTTTCATACAAGTTAATTTTTCAATAATATAACTATATGGATAACCATGATATTTATAATCAAAGATAGCTTCTTCACTAGCTAAAGAATCAATAGTTTTAAAATCAAAATCGGGTTTTTTAGTTAATAATTCAATATCGCCAGCAAATTTTAAATGATGAGAATTATTAATTTCACAAACTAAATTATATAAGCCTAAACGATATAAATCTTTTCTCAGACAATTTATATTAACAATATCATGATTTAGATATAATACTTTCTTACCATTAGCTACTAAATCAGCTATGATATTTAAAATAGTTAAGGTTTTACCAGTACCTACTCGACCATCAACACCAAAACTTTTACCTAAATGAGCAGTATAAATAAGATGTTTTTGTTCAATATTCGTTGGTGTTATTGCTTTACAATTAGTAAAGAATTGGCGAAGTAAACTAATATCATTATATTCATTAATTGAGCCTTGATGATCAAAAGCATTATTGGGAATTACTAAATCGGAATATTCAATTTCCATTTTGGTTAGGAAATTAGATGTTGATACGACTAAATTAAAATCATTAATTAATTTTAAACAAATATTATCAATATCATCTACTCTTTGAATCTTATAATCCATTAAAGAATTTAAATATATTAAGGCATTTTGATTTAAGATATTATTGTTTTCCGCATATTTCTTAAATACGACATTAAAGGATGGAGCAGCACTCATATAAACTAAATTATCTTTTAAATCGATAGTAATTGGAAGTAAAATAATTGGTGCATATTTTTCCGTTTCAATTTCATCAAGATAACGAATTGTTCCACAAGTAATCACGATTTTAATCGATGAGTTGTGCGCAAAAAATTCATAAAGATAATTAATTTGATAATTAACTTCTTTATTATCTTGATTATATAATTGACCAACACCATCTATTAAAATTTTTTCATCGAATAAATCTGTTAATTTTTTTACTCCACCTTGAAGTAAATCATCAATAACTTGAAAAGGAATTGTTCCTACTTCAATATAGTATTCACTATCAAGAATATTTAGTAAATGTGTGTTTTTTGATCTAATGTTATAAGTAGTAGTAAAATTTCTGCTCATAGTACCCTCATTTTAACATTTATATTTATATTACATTATAACACAAAATATCAAAATAAACTTTAAATTAGTTATTTAAATTATTTTATGTTATAATATTTTCGAAACATTAGGAGGTAAACATGTTAGATACAAGAAATAAAGCCATTATTTGTGGAATTAATTTTGGACATGATGAAGATTTTAATTATTCTTTTTCTGAGTTAAAGAATTTATGTGAAGCATGTCAATTAGATGTCGTTTGTGAAGTTGTTCAAAATCTAAATACTCCTAATACGCGTTATTATTTTGGTATTGGAAAAATTAATGAACTTAAAAATTTAGTTGATTTTCATCAAGCAGATATCGTTATTTTTGATGATGAATTATCCCCTGCTACTTTAGTAAACATTATGGATGAAATTGAAGTAGAAGTAATTGATCGAACAATGTTAATTTTAAGAATCTTTGAAAAAAGAGCTAAAACTAAAGAAGCTAAACTGCAAGTAGAAATTGCTAAATTATCTTATCTCTTACCTCGTTTAGTAGGATATCATAAGAATCTATCCAGAATTGGTGGTTCTGGTGGTTCAACTCATACTAGAGGTAGCGGGGAAACCGCCCTTGAATTAGACCGTAGACACATCGAAGAACGTATTTCTAAATTAAAAAGTGAATTAGCTGATCTTTCTTTAAATCGTTTAACCGCAAGAAAACAAAGGATTAAAAATGAAATGAAAATTGTTTCTTTTGTTGGTTATACAAATGCGGGGAAATCAACTACTATTAATACCCTTTTATCTGTTTTAAATGAGGATGAAGAAAATAAATATTTATATGCGGAAGATATGTTATTCGCAACCCTTGAAACATCAACAAGAAGAATTAAATTAAATAATAATCATGAATTCTTACTTACCGATACGGTTGGTTTTGTGTCTAAGCTTCCTCATCATTTAATTGAAGCTTTTAAATCAACCTTAGAAGAAATTAGGGAATCTAGTTTAATTATTCATTTAATTGATTCTTCAAGTCCATATCTTGATAAACAAATTGAAACTACTAATCTAGTATTAAAAGAATTAGGTTGTGAAAATATTAAAACATTATATGTCTATAATAAAATAGATTTGATTAAAAATATGGTTTTCTTTAATCCAATCATAAAAGCGGATTTATTAATCAGTAACAAAACCAATGAGGGTATAAATGAATTAATTGAATTAATTGATAATAATCTTTTCGATGATCTTAAAACTACTTTATTACTTCCTTTTTCGAAAGGAGATATCTACAATGTTCTAAAATTAAAAGCTAATATTTTATCAACTGAATATTTAAATGAAGGTATCAAAGTAGAAGTAATCTTGAGTAAACATCTTTATTCTTTATATCAAGAATATATCTTAAAATAAAAAAATAGTGATATTATAGGAAAACTATAATATCACTTTTGTTATCTAACATAAACCTTATTATCTAACATTATTTCATTAATTAATTTTTTTAATTCATTTAAAGTAGATATTTGGGTGATTCTAATGCGGTAAGGTTTAGTACCAATTAATTGTTTTAAATACCAAGCTCCATGGGTCCGCATTTGAATCAAAGCACTTCTTTCATTTTTGATTTTAATTAAGCGAAGTGTATGTTCTAAAATCATTTGAAGGATTTCTTCTTTCGTTGGTTTATCTATTATTTTCTTTTCTTCATAAAAAGAGACTAATTCTTTAAAAATCCAAGGATTTCCTAGGGCACCTCTACCAACCGCAACCGCATCACAGCCTGTAAAATTAAACATTCGATCACAAGATTCTAAATCGATAATATCACCATTACCAACAACCGGAATTGAAACACTTTCTTTAACAAGCTTAATATAATCTAAATTAGCCACACCTTCATAAAAATCACTTCGGCACCTCCCATGAACAGTAATTAAACTAGCCCCCGCTTTTTCAATAATTTGACTTACTTTATCACAATTTATAGAATTATGATCCCAGCCAATTCTTATTTTGCAACTAATAGGAATATCTAAATTATCTGTTAAAGTTTTAACAATCGTATATATCTTATCCGGATTTTTAAGTAGAGCCGAACCTGATCCATTTTGTACAATCTTTTTCATTGGACAACCCATATTTAAATCAATCATTTCGGGATGGACTTTCTCAATTACTAGTCTTGATGCCTCTAATAAACTTTTTTCATCACTACCAAATAATTGTAAAGCCATAGGACGCTCAGTTGAATCAATATTAATCATTTCTAAAGTTTTCTTATTATCATATAATAATCCTTTATCACTGATCATTTCACCAACAACTAAGCCACAACCCATCTCTTTTGCAATTGTACGATAAGCGATATCCGTAACACCAGCCATTGGTGCTAAAAAGATATTATTCTTTAGAATCAGATTCTTGATTTTCATCATTTATTTTTTCATCCTTAACATAAACAACATCGATAGTTTCTTTAGAAACCACTTTATGTAAACATATTAACGCAATTAAATTTGGTATAGCCATTAAAGCATTAAAGATATCTGCTAAATTCCAAATAATATTTACTTTTAAAAAGGAACCAATTAAAACTGCAATTAAGAAAATAAATAAATATACTTTTTCCATGATTTTATTATTATTAGTTAAATATGCTAAACATTTTTGTCCATATAAATGCCAACCAATAATTGTGGTAAAAGCAAAAAAAGTAATGCACAATAATAATAAAATTGAAGAAATAATAGGTGGAAAAGGAAGTCCTACTTGGAATGCATAATTACTAATAGCTAGACCACTTAAGCCTTGTTTATAAGCTCCTGTTAAAACAATTATTAAACCAGTAAAAATACAGATAACAATTGTTACAATCATTCCACCCATAGAAATGAGTCCTTCTTTAACCGGATCATCATTTTGTGATTCCGCAAGGGCAATTGGTGTAGATCCAAGACCCGCTTCATTCGCAAAGATACCTTTTTGTACCCCACTAGTTATGGCCCGTGATATGGTATAACCAGCAGTACCACCAATAATGGAAGCTGGATTAAAGGCCATTACAATGATTTCTTTTAAAGCATTAGGAACAGATGTTATATTAATACAAATAATTAAAATACAAATTAAGATATATAAGACAGCCATAAAGGGAACAACATATTCACAAACTTTAGTTATACTTTTGATTCCACCAATTAAAACTAAAGCCGCAAAGAAAGTAACTAGAATCCCCATAATAAGTTGGATTGTTGTTATATCATTACCTAAGAAAGTAAAAACTGTATCTGTCTTAATAATATTAGTAAAAGCAGAAGTGATACCATTAGATTGGGTCATTGTACCAATACCTATTGCACAAGCAATCGCCCCGAAGAGGGCAAAAGTTTTCGCAAGAGGTTTAAATTTTTTACCCATACCATATTCAATATATGCAAAAGGACCGCCAATTACTTCCCCATTATCCATAACTTTTCGAAATTTAATAGCTAAATAACCTTCAGAATATTTAGTAGCTAAACCAAATAAACTAATAATAGCCATCCAGAATAAAGCACCTGGTCCACCACCACCATCAACACTAGCCTTGCTACCAATGATTAATGCGCTAGCAACACCAATAATATTACCAGTTCCAATAGTGGCTGATAAAGATACACATAAAGCCCCAAAGGTCGATATCTCACCATTTCCTTTTGATTTTGATACCATTAATTTTAAAGCTTTACCACTCTTTCGAAATTGAAGGCCATGTAATTTAATCGTATATAAAATACCAGTAATAATTATTAAAATAATTATCGGGATATAGATATATTCTGCTATCCCCGCGAAAATAGCTTCCATTAATTAATTCTCCAGAAAGATTAACTTCTTAATCTTTAATTTAAATTATCTTTTTTTACAAAAAAAATCTTAACTTAAGTCCCCCCACCCACAAGCAACAAAAGTTTAAGGCTGCTTCAATCACGACCTGACCTGGTTCGCTATGCGACCTTGGATGAAGGTACTTAAATTAAGATTTTCTATAATTATTATACTCTAATTTTTTATAATTTTTAAATAATATGCTTAATTAGATGTTTGTTCTTTTTTATTTCTTAAATTTTTAAAAAAATCTTTCATTAATTTTTCAATTTCTTCACTATATATTCCTGACTCTATTTCTATTTTATGATTAAGAGCTAAATTGTTAAAATTAATAAGACTATTTAAACAACCAAATTTAGGTTCACTTACTCCATATACTACTCTTTTTATTCTTGCTTGATAAATAGCACCTGTACACATTAAACAGCTTTCACAAGTAATATAAATAATAACATCATCTAATTTCCAAGTATTAAGTTTTTTACTTGCTTTTTTTATAGCTAGTATTTCCGCATGACCAAAAACATCATTATTCTTTTCTCTTGTGTTATGAGCTCTTGCAATAATTTTATCATTTTGTACAATTACACAACCAATTGGAACTTCATCTTCTTGATAGGCTTTCAATGCTTCAAGATAAGCTTTTTTCATGAAATATAAATCATCTTTCACTTTAATACCTCATGACAAAAACGACAACGAGCTTCATAACTTTCACTACCGCTAACTAAAATAATTGAATCATTATAATGAGCTGGTTTACCATTAATTATTCTTTGGGTTCTTGTAGCAGGAGCTCCACACACTACACATATTGCGTTAAGTTTAGTAACAAATTCACTACGAGCAAGTAAATTTGGCATAATACCAAAGGGTTCTCCTTTAAAATCTAAATCTAATCCTGCACATATAACTCTAACCCCTTTATTAGCTAATTCTTCACATAAAGTCACTAATCCTTCATCAAAGAATTGAACTTCATCAAAACAAACAGCATAAGGTAATTTAGTTAAATAATTTCTTACATCTTCACTGTTTTTTACTACAACCGCATTAGTCCGATTATTCTTATGTGATACAACATCTTGTTTACTATAGCGGTCATCAATAGTAGGTTTAAACACAATAACATCTTTTTTAGCATATTTAATTCGATTAATTCTTCTTATCAATTCTTCTGTTTTCCCCGCAAACATACAACCACAAATTACTTCAATCCAACCATCTTTATTTCTTCTAATATCCATAGAAAACTCCTAACTATATTTCTTACTTTATTCTAACACAATTTATTAACAAATGGGTTAATTTGATTTATTAATATTTTTTTGATATAATATTAACACAATTATGGAGTAAAATATGAACTATCAATTTTTAAATATTTATAATGACTTTCTATTAAAAAAAATAAATTTCACAGATTTTATTAATGAACTTGATACATATCTAAGAAGAATCAATTCAACTGAACTGGAATATTTTTATAATTATACAACTGATGATCAATTCCTAGCTTTTGATCAAGATATGGTAATGTTAACATATCTTAATCTTTGGTTAATAAGCCCCATTTTAAAAAAAAGATTTCCTTTAAGTGGAGCCGATAATATCTATTTAAGCTTTATCAAAAGTGTAATTGATGAATATCCTGAATTCAAACAAGAACCAATTTTAATTGAAGAAAATTTAAATTATTTAATTTATCAATTTGATAAATCTTATTTAATTATTAATACTCTAGATTTTGATATTGATATAACTTTACCAGAAAAAATAAAAAATACAAATGCATTTTGCATCAATTGTAATGAAGAATTACAATTAGAAAACAAAGTATCTATTTATCCATATGGATTTATGTTACTAACATTAGATATATAAAAAGGCCTCTACTGAGGCCTTTTATTAATTCAAAATATCATAATAATATCTTAGTGCTTTATCGTAAGTTTTGTAAATAACACATATTTCTTTTATCTTTATTTTTTAAATCATTTAATGGTACTATGATTATTGATGCTTCTCACTTTAATTTATACAAACATAATAAAATATATAGGGTAATAATTTATCTTCCCTTTTTTTGTTACTTCTCTTTCATTACTAAAAACATATCCTTTTGACATTTTATAATTCTGGTCTAACAATAATTTCGGTAATGCTCTAAAATTTTTATAATCTTTCCCAGATTTGATTTCTATTGGGAGAACATTCAATGACTCATAATCATCGACCAAATAATCTACTTCGCCGACTTTTTTTCTATCATAGTAATATAAATTATGTCCATGACATTTTAATTCTTCAGCGACAACCGTTTCATATACCGCTCCAAGATTGATTCCTGTAGTATCATCTAATAAAGCATTTATATTGTTCTTATATAAAATGTTTGTTAATAAGCCAACATCATTCATATATAGTTTAATCAAATTCTTACTACTAGATTGAACTAGAGGATATTTAGGTTCACTAACTGCTTTTGTATCTAGAGCAATTCCAGAGTAAATTAAATATTCGAATTCATTAGTATATTTAGTAAATCTAGCATCATCAATATTTTCAATATTTTTATACTGTATTCTCTTGACTTTATTTTCGATATTAGATGGTATCATATCATAAATTCTTTTTATTATTAATTTATGTTCTTTATCATACTTTGACGCATCATTTGCATAAAAATTTATTATGTCTTTTTGAATTTCGCGAATTTTAATAACATTTTTACTTTCAATATAACTCTTTACTGCATCAGGCATACCACCAACATATAAATATGTTTTAAATAAATATAATATTTTTTTGTGTAATGCTTCATCTAATGATTCACCATTTATAAAACATTTTCTCATATGTTCAATTACTAGTTTGCCAACAGAGTTTGCAATTAAAAATTCTTCAAAATCCATAGGATACATCTTTTTTTCAATTATTGAACCCATAGGAGTTAAAGTAGTATTGGATAAAGCTATTCCTAATTCGGATCCGCTACATATATATTTATATTTGTTATCTTCCCTTAAAGGTTTTAATAATGTTAACAACTGTGGATATTCTTGAATCTCATCTATAAAAATAATAGTGTTGTCTCTTTCTTTTAATTTGTCACCAGCAACTACACTCACCTCAAGATAAAACTTTTCAATTGTATTAACGTCAGCAAATAATTGATTACCCACTTTATCATTTGCCATATTTAGTTCTATATAGTTTTCAAAATGTTTTTTAGCTAGTTCTCTAATTATATATGATTTCCCTACTTGTCTAGCTCCATCTATGCACAATATTTTTTCTTCATTACCAGTTAAATACTCTTCAATATACTTAGATATTTTTCTATACATTGCACACCTCCGCTTTTCTAACTATATTATATACTATTTTTTACGCTTTTCCAACTTTTTTGCACACTGTTTTTTACGTTTTTCCAACTTTTTTGCATACTGTTTTTTACGCTTTTCCAACTTTTTTGCACACTGTTTTTTACGTTTTTCCAACTTTTTTGCATACTGTTTTTTACGCTTTTCCAACTTTTTTACATATTGTTTTTTACGCTTTTCCAATAAAATACATTTATAAAAAGAATTATTAATTACAAATTATATAAAAAAGCATCATAAAGTTGAAATATATTATTCAACTTATGGTGCTTTATTTTTTAATTATATAATCATCTATAGAAAGTTAATTATTAGTGTTTCTTTCTAAAGATAAATAATAAACTAATACTTGATAAGAAAGATATGATTATTGCGGATGAATTACAACCATTATCATTATTTTTTGGTTCAGGATTAACTGGATCAACTGGTTTTGGATCAACTGGTTGTTCTTCATTTTGTTTTAATTTGTTATATTCTTCTTTAAATTCTTCGACTAAATTATTAAATTTATCAATATCCGTGTTTTCTTTGATTTTACTAAGATATAATTCTTTTAATTCTTTAGCGCCTTTAACATCATCAGAATAATTTTCAATTCTCTTATATGCTAAATTATAGGCTTTAACGATTTTTGTTATTTCATCTTGTAAATCTAATAATCTTAATTCGTTAGTTTGGAGAATAGAATCATAATTATTAACAAAAGTTCCTTTTTCAATCTTTAAAGCTGTTTGAATTAATTGTTCTACTTCTGAATTATAATAAATTTCATAGACAGAATAATCTTTATATTCACTAGCTAATTCATTAATATAAGTTGTAAAGGAAGTAGATTTAGTTAAATATTCTTCTTTGAAATTTGGATATTTATCAAGTAATTCTTTAGTTTCATTAACAATCTTTTTAATATCGGTTGAACTTAAAGCTTGATTGATACGATCTTTGGCATCTTCCAAATCATCTTCCATTGTTAATTTATCGATATTTGTATAATAATCTAATTCTAAATTATTATGATATTCATCTAATTCTTGAATAGCTTCTATTCTTATAGGATTTAATTCTTCATCTATTAGTGGATATGAATCGATTAAATCTTGATATGCTTTGTATAAAGCATCAACCGCATTACTATCAACCGCATCGTTTATTGCATGTTTTAATTTAACTAATTCTTGTCTAATTAAACTTCTTTTTTCATATGAATAATTATTTAAATCTTGATAATTATTAGAATTTTCTACTGTTTCTTTTTTATGATCAAGGATAGCTTGTTTAGCTAAATATACATCATAATTGCTGACTTTAGCTTGTTCTTCACTCGATAATTGATTATAGAATTCTTTTATTTTACTTAATGGTGTTTCTTCATTAAAAGTAATTAAATCTGGTAATTCATCGATTAATTCTTCTACTACTGTATGGTTTGTTGTTAACGCATCAGTATTAATAACAGGGCCAATAACATTAGCTAAATTAACACCTGCAACATAATAAGTGGAGCCAAGTGGATCATCAACAGTTATTTGATTATCAGTTCCATAATAATAAATTTGGTTAATATCGTTTTGATTTAAGGTTTCTTTCTTATCTACTTTATAAACAATATAACCACGGATATTATCTTCTTGATCCCAGCTAATTACTTTTTCTTCATATTTTATATTTTTTAATTCTACCTTAGGTAAGATATCGGCATAATATTGTTTTACATCAGCAGGTATTTTTACAACATTATAATCATTCTTAAGTAGATTCATTCCTCTTTGAATAACTTCACTACTGTTATATAAAAAGTTATAACTATATAAACAATAACCACCTATTTCATCATATAATTGCGCATTAAGGATTTGATCACGCATTTCGTTTTTATTGAGTTTCCAATAATTAGCTGATGATCCGGTTGAGGCAGCCATATAATAACCCATACCCATATAAAGGTTTACTTTACGATTACGACAAGCCCAACTCCACCATTTTGTAAGATCAGCGTAAGATGCACCAGTATGTTCAATTGCCCAATATGCTTGTGGCATCATATAATCAATCCATTCATTGTTAATCCATTTTAAAGTATCTGCATATAGATAATCATCATAATGAGAAAAACCAGATGTATTAGAATATAATGGCGATTTTAATGAACCATCACTATTATAACTAGGACTTGCTGTGTATTTACCATTACGATAAATTCCACTTGGAGCAATTCCTAATTGAACAGCCTTATTATTCTTTTTATTGTATATTCTTAAAGAATTAGATAAAGATTCAATAAATTTATCTACTGCTTGTCTTCTAAAATCACCAAGGCTTAAATTAGATGTATTATATTTTGTTCTCGTAGCTGAATCATCAACATCACTAATATAGAAATAATCATCAAAATGGATGGCATCAACATCATAATTTTCGACGATTTCCATACATGTATCAACTAAAAAGGATTGAACTGCTGGAATACCGGGGTCTAAAATACGACCCTTACCATTAGATAAGATATTGTTTGTATTACTTGCGGGATTAACCGCTGGATAATCTTCCGCACAATATCCATCATAAACACGATATGGATTTAACCAAGCATGGAATTCGATACCTCTTTTATGACAAGCTTCAATACAATATTCTAAAGGATCAAATTCATCAAAATTAACTTTTGAAAACCAAGTTGCGACAGGATTAAGTTTTGATTTGTATAACGCATTATTATGAGTACGAACATGGAATACTAAACAGTTAAGACCAAATTCTTCTAAATTATCTAGCATTTGATCAAAATCACTAATCCATTTTTCTTTAGTAGAAAAGCTGGAAATTGAGCCTATAAAACAAGATGCCCAAGTAGCTCTTAATCTTTGGGTAGGATAATTATAAGAAGCTGCTCTTAAGACTTGTTCACTACTACCTCTATAAGTTACCACTGTTCCATCATCTTTGGTAACAGGAACGGTATCAACACTAGCCATAATATTTGTTGTCTTAGTGTTTAAGGTAAAAATAAATAATAATGTTATTAATAATAAAATTGTAAATAATTTTTTCATTTTATAGATTCCTTTTCTATTCTATTATATCAAAAAAACTCATCTATTTCAATAAAATAAAAAAGATTTTAGAAATAATTAAATTTTCTAAAATCTTTGTTTTTTATTCATTCTAAGCAAAATTTAGATAAATCAAATAGAAAATAAACAATATTATTTAAGTAATATTTCCTATTATCTTTCATTTTTAAAAGAATTATGAGCTTCATCAACAGTCATGTTAATGATAAATTTAGAATTCTTTTCTTTGAAATTTTGCTTAACTATTTGTTTGAAAGTATCAAGTGGAAGTGTGAAATTATCAGGAATCACCACATCAAAATTTAAGATAATATGTTCATCATCATGTTTTACTTGGAAATCATGAAAGGTTAAATTTGTATTTATTTGTTGTAGTATATCTTTTGTTATTTCATAATATTCATTAGTTTCTTCATCATTTATAGTAACCGGATCCATATGAATTGTTAGAATAAGACCAGTTTTGAGTTTGAAATCTCTTTCTATTTTATCGATTAATTCATGACTTTCTTGAACTGTTTCATCACCTCTAACTTCAACATGAACCGTTACATAATTGGTTTGTGGTCCATAATTATGAATGATTAAATCATGAACACCAAGAACACCATCATAGCTTTCAATAATTGATATAATTCGTTCAATATCATCTTGCGTTGGATTTGAACCAAGAAGAGGATCAATGGTAGATTTGACAAGCATGATACCAGAAATACAAATATATAAACTAATTAAGAGTCCAACAACACTATCAATATTTACTTTTCCCTTTGTGGTAACAAAAAGAATTGCCGATAAGAGAACACCAGTTGTCGTTAAAATATCATTAAATGAATCAATACTATCCGCTTTAATTGTATCACTCTTTATTAATTTACCAATCGTACGATAGGTAACAAATTGATATAATTTAACAAGAATTGAAATGATTAAACTAATATAGATTAACCATGGATTATCAATTAAATAATTTGTTGTGTTATTCTTTATAAGATCAATTAAATCAATTAAGGAATCTTTAAATAAACTAACACCAACTACTATTATTAATACCGCAATAAGTAAAGAAGTTATATATTCTATTCTTTGATGACCAAAAGGATGATCACGGTCCGCCTTTTTTAAACTTAATTTAAAGCCAATAATGGTTAAAATACTAGAGAGTGAATCCATTAAATTATTGATACCATCTGCCAGAATAGCCGTAGAAAAACTTAAAATCCCTAAGATTATTTTAAGAGTTGCTAGTAAGAAATTAGTTATGATACCAAAGATACCTACAAAAACACCATATCTAGTTCTTACTTCTTTTGATTCAATATTTTTATAATCTTTGATAAAAAGTTTACATAATAATTTAATCATTATGGCTCCTTTCTAAAAATTTAAATAATTTTTTTTATTTATAATATTTATCAATATCGGCAACTAAAGCCCGATAGAAGACATCACCAATTTGGAGATATCCTTCCATCGTTGGATGAACACCATTAGTTCCGATATATTCTTCTGTATTATTTCGATTATTTACTTTAACTAAAGCTTTAGGCATATTATTTTCTACATCAAATTGACCCTTAGTATCAATATAACGACAATAAGATTTAAATTCGTTTCTGTTTACTAATTTTTGTAAATATTCAGCATAATTATAAGCTGTTGTTACCTCACCAAAGACATCATGATAAAAACCATGAGCTCCATAATTAGCCGCAATACCACCATTAATGGATGGAGATTGAATACCTAATAAACCAATTTTACAATTAGGATAATCATTGTGTATTCTTTCTAGAAGAGAGATAATAAAGGGTTCAAAATGAGAAAAATCATCATTATATGCTTTATATTGTCCATTCCAAGTAAGAAGGATATAAACTAAATCAAGATCTGGGTATTGATGTTTTTCACAATATTTTTTAAAATTTGGTCCATCTATGGTTTCATCATAAAAAGGATTGCCTTGTTCAAATTCAATCCTTTTAGCAACGATATCTTCTTTATGTATACCACCTTCAACATTTTTAAATGTTAAATCCACATTTGGTAGACAAGAATAATTACCGACTCCTCGTTTAAATTTCAATTTATGAGGGGTAATGGACTCTAAAACCCATTTTAGGTTAGCACTTTCCCAAACACTATGTTGATCATTATCATCAAGATTATGATGTTCTACTTCAAGCCATACACTGGCATTCATTGGTACAGCTTCATTTTTAACAAAATGGCGCCATTGCCAACCACCATACCCTTCATAACCAATTTCTTCTTTCTGCATCGAACCTACAAAATTAAGACTATCTTTAAAACCTAAACCTTGGGGTTCACCATCATCTTTTGTAAATCGACGATATCCTTCATAAGGCCATACTCCATTAAAAGTTAAAGAATCACCAAAACATAAAACATTTAATTTTCTTTTAGGTCTAATAGGATTAACAACATGAAGAATAGTTTCTGCTTTTTCTATTTCATTATGAAAATCATCAAATAAGGTTACTTCTAATTTATAATCACCTACTTCATTTTCTTTCGGTGTATAACTAAAATATCTTGGATAAGGATTTCCTTTATCACAATTAATATAGATATAATATTTATAAGGATTCATACTTCTAATGATTCCCCGATAAAATAATTCAAAACGATCGCCGACAACTAAATCATATTTATCAGGTAGATAAATTAATTTCATATATCTTTCTCCATTCATTATTTTCTATCTTATTTATTACTTATAATATACTCTATCATTTATTATTTGTCAAGCAATTATCTTTAAAGAAAAATAGATACAAAAGATAAATTCTTTTGTATCTATTGTTATTATTATTCAACCTTTTATTCTGGATTATTCTCTTTTTTTACTTCTTCATTTTTATTTTTCTTTTTGATTGATAAAATAGCATTTAAGAAAATACCTAAAATCATGGCAACTGCAATACTAGTAATCTTAATAGTTGGATTTAATGGATTACCAAATTGAATAGTTAAGCCACCGATACCCGCAATAAGAATAGTTGATGCGACAAAGATATTTTTATTATCTGAAAAATCTACTTTTTCATTGATTAACATCTTAACACCACTTGATGCGATAAAGCCATAAAGAACTAAGCTTACACCACCAGTTACACAAGCAGGGATTGTTGACAATAGAGCAGTAACTGGGGTAATGAAACCAATACCAATAGTTAATATTGCGGCTAAGATTATTACTTTAACACTAGCAACTTTAGTTGTTCCTATTACCGCAACATTTTCGCCATATGTTGTATTAGCAGCACCACAAAGAGCTCCGGAAATAGCGGTAGCTGTACCATCACCAATTAGAGTTCTAACCATACCAGGTTCTTCATTTAATAAATCACGATTAATGATATTACCTAGATTCTTATGATCACCAATATGTTCACAAATAGTTACTAAACTTACAGGGATAAATAGTAAAGCTACTTGTCCTAAAGTCTTAATATCAAAATGCGATATTTCATTAAATCTTAAAAAGATGAATGATTGTTCATGATTAGGAACAAATAAATTATAATTAAAGATTGACGCAAAACTAAAGTTTTCACCAAATAAATTTGTTAATGGACTAAAATCAATAATCTTTAAATAATCAACTTTTGCAACAATTCCAATAATCGTAAAGATGAAGGCAAAGAAATAGCCACCAAGCATACCAACTACGAAAGGAATTAAACTTACCATTTTACCTTTACCAAAGACACAGGCAAGAGCTGTAATAACTAAAGCAATTAAACCACATAGAATAGCAATTAAATTATAATTTTCAAGACCGCCACTGGTATTTGATAAATTATTAATTGCTGAACCAGCTAAACTTAGACCAATTACCATAATGATTGGACCAACAACAACTGGTGGTAATAATCTATTTAACCAATTTGTACCAATAGCTTTAATGATTAACGCAATGATAAGATATACTAATCCAACCATTACCATACCTAAAATTAAAGCTAAATAATTTCGTCCCTCATAATTGTTTATCAATCCTACACTTAAAGCCGAAGACATAGGTGCAAGATAAGCGAAGGAAGAGCTTAAGAAAACTGGTGATTTTTGTTTTGTTACAAAAATATAAAATAATGTACCAATACCTGCAGATATTAAAGTAGCCGCAAGTGGTAAACCAGTAAGAAGGGGAACAGTGATACATGCTACTAGCATCGCCAGAATGTGTTGGATACTAAATAGTAACCATTCACTTTTCTTCTTAGGAGATTCCTCCACATCTAAAACTAATTGATTGTCATTCATCTTTTTTTACCTCCTCAAAAAAATAGAGAGTGTATGACTAACACTCTCTATTAAAATCAAAAATGAATACGAAAGAATATGCTTCACTAAAAGCATCATTAAGATTAAAGTTCTTTAATTTGTTAAAGTTCTTTAACTTACTCATAGCGTTTCACACCTTCCTTATTTCAACATATTATACCTTTTTTTTAAAAATAAATCTAGTTGAATACACTTTTATTTTTTACATCTTGATAAAGATATAACGTAAGACACCAAGGACGGCAATAATAGTAACTACAATATCTTTCTTTGTATATTTAAATGTTAATAAAGTAATTAATACATAAGTTATTGCGCCAACCATAATACCATTAGTAATTGAGTATGTCGCAATCATCATGATTAAAGTCATGAAGGCTGTTGCTAAACCACGAAGATCAGTGAAATCAATTGAAAGAATATTCTTTAACATTAATACACCAACGTAGATTAGAGCACAAGCAGTTGCACAAGAAGGAATATAAGATACCACTGGACCAATGAATAAACATAAGAAGAATAGTACTGCCGTATTAAGAGCAGTTAAACCAGTTCTTCCACCAGCTGCTACACCGGAAGCTGATTCAACGAAAGTAGTAATTGTTGAAGTACCTGTTAAAGCACCAGTTACAGTACCAATAGAATCTGATAACATTTCTTGTTCAATATTGATTGGGTCACCATTTTCATCAAGAAGATTAGCTTGTGCTGAAGCACCATAAACAGTACCAATAGTATCAAACATATCTACTAGACAGTAAGTAATAACAAGCATGATTACCGAAATAATTGAACCAACTGTATTACCATCAAAGACATATTTGAAACCTTTAATACCAGCACCAAGGCCATGATTAAACCAATCTTTAAACATTGTTTGCATATGATTGAAACTAACATCAGCAATTAAACCTGGAGTCCAGATTGAGAAGATATAATAAGTTGCTGTCGCAATTAAAATACCAAAAATTACTGACCCATTTCTTAAGAAACCATGTTTAGAATGAGCAAAAACAATAATAGAAATAAAGCCGACAAAGCAAACAATAGCTGGAGCAGCTAATTTCCATTGTGTTAAGTCAACTAATTCTACTAAAGTATATTCATTATTTTCTACTAAACCAGAATTTTGTAGACCTAAGAAAGCAATAAATAAACCAATACCAGCAGGCATGGCTGCTTTCAAACAACTAGGTAACGAAACCGCTATATATTTTCTTGCCCCTGTAACAGATAGAATCAAGAAAATAATACCAGACATTAAGATTATCGCAAGACCTGCTTGATATCCTGCTTCCATATTTAACGCAATATTTGGAAGAATAAAGGATACAAAGAAGAATGAATTAAGTCCCATACCAGCGGCTAACGCAAAAGGTTTATTAGCGATAAAGGCCATACATAGTGTTGCTATGACAGCCGCTATAATACCACCTATATAGGCAGCATTAAATAGTTCACGTTGAATACCATCAGCGGAGCCACCGATCATTGATTGAGGATTTACAACTACAATGTAACACATTGCGAAGAATGTTGTAATACCGGCAATCAACTCAGTTTTAATAGTTGTTTGATTTTCTTCAATTTTGAAGACCCGATTAAAAAAATTTTTCATCTTTTCCTCCCATTATATATTTAAAGTCAATAAATCAGGGATTAAGATACGATAAAAACCAAAAAAAGATACGATTTCAATCGTATCTCCAAAACGAAAAAATAACAACAGTTTTTGTTGTTTGTTTGATCGTAGTCCGGTTTATTTTTATGCCAACCGGGTAGAGACGCTTAGGGCATTTTACTAAGTATATACGATTTATTGGCTTCAATTACATTATATCACTTAATAAAAATATTGTCTAATAATTTAGTATGAAAACCATTACAAAATTTATTATTTATATAAGATATAATTATCTTTTCTTGGCTTTCTTTCATTAAATTCTTTATCTTTATAACCTAAGATAAGATTACCTACACCTTTATATTTTTCATCTAAGCCCCATTCTTTTAAGATTTCTTTACCTTCTAAAGTTTCAAAAGTTTGACGAGCACGATGAATCCAACAACTATCTACGCCCAATGAAGTTGCTGCTAACATCATATTTCCTAAAGCTAAGGAACCATCTTCAACATAAGTTGGTATTGTTGAATCAGCTAATACGACTACGACGATTGGTGCATTATAAAATGGATCATTTTGTGCACCTAAAATAGATGCGTTAATTTTTGCTAAACGATCTCTTAATTCTTTATTTTTTACACATACTAGAACTGGAGATTGAGCATTTCTACCACATGCCGCAAAAGTTCCGGCTTCAAGTATTTGTTGTAATGTTTCATCATCTACTTTTTTATTCGAGTAACTTTTAGCACTTCTTCTTTCTTTAATAATATCTAAAACTAAATTTGACATAATTCCCTCCTAGGCTGGATCGACTCTCTTCCAGTCTTTAATATATACTTTTTTAATTTTTGGTTCTTCTTTTTCCCAATATGCATAATTATCTACGCGTAAAAATTTTGCGTAAGCTGTATCAACATGATCAGTATTCTTTAATTCGACGGCATCTTCTGAATCACTATCATACCAGCCTAAGAAACGATAACCTGCTACATGTAATTTAGGAAGTCCTACTTTAGGTAGTGGTGATAAGAATGTTCCTGGGATATGATCTAAGATATATTTAATTCTAAAACTATGCCAATGATAAACAGTTTCCGAATTAAAATAGAATAATTTGGTTGTATCAACTAAAGCTGCCCAACTGGAAATAAAGAAATTATCAGCATAATTATAAGGATCCATACATGTACAACCTTCATCATTACGCCAATATGCAAAATAAGAAACTAAGAAATGAATGAAATCCACAAATAAATCATTCTTTAAACAATAACCAATAAAATATTGATCAGTTTCCGTTTCTAAACTACCATTCATTCTTGGTTCTAAAAAATATTTATGGAAAGCAAAGCCCATCGCATAACAATCTTTTTGTCCTTCCGCATAGAAGTCCGCAAATTTTAAAAAGTCTTCAGCATCATTAATATTATGTTTCTTTAAATCTTCAATTCCTCCATGAGTAAGGATAAAATCATAGAAAGCAGTATAAAAACAAACAAATAAATCATGTTTGCTTTCCCAAAAATCTTTACCTAATTCGTGATTAACAAATACGTATTTCATTCTTCTTTTCCTTTCTTTTCTAAATGTCTTTCAATTATTCTAAAGCTATCAAGACCACAAACCGAAATAAGCATTTTCTTATTTATTATATTATAAGTGCGACAAAGACAATTTTCTTCTAAATTTATTAGTTTTGGTTTTAGTGGTAAACTTAAACCTTTCTTTTTAATATAAGCTTCTTTGGAACACCATATTTCATAAAAATATTTTAATTTGTCTTTTTCATTTAATTTTCGATAATAAGCTAATTCTTCTTCATTTAAAACATTATTGATGACTTTTTTATCAATATCTTTTATTTCTTCAATATCAAGACCAATTTCTTCTTTATTAATTACCAGGGCGACAATACCATTAGAATGAGAGAGAGAAAAATAGATATTTTCTTTTTTAAGATATGGTTTACCATTTTCATTATAGATTAAGTCATCATTATTTAAATCATATTGATAATCTAAATATAAACTTTCTTTAAGTAAAAGATAAGCTCCCACTAATTCTTGTTTTTTTCTTAATTCATTTGTCTTGAGAACTTTTTGTTTTCTTTTTTCATCAAGTTCATTAATTAGTTCATCATTTAATTCTAAATTATGAGTATTAAGTAAATATATTATTGACATTTAATCAATTCCCTAAAATCAACAATATATTGATCAACTAATTTTTGGATTTTGTTTTGATCATTATGTGATTGTTCAAAGACGCCAACGGTAATAAAGCCGGCTTGTTTTACGGTTTTAAGAGCGGTATATAAATCTTCGAATACCGCAACATTTTCGGCCCTTAGATTCATCTTCTTAGCCGCATCAAGATAGATATCTGGATTATCTTTACCTTTTTTATAATTTCTAACTTCTAAAATAAATTGAAAATCATCATAGATGTTATGAACTTCTAAAGCTTTTTTATAACAATCTTCATCGTTTGCGGTAGCAGCACAGAAAGGTATTGTGTTTTCTTTTAAATATGCAATAAATTCTTTAACACCTGGTTTTAATTTAATATGAGAATAATAATCTAGAACACCTTGTTTCCATTCCTTTAAGATGTCTTCTTTTGTTTCTTTTAAATTGAAGCGATTAATTGTATAGGTAGCAGCTTTATCAAGACCAATATGACCGATAGCTGCACTATAATCATCTGGTTGAACAAGATTTCTTTTTTCAAAGAAAGCTTTATCAATTTCTGACCAAATTGAACAAGAATCTAATAGTGTTCCATCTAAATCAAATATTATACCGAAAACATCTTTACCATTTATCTTCATACAAAACACCTACCATTTTTTATTATACCACATTTAATAAAATAATTCATAAAAAAACCATATTAAAGATTTCCTTTAATATGGCTTCATATTTAATTGTTATTATTTAAGACTTGCAAGATATTTGATAGTCTTAACCATTTGTGAAGTATATGAGTTTTCATTATCATACCATGCAACAACTTGAACTTCATATAAGTTATCACAAATAGGAGTAACCATAGTTTGTGTTGCGTCAAATAATGAACCAAATCTCATACCGATTACATCACTTGAAACGATTGGATCTTCATTGTATCCATATGAATCACTAGCTACAGACTTCATATATGCATTGATTTCTTCTTTAGTTAAGCCTGCTTTTTCAACTACAGCTGTAAGGATTGTAGTAGAACCTGTAGGAACGGGAACTCTTTGTGCAGAACCAATTAATTTACCATTAAGTTCAGGGATAACTAAGCCGATAGCTTTTGCAGCACCTGTAGAGTTAGGAACGATATTAGCAGCACCAGCTCTAGCACGACGTAAATCACCTTTTCTATGAGGTCCATCAAGAATCATTTGGTCACCAGTATAGGCATGAATTGTAGACATGATACCTGATTTGATTGGAGCTAAATCATTTAAAGCTTTAGCCATAGGTGCTAAACAGTTAGTTGTACAAGAAGCAGCTGAGATGATTGTATCATCTTTAGTTAAATTCTTTTCGTTAACACCAAATACGATTGTAGGAAGATCATTACCAGCAGGAGCTGAGATAACTACTTTCTTTGCACCAGCATCTAAGTGTGCTTGTGATTTTGCTTTAGAACAATAGAAACCAGTACATTCAAGAACTACATCAACCTTTAATGCTTTCCATGGTAAGTTTTGAGCTTTAGGTTCTGCATAGATAGTAATTTCTTTACCATCAACTGTGATAGATCCTGGAACTTTAACTGTCTTTCCATCTTCTTCAAATTCTGGTTCTTTACTTGAAATAGTGTGAAGATTTTCACCAATACGACCAGTATAACCACCTTGAGCTGTATCGTATTTTAATAAGTTTGCAAGCATTTTTGGACTAGTTAAGTCGTTGATTGCTACGATTTCGTAACCTGCTGCACCAAACATTTGTCTGAATGCTAAACGACCAATACGACCAAAACCATTGATTGCTACTTTAACATTTGCCATTTTATATTTCCTCCTTTAAATGACTTTCTTTTTTTACCTTATATATTCTACCATTTTTTAATTTATTATTCAATTATTTTACTAAATCATTACAATGTAAATGGTTTCTAAACTATTTTTTAGTTAAAGAGGGAAAAAAAGTGTATAATTGATTAGGTGAAAATTATGAATAAGAAATATGAAATGGATATGACAAGTGGTAATCTATTTCTAAAGATGTTTCAATTTTCCATTCCTTTAATTCTAACTGGTATTTTACAGCTTTTGTACAATGCCGCTGATTTATTAGTTGTTAGTAATTTTAGTGGTGATAAAGATGCTTTGGGAGCGGTTGGTTCTACTGGATCTTTAATCAGTTTAATTGTAAACCTCTTTATGGGTTTATCTGTTGGCACTAATGTTTTAGTTGCGAGAATGTACGCGTTAAAAGATGACGATGGAATGAGAAGAGTTGTACATACTTCAGTAATACTTGCTATAAGTATGGGTACATTAGTTGGTATCTTTGGTTTCTTTATGGCTAAACCCTTACTTGTTTTAATGTCTAATCCAATTGAATTGAGTGTTGTCTATTTAAAGATTTATTTTATTGGACTTCCTTTTAATCTATTATATAATTATTGTGCAGCAATACTTAGAGGAGTAGGTGATACAAAAAGGCCACTATATTTTTTAAGTGTTGCAGGTATTACCAACTTCTTACTTAATTTATTCTTCGTAGTTGTTCTTAAATTAAGTGTAGCTGGGGTAGCTATAGCGACAATAATATCCCAACTAGTATCTTGTATTTTAATCATTCATTGTTTAATTAAAACGAAAGAGAATTATCATTTCTCCTTTAAATATTTAAAATTTAGTAAACATGAATTATTAGAAACTCTAAGAATTGGTCTTCCTGCTGGTCTCCAATCATCAATCTTCTCGATTTCTAATGTTTTAATTCAATCAAGTGTTAATGCTTTTGGCGCAACCGCTATTAATGGTAATAGTGCCGCCCAAAGTTTAGAAGGTTTTGTTTACACATCAATGAATAGTGTATACCATGCCTCCTTATCTTTTACATCACAAAATGTAGCTGCCAAAAAAATTGAGAATTTTAAAAAAGTATTGATATCTGCTTTAATGATTGTAACAATTATTGGGGTTGTAATGGGTGGAAGTTTCTTTATATTTGGTAGAACTATGCTTAGTATTTATACCAAAATAGAACAAGAAATTGATGTTGGTTATATCAGACTTCATTATTTAACCCTT
This sequence comes from uncultured Bacillota bacterium, assembly GCA_946611195.1. Lineage (GTDB taxonomy): Bacteria > Bacillota_I > Bacilli_A > ML615J-28 > CAG-313 > UBA1737. The sequence goes on from CAMODB010000005.1 coordinate 28,397, forward strand.
CCTTATTTCTTGTGTGGTATTATGGATGTCACCTGTGGGGTTATTCGTGGTCTTGGTTACGCTATATTACCGATGATTGTATCTTTAGTTGGCGCTTGTGGTTTAAGAATCATATGGATTATTTTTATCTTTAGACCATTAACTGACTTTGTCAATCCCGTTGATTTAAATTATTTATATATATCTTATCCTATTTCTTGGATTATTACTTTCTTAGCTCATCTTATTTGTTATTTTATATGTAGTAATAAAGTAAAGAAAAGAATTAAGCTTAGTTATAATATAGAATAAGGCACTATACATAAAGTATAGTGCCATTTTTTAATCTTCAAATTGCGTTTTATATAAGTTATAATAGATGCCTTCTTTTTTAAGTAATTCTTCATGTGAACCACTTTCTTTAATTTCACCATCCATAATAACTAAGATTAAATCACAAGATACAATTGTCGAAAGACGATGTGCCACAATAAAGGTTGTACGACCCTTCATAAAATTATTTGTTACTTCTTGAATCTTTACTTCTGTGGATGTATCAATTGAAGAAGTAGCTTCGTCAAGAATTAAAATCTTCGGATTAATTAAAATTGTTCTCGCAAAGCATAATAATTGTTTTTCACCTTGTGATAATTTTGAACCATCTTCACCAATTTGTGTATCATAACCATTTTCTAATTTTTGAATAAATTCATCAGCTTGTGCTTTCTTAGCAGCCTCGATGATTTCTTCCATTGTTGCATCTTTTTTACCATAAGCGATGTTTTCTTTTACTGTTCCATCAAATAAATGGGGATCTTGTAATACATAACCTAAATTAGTATGTAACCAAGTTTGACTTCTTTGACGATAATCAACACCATCAATTAAGATTTCACCTTCATTTGGTTCATAGAAACGACAAAGTAAATTAATAATTGTACTCTTACCATTACCAGTTTTACCAACTAAAGCAACACTTTGACCAGCTTTAATATGTAAATTGAAATTCTTTAAGATTGGTTCCTTTTCATTATAACCAAAAGTTACATTTTTAAATTCAACATCACCAATCAAATCAACAAAGTTCTCTCTTTTTGGTTCTCTAAAAGTACCATAGATTTCTTTAACTTCTTTACTATCTTCAATTTCTAGTGGTGTTTCAATTAATTCTATTATTCTTTCAGCAGCTGCTTCGGCTTGTTGAATATTAGCAATTAAATGGGAAATCATCATTATAGGATCAAAGAATAAAGTCGTATAATTGATAAATAAATATAAGACAGGGATGGAAATTACTAAACCAGCTTTGGGACTTAAAATAAATGATGAACCAATTCCTAAAGTAAAGGCTACGCCAATATAACCAATAACTAAAATTATTGGCCATAAGAAGCTGGATCTATATACCGCATGAATTGATTGTTTTTTCATATCATAAGCTAGATCATCAAATTCATGAGCCATCTTTTCTTCAATTACTAAAGTTTTAGTAGTTTTAGCTCCTTCAATATTTTGATCAAAAGCGGAAGTAATTTTTGAATTAGTTTTTCTTACACTTCGATAAGCATCAAGAATTAATTTTCTAAATAATAACGCAATAGAAAACATGATTGGGGTTAAAACAGTAATGATTAAAGCTAATTTAAAATTAGTAATATAAATCATCACTAAAACACTAAACATTGTTAATAATCCCCAAGCAAGATCGACAAAACCCCAAGATAGAATTTCTGATAATTTTCTGGAATCCGATGTTAATCTACTCATTATCCAACCTGCCTTAGTCTTATCATAATAAGAGAAAGGTAATTCTTGTAATTTTTCAAAAGCTTCTTTTCTTAATTCATAAGCAACAAAGGCTTCAATACGACCAGCATTATAAATAAAGAAATAAATGAAGACCATATAAAGAGCAGCAAATAATAAATAGATACCAATATAAACCCATTTTAAATCAAAATTAGGATTGTCAGAAAAAAATACTTCGACAACTTTAGAATTAATAAATGGGGTTAGAACATCAAGTAAGGCTACAACACCAATAGAAAGAGCCATACCAATAAAATGTTTTTTATCTTTAAAAACTACTTTAAAGATTTTCTTCCAAATTGACGCATTAATCTTTTGATATTTTTCATCTTTATTCTTTTTATTTAATTTAACATTTTGATTAATTAGATATACATATAAAGAAACAAAAGCTAAGGCTAAAAAGATAGCGCCAATAATAACGATGGCATTATACATCTAAATCACCACCTTTACTTTCTTGGAATTTATATTCAAGAGCACCTTGAATTTCCCATAATTCTTGATAAATTCCCTTCTTATTTTTAAGTTCATCATGGGTACCAATTTCTGATATCATACCATTATCAAGAACAATAATTCGATCAGCAGATTTTGCGGTAGTAATACGATGGGTAATAATAATGGTTGTTGAATTACTATTGTGTTCTTTTAATTCTCTTCTGATTTCTTTATCCGTATTAGTATCAACTGCTGATAAAGAATCATCAAAAATAAGAATTGGCTTTTCATCTATTAGCATTCTCGCAATCGCTACTCTTTGTTTTTGACCACCGGATAAGGTAACACCTTTTTCACCTACTTCGGTGTCATATTGTTTTTCAAAATTCATAATATCATTATGGATTTTAGCGAGTTTACTAGCGCGATATACATCTTTTATTGTCGCATCATCTTTCGTAATACGGACATTTTCTTCGATACTACGCGCATATAAATAAGGATCTTGCATTACCAAACCAATATGCGAACGCATCCACTTCTTATCGATTTCTTTTAATTCAACACCATCAATCTTAATCGAACCACTACTATATTCTAGTAATCTTTCTAATAAATAAATAATTGTACTTTTACCACAACCTGTTTTACCAACTACTGCAATGGTTTCCCCAGGATTAATTTCAAAACTTAAATTGTGTAATAATTCAACTGTTGCGTCATCAAATTTAAAACTAACATCATCAAAAACAATATGACCATAAATATTTGGTTTTAAAGTACCATTAATCTTATATTCACTTTCAAGTTGTAAGATTTCATCAATACGACGAGCTGCAATCTTTGATTTTGAGAAATCATTGATAATACGACCTAAACTTCTAATTGGATAAATTAGTAGTGATATATATGATAAGCAAGCAACAATATCACCAGTTGTGACTAAACCAGCTTGTGCAAGATAGATACAGAAACCAATCGTTATCGCATATTGAATTAAGCTTAAACCATCTGATAAACCCCAGAATAGGGCCCCAATCTTTGTTAAACGATAATTAGCATCTCTAAATTTTTCATTCTTTTCTTGGAATTTTTCTATTTCATTCTTTTCTTGTGCAAAAGCTTTTACAACTCTAATACCTTTAACATTTTCTTCAATTACACCGGTCATGTCCGATTCAATCTCTTCGATTTTATCAAATCTTTTACTCATATTTTTAAAATGAATAATAGATAAGAATAAACTAATCGGAATAATGATCAAAGTAACTAACATGATTTGATAATTAATAGCCGACATTTGAACTGCGGAAGCTAAGAATGCCGCAAAAATATAAAAGATTTCTGTTAATTCTGTTGATAAAAAGACTCTAGCAGTTTCAATATCCGATGTACATCTTTGAATTAAATCACCACTATCCGCATTATTATGATAAGTATATGTTAAATTTTGAATCGTGTGGAATAATTCTTTCCGCATATTTAAACTGATGTTTTCACCAAAGATTCCTTTTATTACATCACTCAAGAACATGATAAAAGCTCTTAAGATTTGATAAAAGACTAATGTAAAGCCAACCATCATTACACAATCGATAGCACTTTTAACTCTAACATCTTCAAAGAAATCCACTAAGAATTTTGGAAGTGTAGTTGATGCGGAAGCATTTTGTTCAAGTACAAAATCGAAAACATATTTGGTAAATTGGGGAACATAGGAATAAGTGATTGGTAATATTACACTAAAAAGTGTTGCGACAACAAGTAAGAACCACTCCCTCTTGACCCACTTAAATAACTTTTTCATGTTTCTTTTTCTCCTTTTTTAATATATTATCATACTTTATATATATTACAAAATCAAATGCAATGAAAAAGTTTACAAAAAAAGTTAATTCTTTTTTAAAAAGAATTAACTAAATTTTATTTATTTTTGATTTTCTTTCCCATAAATCTGATTAATAAATCAATTAAACCAATTAAAAAGACTAATATTACTACCCAAGCTAAGATATAATCATAACTAGTGCTTGATTTATAATCATAGATATAACCACCGATTGAATGATTAGTTGAACAAATATATTCACCCATTATCATTGTTTTAAAACCTAAGCCAAAGCTTGATAATAGACTCATAATGATGGTTGGAAAAAGAATAGGTACAATTCCTACAAAGAATTTTCTAAATTTAGATATATCTAAGGTCTTTAAATCATCATCAATTTCTTTATTTAAATTATCTACTCCACTAATAAAGGATTCAATCATAATTGGTAAGACCACAAATGAAGTAAGAATATAAGGAGCGGCAGTGGAAGAGATAGCTAAAAAGAGATATACCGCTATTGCCGCAAAAGGTGCTACTTTCATAATTGTTACAATTGGTCTTATTATATAAGTGGAGGATGGAATTAAATAATATAAAAAAGTAATTATAAAACTGATAATTAAACAAATCAAAACCGATATTAAAACTTTAACAAAGGTTAAAAGAATAGCACTTGCACTATCCCAGGTTGATAAAGTTTCACTTATTCGCTTAAAGATAGTTCCTAAAGATGGATATATTAATTCGACATCTTTTATGCTTGCTATTACTTGCCAAATAACAAAGAGAAGAATAATTGTAAGAATTGAATAGATATATTTCTTAAGATAAATAGAATGCCGCATCAGGTAGTTTGCCTCCTACTTGTGCACTAAAACCTAAATCAATCATTGTTTGTAAATAATATGCTACTTCTTTTATTTCATTATCTAAAATAAAATAATTACAATTTGGAATAGCTTTTGTTAAAACCTCTACACCTAAAGTTTTAAAACTATTGTGTAATTGAACAGCTTCACTGGCTGCTTTTTCGGGATTAAGAATTGCGCTATTAACGCTATTATGTAATTTAGTTAAAGCTGCTTTTATATTTACATCATTGTATTTATCAATTTTTACAAAGATACCTGCTTGTGGATATGAAGAAAAGCCAGTTAATTTTTGCCATTCTTTTTGTAAATCAATAACTGATAAATTAAGATTCATTTTAAGTTTTGATAAGGCTGGTTCCGCACTAATAACATAATCGGCTTGATTAGAAACAAGTAACGCATTAGCTTCGGATACATCGCTAACATATTTTAGATTGACATTTAAGCCATCTAAATTATTAATAAGCGTTCTAAAAACAATATCTGGTGTTGAATTCTTGCCAAATACAACGACTTCTTTACCATCTAATTCGTTTAAAGAACTGATTTCTTTTTTACTAGCTAAATATAAATTACCCCAAACAAAGGTTTTAAATAAACCATATTTTTGATTTGTATTATAGAATTTAGATCCTAAATTTACGGGAGCTACAATAATATCATAATTAGCTTGTGTGAATGCCGCAACTAATAAATCAGCACCAGCTGTTATTTCTACAGTATTACCATTTTTAATTAAATCATTAGCTGCCTCAGCTAAACCTAAAGCTGGTGTACCAGTAGGCATAATTACAGATACTTTTTCAAGATCTTTATCTTGAGAGATAGTACAACTAGTAAAAGTCATACCGAAAATAAATAAACATAAAATTAATAATATTTTTTTCATAATAAATCATTTCCTTTGCAATAATATTATATCAAATGTATAATATAAATGCTGTAACAAATGTTACACTTTTGTTTGATTGTTATATATATAAGGAGTAGATATGAATTTATTAGAAACCTTAAATAAAAAAGAATTAGATGATTATACTTATCTTAAGGAATATAGACCTAATCAAGTAATCTTTTATGAACAAGATTATTGTGATCGAATTGGTATTATCATAGAAGGTAAAGCAGTCATTGGCACAAGAATCAATGATGATAAAGAAGAAATAATCACAACCCTTTATCCAAATGATTTATTTGGTCACTATTTAATCTTTAGTAAAAAAAATCAGTATTTAGGAACCGGTTATACAATCAATAAAACCAAGATTAGATATATATCAAAGATAAGTTTAAATAAATTATTTGAAGTAAACAAGAACTTTTTAAATAAATATTTAGAACTTATTTGTGATGGTAGTATTAATTTAAAGAATCAAGTCAAATTATTAAGTCATAAAAATATTAGTGAACGTATAATGTATTATTTCTTAACTAATAATATTAATAATAAAATATATCTAAAAAGCGTAACAGATTTAGCAAACCTTTTATCTCTTCCTCGTCCTTCAGTATCTAGAGAATTAACTAATTTAATAAAAGATAAGAAAATAAAAAAAGATGGTAAAGAAATTACCATCCTCTAAATTAATAATAAAGGTTTATTTTAAAATCCTGTAATTAGGCAAATAATATAACCAACAAATATACTAATCAATAACATTGTGAATAAAATCATTAAATTTTCTTTTAATGATTTTTTTCTTTTAAAGATAAAGATAAGACCTAAGCCGGCATTCATACATAAGCCTGCTACGCATGATCCTAGACTTAAACTTCCTGTAAGGTAAGTTTGAGCAATAATAACGCTTGATGCACAATTCGGAATTAAACCAATTAAACTGGAAATAATAGGAGAAATATATTTAAAATTAGCTAAGAATGCTGCAATATTATCTTCACCAATATAATAAATGAGAATACCAAATATTAAATTGATAATTAAACAATAGATAAAGATTTTGATAGAATGAAGAAGGGGATGGAGAAAATGTTTATATAATTTTGATTCCGGGTTCTTGTTACCAAGGTGATGATGACAACAACCAATAAGTTCTTGATTATCAAAATCATGTTCACAATGATCTTCATGTAAATGATGTTCTACTTCTTCTTTTCTTTTATAAAGAACTAAATCTATTAAATAACCACTGATAAAACCAACTACAAATTTAATACCTACGATTAATAAAACCGAAAGTATATGATCTTTATAACCTGTCGATATTAAAATAGGTAAAGCTTCATCACTACAAGATAAGAATAAGGCTACTAATGTTCCCACTGTTATATGATGTGAAACATAGAGATTAGCACCTACAACACTAATTCCACATTGAGGAATAAGACCTAAGAGTGAACCTAATAGCGGTGAGAAGCGATTCTTTTTTCCTAACACTTTGGCTATCTTTTCTTCTAAAAAACTAATAATTATATATATTATTATCGCAACCGCAAATACTTTTAAAGAATCAAGTAAGGCATCTAAAATAACATCCCACATTATTTTGCCTCCTTATTTTGACATTCTTCACATATTCCATAAAAAACAACACGTCCTGGATCAACCATAAATTTATGTTCTTCCATTATGTGTTCAACGATATCATCTACTTTTTGACATTTAAGATGGATAAGTTTACCACATTCTGTACACATCAAATGGAAATGATGACTACAATGTTCTTTATCTTCAATATATTGATAACAAGCTTTTTCATTTTCGCCAATTAAGAATTTTTGGACTTCACCAGTTTGTACTAATACATCAAGATAACGATATAGGGTAGCACGCGAAACATAGATTTGTTTTGCGTTAAGGATAAAGAGCATTTCATCAACATTTAAATGTCGATTAGCATTATTCTTTAACATTTCTAAAATCTTTTGTTTTTGAACTGTATTATAAGCTTTATTATCCATATATCCTCCTAAATTGAAATTGAGACTCATTCTTAATTTATTATAACATAATAAAAAAATATTTACTATTCTTTTGCATAAAAAGAAAAAATGCATTAAAATAATAGTGGGTGATATATATGGTAATTACAATTAGTAGAGAATGTGGTAGTGGCGGACATACTCTCGCCATGATGGTTGCGGATAAATTAAATATACCTTGTTATGATAAAGAGATAATCAGTGAAGTTGCTGAAAAATGTAATGTTAGTGATGAATATGTAAGAGAAGCTGGTGAACTTTTAAAAGGTGGTTTCTTAAATCATATCATTGGTACTAATAATTATGTTTATCCTTATTCGACACCTTCTTTAAGAGATAAAATCAATAGTGTACAAGTAGATGTTATTAAAGAATTAGCAAAAAAACATGATTGTATTATTATTGGACGTGGTGCTGATTATATCTTAAGAGAAGAAAAACAAGTATTAAATGTTTTTGTTAAAGCAAACCTCGAATATAAAATTGCGCAAGCTAAATTGAAACATGGTTTAAATGAAAAAGATGCGAAAACAATTCTCGAAAAAAGAGATAAAGAAAGAAGTAAACATTATTATTATTACACCGGTCGTAATTGGTCAGATTATAAAAATTATGATTTAATTATTGATACTGGTAAATTAGGTTTAGAAGAAGCTAGTAATATTATTATTGAAGCTTACAATTACATAAAGAAAAGTGCTTGATAAATTCAAGCACTTTTTTTATAGTTTAGTAATGAAAGCACGATATCCTCTATAAGCTTCATAAACATCTACTTTAGATACTACTTCCATAGGTGAATGCATACTTAAAACAGCTACACCGGCATCAACTACATTCATATTCATATTGCCTAAGATATATGCGATTGTACCACCACCACCTTGGTCTACTTTACCAAGTTCACTTGTTTGCCAATTTACATCACTTTCATCCATTGCTTTTCTAATTTCCGCAAAGAATTCTGGCATAGCATCATTACAACCACTCTTACCACGAGCACCAGTATATTTATTAAAACATAAACCATTGCCAAGATAAGCTGCATTTTTACTATCATTAACTCCTGCATAAAGTGGATCGTAACCTGCTGATACATCACTTGATAACATCTTAGTATTAGTTAACGCATTTCTTAATTTTAAATCATTATAATCAGTTGTTTTAGCAATTAGATTTGCGATAACATTTTCAAACCAACGTGAATGAGCACCAGTCGCACCTACTGAACCTACTTCTTCTTTATCCACAAGAACAGCACATGATGTATAATCTACTTTTTCTTCATCAAGAACAGCCATTAATGATGTATAAGCACATACTCTATCATCATGACCATAACCAGCAATCATACTACGATCAAGTCCATAATCACGAGCTGGACCAGCTGGAACAATTTCAAGTTCAGCGCTTAAGAAATCTTCTTCTTCAAAGCCATATTTATCATTAAGAAGTTTTAAAATATTTTTCTTAATTGCATCCTTTTCTTCGTCACCTTCCATTGGAATAGAACCTACTGTTAAGTCTAAGTCTTCACCTTCTACTACTTTAGATGCTGGTTTACTCATTAAATCACCAGATAAATGAATTAATAAATCATTAATACCAACTACTGGATCATTTAAATCTTCACCAACATTGACATCCACAACCGTACCATCTTTTTTAACTACTACACCATGAATAGCAAGAGGAATAGTAACATATAAATATTTTTTAATTCCACCATAATAATGTGTATCCATTAAACAGAATCCATCTCTTTCATAAAGAGGATTTTGTTTAACATCGAGACGTGGTGAATCGATATGAGCACCTAGTACTCTTAAACCACATTCTAAATCTTTTTTACCAATTACGAAAGCCGCAAAGTTTTTACCTTTGTTTGTTGCAAAAACCTTATCGCCAGGTTTTAAATTCTTAACTTCATCTAAATTTTTAAAACCTCTTTCGGAAGCTAATCTTATAGCTTCTTTTACACAAAGTCTTTCTGTTTTCCCTTTCGATAAGAAAGACATATAACCATCATTAAAACTAAATACTTTATCTAGTCCATCTTTTTGATATTTTTTCCATGCATTTTTTGCGTACATAATAATACCTCCAATATTTATTATATCACTTTAGTAATAATTATTCATTAAAAAAACTTGACTACAAATGTAATCAAGTTATTTTTAAAGTCATTATAAAACGATCATATTAATTATACATTAGTATTACGCAAATAAATCACCATACCACTTTAAAACGTCTTCTCTAAAAGAATATATATATCGTATCAAATCGTCCTGATTAATCTCTCCGCGTTGAACATAATAAATAGGATGATGCCAATGTTTTTTGAAACCATTAAATTTAGCGTGATAATACATCATTATTCTATCATATCGCATATTTTCTGACATAATTTCATATAATCTTGTCATCATATTATTATTATCAAGATTCTTTAATTTTTGATAAACATCATATTTAGGAGAACAATATATGTTTATATTGGATAATTCTTCCGCAATTTTTAATAAAAACATATTTTCTTCATCAGTATTATTATAATTTGGAATAACAAAACCATATAGCCAGGTATTTACATTATAATAATTTGCTTCAGACAAATCTAAACCATATATTTTTTTACCATCTAATTCGAAATCACTAATAGGTTCAGTGAATTTTCCATATGGCTCAAAAATTGGTTTAATTACCGCATTATTACTTGGATACGGAACGATACCCTCTGTTTCCGGATTAAAGTCACCAGATAATGGTGCAGTAAATTTAGCTTGAGATCCTTTTACTAACTTAACGCCGTATTCATTCAAAAAACTTGCATATTCAGAAACAGTCTGTTTATTGTAATTTGAAATATCACATGTCAAATATCCACTTGCGCCCAAATTTCCACAAATATTATCATAAGAATCAAAATTCGATTTTTGAATATATCTGCATTTAGCATTATATTCATAATATTTTTCTAAAGTCCATTCTCCTTTATAAAACAAAGTTAAAGGATCTTCTAATCCGTTCCTTGCTATTTCTGCTTTATCATATACAAGCATATTGTTTTCATTCATATTTTTAAAGCATGTCATATAAACATTATTATGAATAACTATGTCTGAATAAAGACTTTTAATATCATCAAAATTATTCAAATAACCTTCTTTTGTGTTTAAATTATATAAGGACACAAAATAGTCATTATAATCGATGGATTCCTTTTCTTTCAAATATACGTGATCATATATTAAATTTTCCATATTTGAAATGATAATTTGTGGATAATCTTCTTTATTTTCTAATTCTCTTACATAATCTATATGTCTAAATACTTTCGAAGGGTCAATAAAGAAATCATTTTTTTTCGTAATATAGTCTTCATCATCTTTATTCAACAAGCCATCGGAAATATCTTTAAACACTATATTTATATTATATTTTTTACATACTTCATTAACCAAATCTTCTTTTTGTTTAATAGTATTGTAACCATATAAATCCACATATCCAATAACAATCTTTTTAGGAGAATTTGTTTCACCAGTTCCAGTAGAATCAACTATGTCAGTATTACCATTTCCTGTGGTTTTTACATAAGAACTTTCTTCTTGTTTTTTACAAGAAAAAGTAAATAATATAAAACTCAACAAAAATACTATCAAAATTTTTTTCATATTCTATTCCTCCATCAATTAGATTATATCATATTATTATTATTATTATGTAAGTACATTTATTTCAATAAATGATAAAAATCCTCCATTACAAAAATGGAGGATAATTTATTTATTATATAGAATTATTTTTCTGGGAATTGTACTCTATCTTTATTGTAATGAGTATGTAATAATTCATGTGCTTTATGAGAGTTAGGTTCGCCTAAGAATTTGTTATATAATTCAATAATTTGAGGGTTATTATGTGATTGACGTAGAACTTGTCTTTCGTCTTCTGAATATAAGGCATTAGCTCTCTTTTGACGATATGTATCAATAATATCTAAATCTTCATTTGGCATTAGTGAAGGTTTGATATATGGTTGACCACCACCGTTTACACATCCACCAGGACATCCCATGATTTCAATAAAGGCATATGGACTCTTACCATCTCTAATTTGGTCTAATAAGACTTTAGCATTTCTCATACCTGATGCAACAGCAACTTTAAGAATTGTACCATTGATATTAATATCTGCTTCTTTTAAGCCTTCCATACCACGTACTTGTTTAAATTCAATAGGGTTACTTTCTTTACCAGTAAGTACTTTATAAGCAGTTCTTAATGCTGCTTCCATAACACCACCAGTTGTACCGAAGATTACACCAGCACCAGTATAATCACCCATTAAATCTTGATCATATTCTTCATCAGGAAGTTTAGCAAAATTAATACCACTTCTCTTAATTAATTTTGCAAGCTCTCTTGTTGTTAAAACGGCATCAACATCTCTTAAGCCATTTACTTCCATTTCTGGACGTTCTTTTTCAAACTTTTTAGCAACACATGGCATAATTGATACAACGAAAATATCTTTTGGATCAAGACCTTTTTCTTGTGCAAAATATGATTTAATAATTGCACCTTGCATTTGGTGTGGAGATTTACAACTTGATAGATGATCTATTTGATCTGGGTAGAAATATTCTGCATAATTAACCCAACCTGGTGAACATGAAGTAATCATTGGTAATACACCATTTGATTTGATTCTTGCAAGTAATTCATTAGCTTCTTCCATGATTGTTAAATCGGCACCGAAGTTTGTATCATATACTTTATTGAAACCAAGTCTCTTTAAAGCAGCTACCATTTTACCAGTAACAGGTGTACCAACAGGGAAGCCGAATTCTTCACCAAGAGCAGCACGAACAGCTGGAGCTGTTTGAACTACAACATATTTACCTTGACGCATAGCTTCATCAACTTTATCGATTTCGCTCTTTTCCATTAAAGCACCAGTAGGACAAACATTTACACATTGACCACATAAGATACATGGGCTTTCCATGAAACTACGATTTTCTGCAGGTGCAATATAAGTATTAAATCCACGTTTTTCAAAGCCTAAGATACCAGTACCATGAGCATTAACACAACGTGCTACACAACGACCACAAAGTACACATTTAGATGTATCTCTAATAATAGATGGTGATACATTATCATAATGAGTAGGAGTCTTTGCACCCATAAATTTATCTTCTCTAGCACCTGTAAGTTGAGCTACATGAAGTAATTCACAATGACCATTCTTTTCACATTGTTGACATTTGAATGAGTGATTTGATAATAATAATTCAACACTAACACGACGAGCATGAACAGCTTTTGGTGAGGAAATTCTAATTTCCATTCCTTCTGCAATTGGATATACACATGAGGCTACTAAACCACGAGCACCTGTTGCTTCGACTAAACAAACACGACAAGATGCTAAGCTACATTCACCATGATTATAGCTACATAGAGTTGGGATTTCATAACCACAAATTCTTGCAGCTTCAAGGATTGTTAAGCCTTCTTCTACTTGATATGGAACGCCTTCAATTTTAATATTTACTTTTGCCATAATTAGTATCTCCTTTAGTTCTTGCTGACAGCGCCAAACTTACATACAGATTGACACATGCCGCACTTAACACATTTAGATGAATCAATAAACATAGATGGAAGTTTATGACCTGGAGCTACATAATCTGTCTTATGAATAGTTTCAACTGGACAGTTACGAGCACACATACCACAACCAATACATTTATCTTTATCAATTACATATTCCATTAAATTCTTACAAATATGAGCTGGACATTTCTTATCAACAACGTGGGCAACATATTCATTTCTGAATTGTTTCATTGTTGATAAAATTGGGTTAGCAGCTGTTTGACCTAAACCACAAATAGAATTAGATTTAGTTGCATCTGCTAATTCTTCAAGGTCTGCTAAATCTTGTAAAGTTCCTTTACCATCAGTAATTCTGGTTAGAATTTCAAGCATTCTCTTAGTACCGATACGACATGGAGAACATTTACCACATGATTCATCACAGATAAAGTCCATATAGAACTTAGCTACGTCAACCATACAGTTGTCTTCATCCATTACGATAGCACCACCAGAACCCATCATTGATCCTTTAGCAATTAAGTTATCATAATCAATAGGAGTATCTAAGTCAGCAGCTGTTAAACATCCACCTGATGGACCACCAGTTTGAATAGCTTTGAATTTTTTACCATTTGCGATACCACCACCGATATCATAAACAAGTTCTCTTAAAGTAATACCCATAGGTACTTCTACTAGACCAACGTTATTTACTTTACCAGCTAGAGCGAATACTTTAGTACCTTTACTCTTTTCCGTACCCATAGTGATGAATTTATCAGCACCTTCTCTTAATACATATGGAACAGTACCTAAAGTTTCAACGTTATTGATGATTGATGGATGTTGCCATAAACCTTTAACAGCAGGGAATGGTGGACGAGGACGAGGCATACCACGTTTACCTTCAATTGAATTTAGTAAAGCAGTTTCTTCACCACATACGAAAGCACCAGCACCTAGTCTTAAATGAACATCAAAACTAAAATCAGTACCTAAAATATGATCACCAATTAAACCAATTTCTTTTAATTGTTTAATAGCATTCTTAATTCTTCTTACAGCTGTAGGATATTCAGCACGAATATAGAAATAACCGTTTTGAGCACCTATTGCGTAACCAGCAATCATCATACCTTCGATTACTGCAAATGGATTACCTTCAAGAAGAGCACTATCCATGAATGCACCTGGGTCACCTTCATCACCGTTACATACTACATATTTAGTACCAGCAGGTTGGTTAAGAGCGAATTGCCATTTTCTACCAGTAGGGAATCCACCACCACCACGACCACGAAGACCTGATTTTAATATTTCATCTACAACTTCTTGTGGTTTCATACTTAAGGCTCTAAGTAAACCTTGGAATGCACCATAACCTAAAGCTTCTTGAACATTTTCTGGGTTGATTACACCAACACCATGTAATGCAACCTTAACTTGTTTTTTATAGAAGCTCATTTCTTCTAATTTATAAGCTTTTTGTTTAGTAACAGGATCAACATAGATTAAACGATCGATGATTTCACCTTTCGCAAGAGTCTTATCAACGATTTCTTCTACGTCACTTACTTTAACACCTTTATAAACTAATTCATCAGGATAGATTTTAATGAAAGGTCCTTGACTACAGAAACCAAAACAGCCAACGATGTTAGCTTCGAATTTGTCATCAAGTTTACGATCTTTAATTACTTTTTGTAATTCTTCTAAAATCTTTTGTGATTCATTAGATAAACAACCAGTACCAGCACAAACTAAAATACTTCTTTTTTTAGTATTTGCAAATTTGTTATTTAAAGTAGCAGTTCTTTCATCAATAATGGTTCTTAATTCTTTTTCAGTTTGAATCATTTTTACTTAGCTCCTTTATATTCATCAATAATCTTTTGTACTTCATCAACTTTTACGTTTGAATATACTTTATCATTTACCTTTAATGCAGGTGCTAAACTACAAGCACCGATACAACGTAAGGCATCTAAAGTAAATAAACCATCTTTAGTTGTGCAGCCAGGTTTAACATCAAGAAGTTCTTCAAATTTGCCAATAACTTGTTGAGCTCCTTTAACATAACATGCAGTACCTAAACAACATCCAATAACATATTTTCCTTTTGGATTTAAAGAGAAATACGAATAGAATGTTACAACACCATAGATTTCCGCAACAGGAATACCAGTTTTCTTCGAAACGATTTCTTGAACTTCAAGGGGAATATAGCCATATTCTTTTTGAATGTCCGAAAGAATTAACATTAATGGTGTTGGTTCATCAATGTAACGTGCAATGATTTCTTCGATTTGCTTCACAGCAGTATCATGTAATTTTGCCATAATAACCTCCAAATTAGGGCTTTTAAAACTTTAGCCCATAATACATATGTATTTTATCAAATATTTTGATTTTTTTCAAAGAATATAACACGATAATCAGTTAGCTATCGCTAACTTAATTGTTAACTTTTCCTTTAACTTATTTAAAAAGAAAAAAGAAAGAGATAAAATCTCTTTCTTAAAGCGTATTAAGATATTTAACTGCTTCCGTTGCAGCCATAGCTCCATCGGATGTTGCGGTTACTAATTGACGAAGTTCTTTGGTTCGATTATCCCCAGCTACAAAGATACCTGGATAATTAGTATGACAATCTTCTTTTGCGATAACATAACCATTTTCATCTAAATTAATTAATGATGCAAAATTTTGATTTTCTGGGATTCGTCCTACCGCAACAAATAAACCATCTAATTCAATATTCTTCACACTTTGATCAAGTTTATTAGTTACTTCAATACCAGTTAATTTCTTATCATATAAAAGTTTAGTAACAATCGAATTATATATAATTTCAATATTATTATTTTCTTTTAATTTTTTTATTGTAGCATTGTCTGCTCGAAAACTATCTCGGCGATGGATTAGATATACTTTTTTAACAAGTTTTGCTAGATAGAGGGTGTCTTCTATTGCGGTATTACCGCCACCTACTACACCAACTATTTTATCTTTATAAAAGTTACCATCACAAGTTGCACAATATGAAATACCACGACCAATTAATTTATCTTCCGCATCTAAACCTAATTTACGATTTTCTGATCCGGTTGCAATAATAACAGCTTTCGCAAAATAACTATGTTTAGTTGTCTTTACTTCTTTTATGCCATTGTTATCAATTATTTCAATTGCTTTCTCAAACTTAAAGATTGCACCTAAGTTTTTAGCTTGTTGATACATTTTAGTTGCAAGTTCAAAGCCTGAAATATTAGGATTAGCTGGATAATTTTCAATATCTAAAGTATTAATAATTTGTCCACCATAGCTTAAGGCTTCTAAGACTAAGACTTCTTTAGATGCTCGTCTTGCGTAAATGGAGGCAGTAAGGCCAGCTGGACCTGCTCCAATAATGATGATATCAAAAAGATTATCATTCATTTTTTATTCCTCCATTAATTGAATAATTGCTTCCTTAGGTCTTAAGCCAACACTTCTATTTACTTCTTTACCATTTTTGATTACTACTAGACAAGGAATAGATGTTACATCATAATCACTTGCTAATTCATCATTATCATCGACATTAACAGAAACGATTTTGAAATCATTTCTTTCTTCCGCAATACCCACAAGGATTGGTTTTAAAGCTTGGCATGGTCCACACCAATCAGCATTAAAATCAACTAAAACAGGAAGGGTAGAATTTAAGACTTCTTCTTTAAAATTTTTTTCATTAATTTCTTTTATTTTCATATTTTTCTCCTTTTTCTTTTATAATAATTCTTTAATATCTTGTTCCATATCTTCTGGTTTATAAGTTGGGCTATAACGTTTTACAACATTACCTTCTTTATCAACTAAAAATTTCGTGAAATTCCATTTGATATCTTCTTTCTTTTGATAAGTCTTACTAATTTTTTTAACACCATTCATGACTAATTTATTTTTAGCACCTTTAATAAGGTCATCACTAATCTTGCTCTTTAAGAAAGTGAATAATGGTTCTTCATTTTCCCCATTGACTTCTATTTTTGCTAGCTGATCAAAAGATGTTTGATATTTAGCTGTACAGAATTCATGGATTTCATCATCTTCTCCTGGGGCTTGATGACCGAATTGATTACAAGGGAAATCTAAGATTTCTAAACCTTGTTCATGATACGCTTTATATAATTCTTCTAATCCTTTATATTGAGGGGTAAAACCACAACCTGTTGCGGTATTAACGATTAAAAGAACTTTACCTTTTAAAGTACTTAAATCTAATTTTTCTCCCTTACGGGCTTTAACTACAAATTCATAAATATTCATTTTGTTTTCCTCCTATTTACACCACTTGCCATCCAATAACTTTTGTAAGATTTTCTTATAAGTTATTACTTCTTCCTTTGTTAGCCATTGTTCTTCGGCTAAAGTTTTTGGTACATTAACCGCTTTTTCTTTTAATTTTCTTCCCTCATCAGTTAAGGATATGACAATATTTCTTTTATCAAGGCAGTCTTTACAGATACTTATGTAACCTTTCTTTTCGAGTTTTTTTAGCATATCGGTTAAAGTATTAGCTTGTAAATAAAGAGCTTTGACTAAATCTTTTTCGTTAACCTTTTCTTTTTCCCACATTACCATCATTGTAACATATTGCGTATAAGTTAAATTTAATTCTTTTAATAATGGTTGATAACGTCTTAAGATTTTATTACTTACCGCATAAGTTGGAAAACATATTTGATTACATAATAATAACATATCATATTCATTAATGTCTTTTGTTTTATCATCCATCTTATCACCTCAACAGTATTATATCGTGTCCGATATATTTTGTCAAGATTATTGCATTTAAAAAAGACATCTAGAATTCTAGATGTCTAAATTAGTTTCCATTTCTTTAACTTCCTTAACAATTCTTTTATAAGATAATTGGTTATCTATAATGATTTTTAAGATTTCATCACCATATTTTTTAACCATTTTATCAGCACCATCAATTATATCTAACCGATTATAATAATATCTAGTTTGATTAAAGAGGTTAATAATATTAATCCATTTTTGTTTTAAACCAATGATATATTCTTTATTAAGATTAGGATTTAAATCTTTAGTAGTATTAAAATGAATAATTCTTCTGAGTGTATTATCTTTCTTTTGATGTCTATTATCTTTCTTTTTCCATTCATCTAAGAGTTTTAAAGCTGTTTCATAATCTTTTTTATTAATATAATAACAAACCTTTATTTCATAATAATAATTAAAAGCAATTCTATTAAATGGCATTTTTATATCTTTTAAGATTTCATAAGCTTCATCTAAATCTTCTAGATATAATGTATTTACTTTATGTAACATTACAAAACTTCTTGTATCATCACCAATACGATCTTCTTTTAATATTTCATCTAAAGAAGCAATATATTGCAGAGTATCACCAGTTTTTGATAATTTAAAATTAAGACGTACTAATGGATCAATAACAATCAAAGTTAAAGAGCCTAATAATAAGAGAATTGATAATAATAAAATGAAAATACCAACGTTAATAATTTTTAAACCAAATAATACACCTATTACAAAAGCTAAAATAAAATAGATTGTAGTTATAATAATTCTATTTATTTGATGGCGTTTACCGTAAATACCATATTTATATTTTTTCATTTTGCCTCCAATAATTTATAAAATTCATGAGGAATTTTTGTGCTAAAAGTTAAATAAGTACCTTTAATAGGATGTTTGATTTTTAATTTTGACGCATGTAAACATAATCTATTAATAGGATTATCAGCTTCACCATATTTATCATCACCAAGAATAGGATGTTTTAAATCACTAAATGTTACTCTGATTTGATTCTTTTTACCAGTTTCGATTAAGCATTTAACTAAAGAATATTTTTTATTTTCTTTGATTACTTCATAATTAGTTATTGCTTTTTCACCAAGTTTTTCATTATGCGTATCATACATTAAATTATTTTGATCTTTTTTTAGATATTTTATTATTCGGTCTTGTTTTTTATCAAGTTTACCTTCAATCACCGCATAATATTCTCTTATTTTAACTAAAGTATTCCAATTTTTAATTAGAAGGTTTTTTAATTCTAATGTTTTAACAAAGATTAAAACTCCTGATGTTAATTTATCAAGGCGATGTACTTGAAAACAACGATTATGTTTATCTTTAGCCATTAAATATTTTAAAGCTTCTTGATAAGCTGTTTTACTTTTTTCATTATCTGATTCAATAGAAAGTAATCCTGCTGGTTTATTAATAACTAAGAATTCATCATCTTCATATATTATATCTAATTTAGAATTTTCTTTATGTTTGGTTTCTTTTGTCTTTACTACTTCTTGATTAAGGATTGGTCTTTTACTGATATAGACTAAATCTTTTTTAACCAAAGGGTAATCAAATTGGGTAACTAAAAGTCCATTTACAAGAACGCATTTGGAAGAAAGAATCTTTTTAACGTTATTTCTTGATTCTTTATTTAAGGTTTTAAGAAGAAAATCAAGTAAATTGATTTCATCATTTACTTGATATGTTTTTAATTCTTTTATAAATTGGGCTTGTCTTTTCTTTTCTTTATAATCAAGATTATCTTTCATATTATTTCTTTGGCGTAAGTTTAGTCATGCCACCCATATATGGTTGAAGAACTTTAGGAATTAAAACAGACCCATCTTCTTGATAATTATTTTCAAGGAAAGCTATTAAACCACGAGGTGAAGCTAAAACAGTATTATTTAAAGTATGTGTTAGATATGTACCATTTTCACCTTTAGTTCTAATAGATAAACGTCTTGCTTGCGCATCACCAAGGGTTGAACAAGAACCTACTTCAAAATATTTCTTTTGTCTTGGACTCCAAGCTTCAACATCACAACTCTTTACTTTAAGATCGGCTAAATCACCACTACAGCATTCTAAAGTTCTTACTGGTATATCAAGACTACGGAAGAATTCTACAGTATAACTCCACATTTTATTGTACCAAGTAAAAGAATCTTCTGGTTTACAAATGACCACCATTTCTTGTTTTTCGAATTGATGAACACGGTATAAACCTCTTTCTTCTAAACCATGAGCACCTACTTCTTTTCTAAAACATGGTGAATAAGAAGTTAGAGTTAAAGGTAAATCTTCTTCTTTGATGATTTGTCCTTTGAACTTACCAATCATGGAATGTTCAGATGTACCGATTAAGAATAAATCTTCATTTTCAATCTTATACATCATAGCACCCATTTCTTCAAAGCTCATTACGCCATTAACGACATCCGAATGAATCATAAAAGGAGGAATACAATAAGTGAAGCCTTTATTGATCATAAAGTCTCTGGCGTAAGATAACATTGCGGAATGAAGTCTCGCAATATCACCCATTAAATAATAGAAACCATTACCACTAGTACGGCCACTTGATTCTTTATCTAAGCCATTAAAGCGGTCAATGATATCCGCATGATAAGGGATTTCATAATTTGGTACTACTGGTTCACCAAATCTTTCGATTTCTTTATTTTCTGTATCATCTTTACCAATTGGTACACTCTTATCAATAATATTAGGAATAACTAACATTTTTTCTCTTAATTTAATTGATAATTCTTCTTCTTCTTTTTCAATTTCTGGTAATTTTTCGTTGATGTTTTTAACTTCTTCTTTTAATTTTTCGGCATCATTTATTCTTTTTTCTCTCATACATAAGCCAATTTCTTTGCTGGCTTCATTCTTACGAGTACGAAGGGTATCACCTTCTGCTTTTAAGCTTCTGATTCTTTTATCAAGTTCAATTACTTCATCAACTAAAACTAATTTATGATCCTGGAATTTATTACGAATATTTTGTTTTACTATTTCCGGATTTTCTCTTACAAATTTAATATCTAACATAATTTATTTCTCTTTTCTATATTAATTTAACAAAGAGGGCGGTTTCTTTTTTACCTTGATATTCCGTTGTAACGATATATTCAATTCCTCTTACCGCACCAGGTAATTTATCAATACTACCATTTTCATTAACATATTCACATTTCGTTTCTATACTTAATTTATAGCCATCAGATAGATATGAATCAACGATAGCTTCAACATCAATTAAGTGTAAAAAATAATCCCATAATTCATTTTCTCTTAAAGTTTGCGGACAATTCTTTCCACTAAAGAAATGATGTTGTTTAATATCGGACATTAATAATTTATTTTCTTTTAAAAGTTTTACGACAAGTTTTGCACAACGAGCAAGATTTACAAAGAGGTTTTCGCCTTTTGCCATACTAATTTCAATACCGATAGAATTATTATTGCCACCACGATTACAGATCTTTTGATATGTTTCGTTATAATATACTTCACCAAGTAAATAATTATTTTCTCCTTTAACTAAAGTTAAGCCTTGATCATTGATATCATCTTTAGTTAAGATTTTGTCATTTTCTCCTCTCGGAGCCATAATATTAGATTTAATACCGCCAATAGAAAAATAGCCATCAGTAGTAATATCAATATCATGATGATGATGAATACCTACTCCTGTATCATATAAATTATAACTAACCTTTGTCGAATCACCAGCATGCCAAGCTATTTCATTATCCGGTATCATATGATAAATACCTTCATTACCAACTACATATTGATAACTACACGCATATTTTTGATTAGTTTCTTTAATGAATTCATTGTATACCGCATCAGCCCAGAATTTTGAACCATGACCAGGAAGAGTATCACCTGTATCATGAATGGTAATATATTTTTTTTCTTCTATTTTTCCTGGACGATTTTCATTAGTTTCTTTAGCTATTTTATTTTTGATATTAAGTGATTCAAATAGATAAGGCGTTAAACCTTCGACAAAGTTATAATTATAACTTTTCTTATAGCCATAAACACGAATTTTTTTCTTAAAATAATCAAGATCATTTAATTCATTAAAATATTCCAATAACTCATTCATTTCTCAAATCTCCTTTTCTTATTTTTGATAGATTTCTTCTTTAAGAACTCCAATATAAGGAAGATTACGGTATTGTTCATTATAATCAAGACCAAAGCCGACTACAAATTCATTAGGAATTAAAAAGCCCGTAAAGTCTGGATCTATATCACAAACCCGCATTTCTTTTTTATCAAGTAGGGCGACAATCTTAACGCTTTTTACATGATAAACAGTTTTTAATAATTCTTTTACTATATATAAAGTTCGACCAGTATCGATAATATCTTCAACAACTAAAACATGACGGTTCTTAAGATCAAGGGTTGGTTTGATTTGAATTTGTACTTCACCACTTGATTTAGTTCCTACATAGCTTGATGGTTTCATATAATCAAATTCTAAAGGAAAATCTAATCTTTTACTTAGTTCACTTGTAAAGGGAACACTGCCTTTAAGTAAAGATAGAATTATCGGATTTTTATCATTATATTCATTGGTTAAGGAAACAGCTAATTCATTAATTCTTTGATTCAAATCATTC
The DNA here is from genome assembly GCA_946611195.1 of uncultured Bacillota bacterium. Taxonomy (GTDB): domain Bacteria; phylum Bacillota_I; class Bacilli_A; order ML615J-28; family CAG-313; genus UBA1737. The sequence goes on from CAMODB010000005.1 coordinate 51,376, forward strand.
TCGTTAATTAAGATTTTTTTAATATCATTACTGATCTTCATGAACTTTTTCCTTTCTTATTTATTTATTCTATTTAAGATTTCGCGAGCTATTTTAACCCCATTAGCTCCGGCTTGAGCAAGACCACGCGTAATACCAGCTCCATCACCACCTACGAAAAGATTCTTGATAGTTGTTTCAAAATTCTTATCAACCATTGGACGATCAGAATAGAATTTAGCTTCGACCCCATAGAAAAGGGTATGGTCGCTTGCGATACCAGGAGAGACATAATTTAAAGCTTCAATCATTTCAATTAAAGATAACATGAAATTATAAGGAAGTACTAAGCCCAAGTCTCCGGGAACTGCTTCTTTTAAAGTTGGTTTTACAAAGCCTTCTTGAATTCGTTTTTGGGTACTACGACGGCCTTTTTTAATATCACCATATTTTTGAACAATTACGCCTCCACCAGCTAATTTATTAGCTAGTGATCCTATTTCATAGGCATAAGCATTGGGATCATTAAATGGTTGATCAAATTCTTGGGAAACAAGGAGCGCAAAATTAGTATTATCTGATCCTAAACGTGAATCATTAAAAGAATGACCATTACATAAAGTAACACCATGATGATTTTCAACAACGACATGTCCACTAGGATTAGAACAGAAAGTTCTAACAACGGTACCAACTGATGTTGTATAGATGAATTTACCTTCATAAAGATTCTTATTGATTTCATCCATAACGATATTATTGGTTTCCACTCTTACTCCTAAATCAACACGATTGCCAGTAAATTTAACATCATATTTCTTTAGTGTTTCCGTTAACCATTCACTACCATTACGACCAACACCAAGAAGGACATAATCACCATAATAGACTTCACCATTTTTAATTTTAACACCTTTGACTTGATTATTTTCAATAATTAAATCTTCTACTTCACTGGTGAATAAATAATCAACATTACTCTTTAATTCTTCATAGATTGACGCAAGAACTTTTAAATTGATTTCGGTACCTAAATGACGAACATGGCTACGTAAAAGCTTTAGTCCCACCGCAATACCTTTCTTTTCAATTTCATATACTTCTTTCGTATTGGGATCAGTTATTTCTTGTGGGGCTCCATGTTTTAAATTAATAGAGTCCACATATTTGATAAGTTCAATTACTTCTTCTTCATCAAGATAATCAGTCATCCAACCACCAAATTCACTAGTGATATTGAATTTACCATCGGAATAAGCTCCACTACCACCAAAGCCAGTAGTCATAGCGCAGGATGGTTTACAGCCAACATAACCATTTTTATCGACTGGACATTTTTCAATTTTCTTTTCCAGAATTGGACAACGACGATTGTAAATATCTTTACCTTTATCAATCAATAATAATTTTAGATTAGGGTTTTTATGTGCAAGTTCGTAAGCGGCATAAATACCAGTTGGACCAGCCCCTACTAAAATACAATCATATTTAATATTCACTTTTAAATACTCCCTCACTTATTTAAAATAGTCTTTTAACACAAATGTTGATTTACGATCAGCACCAACAGAAACGATACCAACTTCAACCCCACAAATTTCGGAAATCTTTTTAACATAGTTTTTCGCATTAAGTGGTAATTCATCAAAGGATTGACATTTAGTTATATCTTCACTCCAACCAGGTAGAGTTATATAATTAGGTTGACATCTTTCCCATTCACTACTACGGGCTGGAAGTTCAAAGATTTCTTTACCATCAAGATTATAAGATGTACAAATCTTTAATTCTTTAATACCAGTTAAAATATCAAGTAACATAATTGATAAGCTAGTTAAGCCATTAATCATACAAGAATATCTTAAGATTACGCCATCTAACCAGCCAATACGACGAGGTCGTTTGGTTGTTACTCCATATTCATGAGCAGTTTCACGGATATAATGACTAATTTCATCTTCAAATTCCGTTGGGAAAGCGCCACTACCAACTCTTGTTGAATAAGCTTTAACAACTCCTACGATCTCCCCAATCTTAGTTGGACCAATACCACTACCATTTGATACACCACTACCAGTAGTATTTGAACTAGTTACAAATGGATAAGTACCAAAATCAACATCAAGTAAAGCTCCTTGTGCTCCTTCAAATAGTATCTTTTTACCTTTTTGATATTCACTATTTAAATAATAAATAGTATCGATAACAAAGGGACGAACGATATCAGCTAATTCTTTGTATTCTTTTACTGATTTTTCAACATCGATTGCTTCACCACCAAGACGAAGAATTTCTTTATTTTTAAGTTCTAATTTATCACGATAAATAGTTTCAAAATCACTAGATACAAAATCAGCTACTCTTATACCACGACGTGCTACTTTATCAGTATAAGTTGGACCAATACCTTTTTTAGTAGTACCAATTTTATTTTTACCTAATTCTTCTTCATATAATCCATCAAGTACAAGATTATAATCGAATATTACATGAGCACGATTAGAGATATATAAATTAGTTATTTCAAAACCTTTTTCTCTTAATTCTTTGATTTCTTTCACAAAGCTTTTTGGATTAAAAACAACACCATTTCCTAAAACATTCATTCTTTTTTTATCAAAGATGCCGCTGGGAATAATATGTAAAGCATATCTGTTACCATCGAATTCAATAGAGTGACCTGCATTGTCACCTCCTTGATAACGGACAACAATGTCTGCATTTTGACTTAGGTAATCGGTAACTTTACCTTTACCTTCATCACCCCATTGGGTACCTACAACTACTACTGCTTTTGTCATATTATCCTCCTATAAAGCAAGACGTTTATATATAACGTCGATATTTTTCATATAATAATCTATTGTAAAACATTCTTCAATTTCGTTTTCTGTTAAATATTTTCTAATATCAATTGAATCAAGAAGTAAAGTCTTAAAATTAATTTGTTCATTATAAGCTTTAAATGTTAATTCTTGAATTAAATCATAAGCTACTTCTCTTGAATTTACTTTCTTTAAAAGTTTATTTAAAACCCGTCCTGAAAAGATAATTCCTTTGGTTAAATAAATATTATCCAACATTTTCTTTTCATTAACAACTAAAGTTGATAATACTTTTTCATAACGATTTAACATATAATCAACTAAGGTTGCAGAATCAGCTAAAATAATTCTTTCACTTGATGAATGAGAAATATCTCTTTCATGCCATAAAGCATTATTATCAAAGGCGACATTAACATAAGCTTTAACTACACGAGAAAGGCCACAAATATTTTCGCTTGAAATGGGATTTTTCTTATGAGGCATTGCGGAAGAACCTTTTTGACCTGGTGTAAAAGCTTCTTGAACTTCTGCTATTTCGGTTCTCGAAAGTGATCTAATTTCGGTTGCGATAAGATTTAGAGTATTAGCTATTTGGGCTAAAGAATAGATATATTCAATATGTAAATCTCTTGGTAGGACTTGAGTCGATATTAAACAAACATCAAGGCCTAATTCTTGACAGACAAATTCTTCGACTTTACTATCCGTGTTCGCAAAATTACCAACTGCTCCACTTAATTTACCTACTTCTATTCTTTTGCGGGCAGCTATAAAACGTTCTTTATTTCTTAACATTTCCGCATAGAATTTAGCTATTTTTAAACCAAAGCTAGTTATTTCCGCATGGATACCATGAGTACGTCCAATACAAGGTGTGTATTTATATTTAAGAGCTAAATCTTTTAAGACTTTAATAAAATTATCTAAATCTTTTTCAATTACTTCATTAGCTTCTTTTAAAGTTAAACTTTGGGCCGTATCTACAACATCAGTACTAGTTAGACCATAATGAATCCATTTCTTTTCTTCACCCAATGATTCCGATAAACAACGTGTAAAAGCAATCACATCATGTTTAGTAATTTCTTCGATTTCATGAATGCGGGAAAGTGTGAATGTAGCATTATTTTTTATTTTTAAATAATCTTCTTCTGGTATTTCCTTTATTGTTGTATAGTAATGCACAACCGCAATTTCTACTTTCAACATATTTTCATATTTATGTTGTTCACTAAAGAGATCTTTCATTATTTTTCTTTCATAACGGGAAATCAAAAAACATCACCTCATTTTACATAATATTATACCACAATTCAATTTAAAAAAGATAATAAATGAAAAAAGTTGTAAAAGCCTTCTCTTTTACAACTATATTAATTTAAATATTTAGATAAAGTTTTTTAAATAATTATAATTTATTAAATTTAAGAATAAACTTATTAGAATTGATATCGGGAATAAAATAAAAGATAAAAGAATTAAAATTATTAATAATATTTTATTATCACCTTTTATTTTGATTCTTAGATACATATCAAATTGATAAATGAGATAA
>CAMODB010000006.1 GCA_946611195.1 uncultured Bacillota bacterium
GATTAATCCTCCACACATTTTACATTTTATTTGTGGCATAAATTCTTACCCCTTAAGATACATAAACAATTACTAATATTAATGCTACCAAAATAAGAAATATAATTCCTGCTGAAATTAAACCAACATGTATTTTTTGTTTTAAATCTTCAGAGGATAGTATTAATTCATTAGTCATATTTTCTAATGTTTCTTTAGAATTATCAATCTCAATTAATTTTTTTTGTAATTCTTCATCTTTATTTATAATAATTCTTTCTTCACGCGTTATTGAATTAATACCTTCAAGTGTCTTTTTCTTAAATGACAATTCAGACTTGCCTAAGGCTTTTTTACAGTTATCTGCTAGTTTTGTTATTTTATCAGTAACTATATTTTTTTTGCATATATCTCTCATTTCTTCGGCTTTTTTAATATCAAATACTTTTTCTAAGTATTTTAATGCAAATTCCCAATTATGAGCATTATAAGCTTTGACCCCATTTTCATAATAAATCTTTTGTTTATCTTTTAGTTTTTCTTTAACTTCTTGTTCTAATTTTTTTGATTCATCATCATTACAACGCGATAAATATTCTAAAGCATTAGAATAGTTACCAGAATTATAATCTATTTTTGCAAGATATTTATAGTAATAATTGAAGGAACCAACACAATTATTTTCTAACTTTTGATACTTATTTGATTTTTCAAGATTTCTGAATCGAGTATATAATGCATTAAGTTCATCAATATAGACGTGATGATTTTCAGTAAAATCGTTAAGTTTATTGTAGATATCATTTAAATTTGTATGAATTGAATTTTCTTTTTGAATATCTTCTAATTTTGCTTTAAGTTCGGGATCTGCATATCTTAAAGTTCTTAAGAATTTTCGATTTGAGCTTAAGTCTTCATTTGTATAATATAGATCATTCAATTTTTTACAATCACATTCAACTATAACATATAATAAATATGCTTTTGTACATTCAGGATCAATCGATAAAATTTCATCTAATAAACGCATTGCTTTTTTATTATCTTCATCTTCGATTAAAATCTCTACTCTTTTCAACATCGAATTGATTGTTTTTAAGGTTTCAGTATCTACACCTTCAAAGTTTGTGATTTCTTCTTTTTTATTTCGATTGAATATTTTATCTATTCCTCGAAGTAAATCTTGTAAGAAGCCTAATTTATTTAAATCTTGAGCTTGAAATGATAATAATTCTTCTGGAAGTTCATACGCATCCATGTCTTTATAACATGGTATGATATATTTCTTTTCATCGTTCTTTAAAAAACTTAAATATCTTGACCACTCATTCTTTACCCATACTGCTTCATAATATTCTGGTTTTGTTCCTATTACTAACATTACTTTTGATGATTTTAAAGCGGCATAGATATATGGTTCATATTGTGATCCTAGCTTTGATTCCAAACTTATTCTTGAAAAGAATACTCGATATTTATTTTTTGTTAATTCTTGATATATATCTTGAGCGATTACTGAATCTCTTGTTCTTTTCCCGTTCTCATCATTTTCTTTATAACAAATAAAAATATCATATGGCTCTTCATTTACTGATATCGCTAATATTCCTTTTTGAATATTATTAATTACTTCAGCTTCTTCTTGATAAAGATTTCTCGCTATGACATCAGCACATTCGATAGCTTGTTTGTAATCATAATCTTCAAAGATTGGTGTTGATTGAGTTCGATGACAAGTAGGTATTTTCTTTCCCGTCTTTGGATCATCTACATATTCAATACCATATCGACATAATACAATTCCCCAATGGGCTTCACTATCCTTAGGATTTTCCGAAATAATATTTTCATATGTTAATAACGCTTTATCAAATTCATTACGTAATCTTAAATTATTAGCACGATTATGTAATGTCATTAATTTATCATTATCTTTTATCTTAGGAACTGTTTGTGTTGTGCCACAAAATTCACATTCACAAACACTCTGATTATCCACTAATTGGATTAATCCTCCACACATTTTACATTTTATTTGTGGCATAAATTCTTACCCCTTATTTGTTCATTTTACAAATAATATTTCTCTCATTAACAAGTTTTTGTAATTGTTCTATATATTGTTCAAATAAATTATAATCACCTGTATTATAAGCATTTTTCAACATTAAATATGTTTTGTTAATTTCATCTTCAATGTCTATTAATTTATCATCAGATACTGGATCAGAATAAATAACTAATTCATATAAATCATTTATTTTCTTTTGTAAAGGTTGATAATCGTAACTAGCCATGAATACTTTAAAATCATTTTTTAAATTATCCATTAAGGATGTTGTTACATTTAATTTTTCATCTTGTCTTTCGACTTCTTCTTTAACACCAGTTGTGATAAAGATACCAATTAGAACAAAAACAATAAAGATAATTGGAACTATAATACTTAAAATAGTTGGAATATTATAATAAATATTTAAGATAAAGATAGCAAGATTATAAAGAAGCGAAATTATTAAATAAATAATACTTACTTTTAAAATTGGTAATCCATATACTTTGCTTTTTAATGTTTCATTTTTAAAGAATACTAAATAGAAAACATAAATTTGAAATAAGAAAGCTATTGCGGCAAAAACATAATTTAATGCAAAAACTGTTTTATTTTGTTGAACAACTGGAATCAAGAAATAACAAAGTGTATAAGCTAACAATAATAAAACTATTGATAAAGAAGTTCTTAATAAATTTTTCATTATTATTCTCCTTTCTTCTTACCACATAATGGACAGAATAATGTTGTTATTCCTTTATTACCACAACTGCAATCCCAGCTATCATTATTCTTTTCTATTTGTTGTTTAGGTGTTCCACAATTTGGACAGAATGGTGTAGTAAGTTTGACATGACAGTTAGGGCATTCCCATTCATCATTATTTACATTACTAACTACTTCTTTTCCTGCTTCAATTCCTTGTGATGCAGTATTAGACATTGCGCCTTTAACTTGATTTACTACTTCACTCATTACGCCAACACCTACGCCAACACCTACCATAGAATTAACAGCTCCAACTGTTGAAGCAGAACCACCACCTGTATTTGATGCAGCTGCTTCCGCAACTCTTCTTTGCGTTTCTTGTTGATATGTGTAACCTTTCATTCTCATTTCTGCGGCTTCTGCTTCTGCTTTCATCTTATAAGCTTGTGCTTCAGCTTGAGCGGCAATAAGTTGTTCTTGAGCTCCTGTTTGGGCTTCGACAATCTTTCTTTCTTGTTTTGCTTCGGCTTCTGCTTTAAGAATTCTTTCTTGTTGAACTCTTAAATACCTTTCCGCATATTGCTGTTTTAGACGAATGAAATTAGGATCATCATCAGGTGTAACAATAGTTGTAATATAGAATTCTGGCATTATTAAACCATAATCAGCTAAAGCTAGATTAATCTTTTCTTTAATGATGATTGATAAATCTTCTAAATATTCATCAACTTCTAGAATATTAATATCATTTTCTCTAATTGTTTTAGCTAAAAAAGTTTTAACTTTATTTATTACTAAAGCTTTGAATTTACTATTCATTGTTTTAGTACTAAAATCATTACCTAAAATTTCTGATTGATTTAAACCATTCGCTGTACCAACAAGTTTAACTAATAATTTACGAGAATTTTCTACTCTTAAATTAAATTCACCAGAAGCTCCTAATTCTAGATGTAAACCAGAAATTGGATCAAACATTCTTACTTTGGAATCGGTACCCCATTTGATTCCCATTTGCGTTACTAAATTTATATAATAAATTTCCGTATGGAAAATTGTTTCTTTGCCAGTTGGAATCTTATATAATTCTTTTAATAATGGGATGTTTTGTGTTTCAAGTGTATAACGACCAGGACCAAATAAATCTAAAGCTTTTCCATCTTTAAAGAAAATAGCTTCTTGTGATTCATGGACAATAAGTTGGGATCCAGTATTGAAATCTTCAATTGGATGTTTCCAAATAAAGACATCATTTGGTCCTTCATATTTAATTACTGATATAAGGCCTTTCTTTTCCATCGCTTTTTTGCTAAGAGCAGCACCTACATCAACACGTTTTTTACAAATAGGGCATTCAATAAATGTGCTATTTGATGAAACGCTAATTTCACAACCACAATCTGGACATTTAATTAATTCTGACATTATTCACTTACCTCAATTTCTATATTTTCTACTGCAAATTCTAAACAAGTAACAATTATTTCTGTTCTTGTTCTTCCTGTATCGTTAGATATTTTATCAATTTTACTTAATAAATCATTATTTAATCTAATTGATACAAGAGACGAGTCACCCTTATAGGGTTTAGAATGTATAATTAATTTTTTATCTCCCATGTTTACCTCTCTATTTAAAAATACATTTGCAATACTATTGTATTACAAATGTATTATTATTTCAAATATAATGCTTTAATCTTGCCAATTAGCTAAAATCATATTGGCTAGACATGCTCTAACACGCATATGCTTAGTATTATTTCTAGTTGGATGAACACGATTTGATAAAAGAACAAAACCTAAATTTCGATCTCGATCAATCCAAATATTAGTACCAGTAAAACCAGTATGAAGAATTGAATTATCGGATATATAATCTCCGGCATTCGAGAAAGTTTCATGAGCTTGCCAACCTAGATTACGAGCTTTGACAGGGATTACACCAATACTATCGAATTCAGATATTTGACGTTTAAACATTAAATCAACGGTTTGTTTACTTATGATTTCTTGACCATCTAAAGTACCATTATTTAAAATCATTTTGATAAAACGGCTGGCATCCATTACTGTTGAGAATAATCCGGCATGACCAGCCACTCCTCCTAACGCAAAGCTTGTTTCATCATGCACATAGCCTTTAACATAACCATGATAACTTTCATCATCACGATATTCAGTAGCAGCACAACGTTCTTTATCGTTTGGAAGATATCCTGTATCAACCATTTTAAGGGGTTCAAAGATATTCTTTTTCGCATAATCATTTAATTTTAAGCCACTAACGATTTCGACAATTTTACCAAGAATTATAAAATTAATATCGGAATAAACAATTTTACTACCTGGCTTGAACATTAATTCAACTTGATAAATTTTATCCCATATATCTTTTTCTTTAGCTATATCTTTTCTACCTGGTACTCCTTCTGGTAGTCCTGAACAATGAGTCATTAAATGCCAAATTGTTAATTCATCATGTTTGAAATTAGGTAGGTAATAATTTATTTTATCAAATAAACGAATCTTGCCTTGTTCTAATAATTGCATGATACAAGTAGTAGTACATACTACTTTTGTTAATGATGCCATATCATAAATGGTGTCAATTTTATTTTCTTTTTTTTCAGGATATAATTCTTGATATCCTACATAACCACTATAGATTTTATCTTTAGTGATAAAAGCATAGGTAGCACCGGGAAAAGCTCCATCACGAACGGCATCATTTAAAATTTCTTCAATTTTTTCTTTAATATTATTTGAATTTAATAACATAATAATTCTTCTTTCCACGTCTTATGATTAATAAATTATCACAAATACAATCATCTTTAGTTAAGACCTTATTTAGATCTTTAACGATTTCTCCATTAATCATAACGCCACCACCATTAATAAAATCACGAGCTTCACGATTTGATTTACTAGCGCCAACTAAAGTTAAAGCATTAATAAGACCAATTTCACTGTCTACTTCCGCAGTAGGTAAGCCTTCAAAGCCCATTCTGATTTCTTCACTACTTAAGTCTTTGATATTACCACTAAATAAAGATTCTGAAACTCTTAAAGCTTGTTCGTAAGCAGCATCGCCATGAATCATAATTGTCATTTCTTTTGCGAGAGCTTTTTGGGCTACTCTTAAATGTGGACTTTCTTTAAAGCTTAATTCGATTTCTTCAATTTCTTCTTTTGTTAAGAAAGTGAATTGTTTTAATTCTTTAATAACATCAGCATCTGGTGTATTTAACCAAAATTGATAGAAAGCATAAGGTGAAGTTTTCTTTGGATCAAGCCATACTGTACCAGATTCTGATTTGCCAAATTTTGTACCATCACTCTTCATGAAGAGTGGTGCTGTAAACCCTCCAGCAAATACTTCTGTACCATGTAATTTACGAATTAATTCTAAGCCACTAGTAATATTACCCCATTGATCTTGACCACCAATTTGTAAGGTAACACCTTTTTCTTTAAATAAATGTTCAAAATCTAAAGCTTGTAAAATTTGATATGTGAATTCAGTATAAGAAATACCACTATCCAATCTTGATTTAACTGTTTCTTTATTAATCATATAATTAACATTGAATAATTTACCATAATCACGAAGGAAGGTAATTAAATCAAGTTTGCCAATCCAATCATAATTATTAACCATTTCACAATTAAAAAGATTTTTAACTTGTGCATATAAGCATTCCGCATTATGATTAATTTGTTCTTTAGTTAACATCTTTCTTTCAGCAGTTGGTTTAGGATCACCGATAAAGCCAGTACCTCCTCCAATTAAGAGAATAGGATGGTGTCCAGCTTTTTCTAATCTTTTAGCTAGGATAAAGACTAATAAATGGCCAACATGTAAACTATCGCCAGTTGGATCAGTACCTAAATAGAATGTTTCGTTTCCGCCATTTATTTTATCTATTACACTTTCATCAGTTATATTATATACTAAACCTCTATATTCTAATTCTTCATATAATGTCATTTCCTTTTCCTCTTTTCTAAATAAATAAAAACGCCCTTAAAGTATTAACTTTAAGGACGAAATTGCTTCCGCGGTACCACCTTAATTCTTAATATAGCTTATTAAAAATAATTATATTAAGCACTCAAAATAATTTATGAAGCAAGACTTTTTTATTCTTGCGTACCGTGTAATTCATTTTATAGCCAAGTTATTCTTTCACCAACCGAATAATCTCTACATTTCTATCTATAAAACTACTTTGTGGATTCTCTCCATACAATGTTGTAATCAACATATTTCTTAACATCAATATTAACTGGTTCTTCTGATTGATTAGCATCAATTAATTCCATCAATAAATCCATCGCTGCTTCTCCTAAATCAAAGATAGGCGTATTAATACAAGTTAAAGATGGACGTGATAATTCAGAATAACGGGCATTTTGACAACCAATTACTTGAACATCATCAGGTACTTTTAAACCACTATTGACAACCGCATTAACAAGAGAAGTTGCGATAGAATCACGAACAACAATTGCTACTTCTGGATGATCTTGTTCAAACATTTCTTTAAAGATAGTGGAATTAAGTTCTGGATTACCTGGAACATATTTTACTTCTGGAGTAAGTCCAGCTTCTTCCATAGCTTTCTTATAACCATTAATTTTTAAATCATTAACTAAATATTTACGAACAGTTGAGATAATCCAAATCTTCTTATTACCACGACTAATCATTTCTTTAGTTATTTCATATACAGCTTTAAAATAATTAATAGAAACACTTGGAACTTCTTCATCGTTACATTCAACACTAGTTAATACAACTGGAGCATAGCTCTTTTTAATTAAATCAATCTTTTCTTGGTTGATTTCATCATCAACAAATAAGATACCATCAACTACGCTGGATAAAATAGTACTCCAGAATTCTTCTTCATTTTCTTCATTTGCGTCACCAGCATGATGAACAAATAAACGAAGTAGATAATTTCTTTTTTGTGCACAAGCTGCAATACCATCAACCATGCCGCCGATTGATGAACGAGCAAGTTCAGGAACAACTACCGCAACCGTTGTTGATTTCGAGCTAGCTAAGGATTTAGCATTTAGATTAGGTTTATAGCCTTTTTCTTTAATAATTCTTTCAATTTTTTCTCTCGTTTCTTTTTTTACTTTTTCAGGATGATTAGTAACTCTCGATACGGTAGCTAAACTTACACCAGCCGCAAGAGCTACTTCCATAATCGTTGTCTGATTATTCATTTTGCTATCGATTTTCATTATTTTTCTCCTTTCCCTTAAATTTTTATTCCTTTCCTACAAATACGATAGTATTATATCATACTTTAAATCTTTTTGCAAATGTTTTTATGAAAATTTTTTAAATTTTTCATATTTTTTACATTTTGTTTTCATAAAAAAAGACTGTTTAATAAAACAGTCATTTTTTTGTGATTAGTCTCTTCTTTCTTGAATACGAGATTGTTTTGCAGAAAGATTACGTACATAATTGATTTTAGCACGACGTACAACACCACGACGTGTAACTTCAATTTTAGCAACAAGTGGACTATGAACAGGGAATGTTCTTTCAACACCAACACCGGAAGAGATTTTACGAACTGTATAAGTTGCGCTAATTCCACCACCATTACGACCGATAACTAGGCCTTCGAATACTTGGATTCTTTCCTTGTCGCCTTCTTTAATTCTTACGTGTACTCTAACTGTATCACCAGCACGGAATTCTGGAACATCATTTTTTAGATATTCATTAGTAACCGCTTCAAGTAATTTACTCATGTTTATACACTCCTTTATTATTCACCCAAAATTCATACTAACCATCATCTCTTAAGGTTACAGCGGAATAATGTGATAGCTATTCTTTATAGCCTCTATATTATATCATTATTGACTTACTTTTTCAATGATATTGCATAAGGAAAATAGAGTAAATAAATGAAATATTAAAAACAATAAGCTATCTAATCTTGTTTATAATTCCAAACGACTATTCTATTAAAAGCACACCAATTTTCTGCCCAGCCTTCTGGTTTTTCTTCTCTTTCACAATAAATAATAGCATCTTTATTATTTAAGCCAATAGCTTTTGCACCAATATTAACAACACTAGCTGGAATAATTAGATTATCAAAATAGGTTCTGTATAAAGCCATTTCACTTAAAGTTTCTAATTTATTTGGTAAAACTATTTCTTTTAAATTTTTACATCCATCAAAAACATTATTTTCTATTTTTAATAACGTGTTAGGTAAATTAACATTAGTTAAATTTTCACACATATTAAAGGCATATTGTTCAATAACTTCGACCCCTTCTGGAATATCGATTGAGGTTAGGGAAGTACAACCATCAAATAACCAAGAACTTATTGTTTTTAAATCTTTAGGTAATTTAATTGATTTTAAAGAACTACATTCAATGAAAGCCCCTTCTTCAATTGTTTTAATTGTATCCGGCAAGATAATTGATTCTAATTTATTTTTATGTTTAAAAGCTACTGATTGAATTTCGGTAACCACACAACCATCTATCATTGCCGGTACTTCTAATTCTGTAAGATCATCTATTAAAAACCTTGCGATAGACAATTCATCATTAGTCTTTTTAAATTCAAATAATGGTTGCCATTTTTCATTAATAATCATATTATTAGTGACTACATCATCTTCAAAATCCCATTTTAGATCATTAACATACCAGCCTTTATAAATATAGCCAATTCTTTCTTGCACAAGCGGTTCGGTTAATTTTGTACCATAGACTACTTCTTGTGTTTCAAATTCATTTTTATTATAATATTTATATGATACTACAAAAGTTTTTATCTTCCATTTTGCAGTTAAAGATAAATCATTTGACTTTCGATTTTTTCATCATTTTGATACCAGCCTAAAAAATCATAACCTTCTCTTTCCAGTATTGGTAAATCATAAGGTGAATCATATTGAACCTTTAATATATTATTATCTAATTCTATTTCACTATTAGCATCTAAATTTATTTGATATTCTATTGGTAACCAATGCGCATCTAAAGTAATACTTTCTTGTAAGGTATCTTTAGCTGAATTCCATTTTTTATCGCCATAATACCATCCATCAAATGTGTAACCGACTCTTTCTAAATCCACATATAGTGGTACTTTATCACCAACATTGAGTTTAAGATCGTTACATTTAATATCACAATTAGTTTCAAATCTGACTGTTAAAGTATTATCACAACTATTTAAGACAAATAATAAACTAAATATAAATAATATAAAATAGATTTTTCTCATTCTTCTTTTTCCTCCATATCTATTATACTATATTATTTAAAAAAAGGCTCATTTAAAAATAAAAATAGGTCTAAATATAGACCTATTCTACCATTGCATCTCTTACTTCTTGTTCAGCATCTACTACTTTTTGTTGTTCTTCTACATTTTTAGCTACTTCATCAATGGCTTTTAAACCATGAACTAAGTCTAAGAAAGCATCAAGACAAAGTAATAGAGCAGATAACATTAAGATTACCCCAATGATAATGCATAAAACTTCACGAGCTGTTTCATTAGTTAAGAATAAAATACCTAATACTAATAAAGCACCACCAATAACTAGATAAATAATAGCCTTAACAACACCACGTTTAAAGATAAGTGTTAGAATTGCTTCAAGAACAATATATGAACCTAAAACAATTAATAATAAGGCTAAATATGATTCTAGCGGGATAATACTAACAAAGCATAATATACCTAATGCTATTGTTCCCGCATTAACTGATGCAGAAGCAGTTAAAGCACTCTTTTCAGTAATTAAGTCACTAATTAGTGTCGCAAAGCCAGTTAGTAATAAAACAATACCTAAAATAATACTGATTGTTTTATCAAAACTACGGTTGATAAGTAGAGTTAAACCTACTACAAAAATAAGAATAGCTTCTACTATTTTTAATACTTGAGCAGTAAGTAAAATTAATTTTGCATTCTTTTTCATAATAAACTCCTTTCTTTTCTTAAGCATACATATTATACTCTTTTTTTAGTAAATAGTTTAATATTTGCTTTTGGCAAATAAGTATTATTATCCAAGTTTTTATGGTATAATATCTTGTAGATTGGAGATTATTATGGCTATTAAAATTGGTGACATTAATAAACTTAAAGTAAAAAGGGAAACAAATATTAGTTATATCTTATATCCCTTAGATAATATTGATGAAGAAATCTTTTTACATTTTAATGAAACAAAGACTCCTTTAAAAGAGAATCAAATCGTTGATGCTTTTTTATATTATGATAATAAAAAACGATTAGCAGCTACAACTTATTTACCTACTGTTACAGTTTCCAAAATTGGCATGGGTAAATGTGTTGATGTGAAATTTGATATGGGTTGTTTTATGAATATTGGTATTTCTAAAGATATTCTTTTATCTTGTGATGATTTACCAAAAAATATTAATGGTTGGCCTAAAGTTGGTGAAGAATTACCTTTAATATTAAAAACTAAGCCTAACCATTTAGTCGCAAAAATTCCTTCCAAAGAAGAATTGAGAAAGACTGTTTTAAATAAGAAAGTTAAAGATGAAACAGAAGCTATTATTTGCGGTTTCACCTCTACTGGTGTATTTGCAGTAACAAGAGATTTTGAATATATCTATATTCATAAGAGCATGCTTAGAAAAAAATATCATATTGGGGAAATTGTTAACGTAACTATTGTCGGAATCAACGAACATAATGAATATAATGGTTCTTTAATTAAACAAAAAGAAACAATGATGGTTGATGATAGTAAAATGATTATCAATTATTTAAATGAATTTGGTACCCTTCCTCTAGGAGATAAATCAACACCAGAAGATATTAATAAAATCTTTCCCCTATCTAAATCGGCTTTTAAAAGAGCCATTGGGACATTATATAAACAAAGAGCCATTGAAATATATGATTATAAAATAATATTAATTAAAGATAATAATTAAGGCCTTAATTCTTTTATGAATTAATAAATATCAAATAATAGAAATAAAATAAAATATGGGTATCTTTCGATACCCATATTTTATTATTGAATTTTAAAAGACCTTTATTTAACATCCACAATCATATTCACCACTATCAAAGATAAAATAATCTTGATATTGTTTATTAAAGTCTTGATATGGCATGATAAGTAAATTAACAATTTTATATTTACCTTTTAAATTATCTAAATTAATATTTATATCACTATATAGATATATATAATAATCTTTCGAATAATTATCTGATAAATAAGATATAAAGTCATTTAGATTGTTTTTTTCTAAATCATAATTTTGCATTTGTTTTAAATGCTTTTCTAAATAATGTTCACTTTCTCTTAAATCAAAAGCAGCATATTTTATATTACTTGTATTGATTGCTTCATACAAAGAATCAGCATAGATTTTTGAATCATCAGTGTTATAAACATTATAACTTTTTGTACTACAAGAAGTAATTAAAATTAAGAATAATAGAATTAAGAAAATTATTTTTTTATTCATTTTTGATTTTCTCCAAATATTCTAAATCTTCTTTATTTAAATTACTTTTTTCAAGTAAATCAGGTCGATTAAGATAAGTTTTCTTTATTGATTCTTCTCTTTTCCATTTTTCTACTTTTTGATGATGTCCAGATATTAAGACTTCCGGAACTATTTTTCCTTCAAATTCTTGAGGGCGAGTATATTGTGGATATTCTAATAAATTATTTTCATAACTTTCAATATCTATTGATCCTTCACTTAAAACACCTGGTATTAAACGAGATATGGAATCAAGAAGAATTAAAGATGGTAGTTCTCCGCCAGTTAAGACATAATCACCAATCGAATATTCATAATCAACATAATCTAAGATACGATTATCAATACCTTCATAATGACCACAAATAATAATAAAATGGTCATTATTTTTTATTAGATTTTTAGCACAATCTTGTTTATATAATTTACCAGAAGCTGATGTTAAAATTTTCGTAGCTTTTTCATAATTTGGAATTGACCTTAAACAATGGACAATTGGATCAATTCTAATTAACATTCCTTTACCACCACTATAAGCATAATCATCGACTGTGGAATGTTTATTACCACTAAAGGCTCTAAAATTATGAACATGAACTTCAATTAAATTATTTTCAATGGCTCTTTTGATAATTGATTCTTTAATATAAGAATCGATAATATCAGGAAAGAGGGTTAATATATCAAATCTCGTCATTTTCATTCACCACATCAATTTTATTGATGATTATTTTATCACTAATAGATTTAATAAAATCTTTTGCAATCGGAATTAAAATTGTCTTTTTATCCATCGATATTATTTCTAATAAATCTTTAGTTGGTTTAGGCATTAAGATAACATCTTTAACTTTTCCTACATATTCATCATTATCATAATATACTTTTAGATTTACTAAATCATCAACAAAATATTCATCATTATTTAAAATAGGATTATCTTCTCTTGCGGCATAAATATCAAAACCAATGAAATTAGTTACTTCATTAATATCAAATAAATTATCAATGGTAATTACAGGATTATTCTTTAACATGCGAAAAGAGGTAATAGTATGAACATAATATTCATTTCTTAATTTAAAATATATTTTATTATTTTTCTTAAAGCGTTCAAAGATAAAATCACTTTCTGTACTTATTTTTAATTCCCCTTTAAGACCAAAAGTATTAACGATTTTACCAATTAAGATATATTTATTTTCCATCTTTTTCTATCTCCGCATCATTTTCTTTATTTGTATTACCCAAATCAATTACATTTTGTAAACCAAAGAGTCGCATTAAAGTTAAAGAATTAAGGATTGCGATTAAGGATACACCAACATCTGAGAAGATGGCAAGCCATAGTGATAAAATTTGCGTTGATTCCGTTGAAGAAAGTAGGGCTATTACCGCAATGATTGCTTTAACAGATAAACTAAAAGCAATATTAAAAATAACCCGACGTTTGGTAGCTTTCGTAATCTTCATAAGTTCATTTAATTTATTCAAATCATCACTCATGATTACAATATCCGAAATGGATATGGTTGCATCACTAGCGGTATCTCCCATTGCGATACCGACATCGGAAGCCGCAATTACTGGTGCATCATTAATACCATCACCAACATAAGCAGTTGTTCCATTTTTTCTTTGGGAACTTTCTCTTATTTTATCCATATATTCTACTTTTTCATCTGGTAAGAGTTCAGCATATACTTCATCAATTTGTAGAGTATTGGCGACATTGTCCGCAATGGATTTAGAATCACCAGTTAACATATAGACTTTACTTACGCCTGCTTTTCTTAGTTGGGTAATTGTTGAGAAGGCATCTTCACGAATAGAATCACCGATTACAACATAACCGATAAAAACTCTTTCCTTAAAGACATAAAGTATTAGATTAGGGTTATAGACTTCTGGGAATACTAATTTTTCTTTTATCGCAAGACGACGATTAGCTACCATGACATGACTACCATTGATAGTTGCTCTAGCACCTCCAAGCATTGAATGGAAATCATCAATGATTTCCGTAAAGATTCCATCGCGTCCTGCTTGATCAACTAAACTTCTACCAATTGGATGATCAGAATAATATTCTGTATAAATGAATAATCTTCTTACTTCTTCTTCTTTATATCCTTGGGCTGTAACAATATTAGTAATTACGAAATTACCTTTTGTTAAGGTACCTGTTTTATCAAAAACAATATTTTCAATATTAGAAGCTGCTTCTAAGAAATTAGATCCTCTTATTAAAATACCTCTTTTACTAGCTACCCCAATACCACAGAAGAAAGCAAGTGGTACTGATATTACTAAAGCACATGGACAAGATATAATTAGATATTCACTAGCGATATAGAGCCAATGCATAAAGAAGTCCGTATATTCTTCATATCCGGGATGCCAGATACCGCCAATAGCTCCTACAAGTAATAAGATAGCCGCAATACCCACAACAATAGGCGTATAATAACGACAGAAACGAGTAATAAAATTTTCACTCTTTGATTTATTAATTGTCGCATTTTCCACCATATCTAAGATTCTTGTCATCATTGAATTATTGTAAGTTCTGGTAACTCTTATTTCAATATTCGAGCCCAAATTTAGACTTCCCGATAAGACTTCATCATTAACATTAACTGTTCTTGCTTTTGATTCCCCAGTAATATTTTTAGTATCAAGAATGGTTTTACCTTTACAAACAATACCATCTACTGGTATCATTTCCCCTTTACCAACGACAATTACATCATCAGGCAAGACTCCTTCTACTTCTATTTCTGTAATATCTTCACCAAGACGAACCTTAACTAATTGTACTTCATAACTAAGTAATTTTTGAATTGATTTACGACTACGATTAACAGCTAAATTTTGTAAAAATTCTCCTAATTGGTAAAGAATCATTATTAATCCAGCTTCTGGGAAATGTTGGGTGATAATGGCTCCGATTGATGCAACCGTCATTAAGAAATTTTCATCAAAGATACGTCCTCTAAAAAGATTTTTAATAAAACGCCAAATGATTTGATGACCAACCAAAAGATAACCTAATATTAGAATAATTACCCCAATTGTTCCTTGTGTACCATTAATTGGTGAATAATCTCTTTGTAAGAATATTTTCTTAAAGTCATAGGCAACAGCTATTCCGACAACTAATAATAAGGCTCCTAATAAGATAATTATTGCTTGTGGTTTTTTAATTTTATTACCAATTTCTTGTTGAATTGGTTTACCTTTTTCAGCTGATTGAACAACTATTCTTTCATCAACACGGTGGGCGACATCTGATAATCTTTCTTCGATATGATCGATCAAATCTTTATCGGTTGTTTCAATGATAAAACGATAAGTTGGATAATCAACAACTATTTTTTGATGATTGAATTCTTGTTTTGCGATAGTCTCAACTCTTAAGCCACAATAAGCACAATCTAAGCCATTTAGATATAAGACTCTTCGATATACTTCCACATCATCGATACTCACAATCGTTGCATGTTTTTCATATTGACGAATGGCTTTTAATAATTTATTATTTAAATTTTTAAAATAATCATCAACTTTATAATGTTCTTCGGGTGGAGTGCATTCAATAACTAAGATTTTAGTTTCTCTATCGATTGTAGCATTAAAGATAGAATCAATCTTCTTTATTTCATTAACGATACGATTAAGCCCTTTAGAAGAGCTCATCTTACTAATTTGATATTTCTTTACTTCCATGGACTTAACCTCCTTACTTCTTATTATACTATATTTTTTTTATATTTTCCATTTATAATATTCAGGGTAAAGAAAAAGGTATTATAGAAACTATAATACCATTTTATTCTTCTTCATTGACAAATTCAATTTCGACATTTTGTTTGCAACGAATTGCTGCTGCATGAACAATAGTTCTAATTGAACTAGCAACACGTCCTTTTTTACCAATTACACGTCCAATATCATCTTTATTAACTAAGACTTCTAATTTACATACATTATCTATAAAAGATACTTGATTAACATTGACATCTTCAGGGTGTGATACTAAAGGCTTAATGATTTCAGTAACAAGACTTACATAATTAATATTATCCATTATTTGTCACCTACTTTGTTTCTTTCTCAGATGCTTTTGCAAGTAAACCTTGAGCTTTTAAGAAAGATTTTACAGTATCGGTAGGTTTTGCACCATCAGCTAACCATTTTAAAACTTTTTCTTCATCAAAAGTAACTGTAGCAGGATCAGTTAATGGATTATAAGTACCAACAATTTCGATATATCTACCATCACGAGGATTACGTGAATCTGTAGCAACAATACGGTAAAAAGGATTTTTCTTTGAACCAAATCTTTGAGATCTTAATCTAACCATTTGTTTATACCT
Source organism: uncultured Bacillota bacterium (assembly GCA_946611195.1). Taxonomy (GTDB): domain Bacteria; phylum Bacillota_I; class Bacilli_A; order ML615J-28; family CAG-313; genus UBA1737. Next base: position 16,668 of record CAMODB010000006.1, read on the forward strand.
CCTTCTTCTTTGACTGTCATTATTTTATCATATTTTATATAGTGTGTCAAGTAAAATAACTTGACAGTCATTTATTTAATCTTTCTTTAATTCCTTTAATTGTTTTATAAATAGAAACACCAGTTTTTTCTTCATACATCTTGTCATATCTTTTTTCAAAAGAGAGACTATTAAGTATTTTCTTATATTGTAAATAAGCTTCATATAATTCAATATCTTTCATTCTACCATCTTGAAAAACTGATACTTTATTAAAGAATTCCACAATTGTTACTACTTCATCAATCGTAAAGGAATCATAATCAATTTCAATATTAATATTTTCTTCATTATTCTTTTTCATATTTATCACCACCTATATTATAACATAATCAATGTAATTTTTTTGCGATAAATAATATTTTTTGATATAATAAGGAATGAAAGAGGTGATATCTATGGCTAAAGAAAAGAAACCAGGTTTCTTCGCTGAATTCAAAGCATTTATAATGCGTGGTAATATCGTAGATATGGCAATAGGTGTTATTATTGCTGGTGCTTTCACTAAAATTGTTACTTCCTTAACTAATGATATCTTCATGCCAATCATTAACTGGATTGTTTCCTTAATTACTGGTGGCAAAGATGTATTATTAATTAGTGTGTTAAATGGTAAACCATATTTCATTGAAGAAACAGTTGATGGTGAAGTAGTTAAGACTGTTAATAGTGAATGTATCTATATCAACTGGTCTAACTTCATTGAAGCAATAATTAATTTCCTTCTTATCGCATTAATCTTATTCATTATCGTTAAGACTATTAATAATGTACATAAGAAATTAGAAGCCAGAAAAGCGGAAATGGAAGCTAAATTACATGCAGAAGAAATAGCTAAGAAAGAAGCTGAAGAAAAAGAAAAAGCAGAAATCGAAGCTAAAGAAGCTGAAGAAAAAGCTGCTCTTCAAGCTAAACTTGATAAGGAAAAAGCTGAATCAATGACTACTAATGAATTATTAGTTGAATTGATTAATAAACTTAGCAAGTAAAAACAAATGATAGAAGTAGTACTTTTTAGTATTACTTCTTTCTTTTTTAATAGGTGAAAATATGAAAATTTTAGTATTTATTTTATTTATTCTCTGTGTCAATCTTTTAATTTACTTATTCTTAAATATCTTTATTAAAGAAGCTCATAAAAAACTCTTTAATTATCATTTTAATACAAATCCTTTAATTGATTCTTATAAAGCAACAGATTATGATTTAGATTTAATTAAATATAGTATTAATGAAAACAATGAAACTATTAATGGTTATTTTTATACACCTAAAAATTATGATAAAAATAAATTAATTATTTTTTGTCATGGTATGTGGGGAACTAAAGAAACTTATTTACAAGATATTGGTGAACTTACTTTAAATAATTTTCAAGTTCTTTCATTTGATTGTCTTGGCTTTGGTGAATCAGATGGTAAAATATTAGGTCTAGGAACTTTCTTAAAAAGTTTAGATCTAGTTTTAAATGATTTAATGAAGAAAAAAGAATATATCTATAAAGATATCTATGTTATTGGTCATTCAATGGGTGGATATGCAGCTACTAACATTGTTAAATATCATCCCGAAGTTAAAGCAGTAATTGGTCTTGCTCCTTTAACATCAGTTACTAATTCGATTAAATTATTAAAATTGCCTCTCTTCTTTGGTAAAATCTTTACCCTATATGATGAAAGATATTTCCATTCTTATTCCTTAGCTGATTCTGTCAAATCACTCAAAAATTATAAAGGTAAAGTTTTAATCATTCAATCGACAGATGATAATATGGTTCCTTTTAAATATGGTTTACAGCGTATTAAAGATAATTTAAAAGATAATACCAATATCGAATATTTAGAAGTATCATCACGTCATCATAATCCCGAATATACCATCGAGGCGGTTGAAAAACTAAATGCTTTTTTAACAAAAGATCGCCTTATTAAAAATAAAGAAGAGCGTCTTAAATTATATCAGGAAACTGATTTTAAGAAATGTGGTACCATTGATAAAGAAATATTTCAAGTTATTATTGATTTTATCAATAATAATTGAAAAAAGTGATATAATAGATTTAGGAGATAAAATATTATGATTACAATGAAAAATGTGATAAAAGAAGGTAATCCGCTTCTTCATGAAGTGTCTGTTGACGTAAATTTACCTTTAAGTAATGAAGATGAAAATATTTTAAGACAGATGATTGAATATATTAGAGAATCAATCAAGGAAGAAAATCAAGATAATCCGGAATATCGACCAGCTGTTGGTTTAGCTGCTCCCCAACTCGGTATTATGAAAAAAATGATTGCGATAATAGCACCAGATGAAAATTATGTCGAACATGAATTATTCTTAATTAATCCTAAAATCATATCTTATTCAGAAGAATTAACTTACCTTAAAGGAGGAGAAGGTTGTTTATCGGTAGATAGGCCTTGTGATGCGGTAATCCTTCGCCCTAAAAGAACTACCTTTGATTCTTATTTCTATGATTATGAAACAAGAGAAATAATAAAGAATCGTATCAAATTAAAAGGCTATTTATCGGTAGTCTTTAATCATGAATATGATCATTTAAAAGGAATTCTCTTTGTGGATAAAGTTAATAAAGATAATCCTTATTATGTTCCCGAAAATGCAACCCCAGTAATCTTTAAAGGGGAAAAGATAGAAGAAAATGAAGAAAAGTCTTAGTTTAAAAACTAAGACTTCTTTTCTATATTTAAGACATATTTTTCAATAGCTTTTTTTAAGCCATCATTTTCTATTCTATCAGTTACATAAGTAGCAGCTTTTTTGGCGTTATCATTGCCTTGTCCCATTGCGATAGACGTAGCTGCATATTTTAACATTGGTACATCATTATCAGCATCCCCGAACGCAAAAGTATTTTTTAAATCATAACCACAGATGTCGATGATTCTTTTAATACCTAAGGCTTTACTAGCTCCTTGTTTTACTACATCACAACCATAATTACCCCATTTATAGAAGGTAAGAGTAGGATATTCTTTGATCAATTCATCAACAATAGGATGTATTTCTAAAACCCAAATTTCGATTATTTTATCGATTTTAACATCCGCAAATGATTTTACCTCTTTATAATCAACTTTGATAATATTATCAAAAACTTGTCTTAAATCTTCATTGAAATAATGTTTATAAACAAAGCCTGATTCTAATAAGACATAAGAGATCTTTTTTTCTTCAAATTCTTTAACTAATTTTTCTAAGATTCTTTCATCAATTGGATCTGTAAAGACTTCTTGATCACCAATATAAATTTGGCAGCCATTCGCAAGATTATAACCAGTTAAATAAGGTTTGATTTCTTCTATTTCTGTTAAACCTTCATAGGTTCGGCCAGTAGAAACATACATATCAATATCGTCACGTTTGGCTAAATAGGCTAAGATTTCTTTGGTTGATTTTTCTATTTTCATTGTATTAGAATTAACTAAGGTTCCATCAACATCAAAGAAAAGAACTTTTTTATCTTTATTGTCCATCTTATTTACCTATTTTAATAAGGGAAACGTTGATTAAAGGTTTTCTATTTAGATAACTAAAGATATATTGTGATATCTGATTAGCTATTTGTTTTTCTAGCGATTTTTCATTTAATTTAGTTGAATTGATTAAACCTTTATAGATTTCATTTGTTTTATTAGCAATCTTCTTATTGACAATAATAGATTCATTAGGGGTTGCAAAACCTTTCGTTACAATCTTTATATCGCTTACTAATTCTTTTTGTTTATTGATATAAAGGGTTGCGGTAACAAGCCCATCATCAGCCATCTTCTTTCTTTCTTTTAAGACATCACTATCGACATCACTTAATTCGGAATCAAGATAGATATCATAAGCTGGTACCGCATGTTTAGTAACCTTAGCTTGTTTCTTTTGATTGATTGCTAAAACATCACCTGAGCCTAAAACAAAGCAATTTTCCTTTTTTATACCAAGTTCGGTTGCTAATTCAACATGACGTTTTAACATCAAATATTCCCCATGAATAGGCATAAAGTATTGAGGTTGCATAAAACTTAACATCATTCTTAATTCATTTTGTGAGGCATGACCTGTGGTATGAATATCGGTTAATGGACTATTACGAATTACATGAGCCCCGGCATGAACTAATTTATTGATATATCTATTTATCATTTGTTCATTACCAGGAATAGGTTTTGATGAATAAATAATTGTATCATTAGGTTGTAAAGTAATTTGTTTATGGGTTCCCGACGCAATTCTCGATAGGGCTGCCATTGGTTCTCCTTGTGAGCCGGTACAGAGAATTGTAATATGATCAGATTCAATTTTCTTTAATTGACGAGCATAGAGAACACTACCTTTAGGAAAATTAATATATTTTAATTTACTAGCTACTTCTATTGTTTGTTCCATACTATGACCAAAGACTACTACTTGACGACCACATTCAATACTTGATTCAATGATTTGTCTTACCCGATAAACATTCGAAGCGAAGGTTGCGACAATAATTCGCCCTTCAATTTGATGAAATAAATTAGCTAAGGTTTCACCTATTTTTCTTTCACTACTAGAAAATTGGGGAATATTCGCGTTAGTACTCTCGCTTAATAAACACAATACACCATCATGACCTAATTTAGTCATTTTATAATAATCACTCATTTTACCAATGGGACTAAAATCAAATTTAAAGTCCCCAGTGGATACTACATAACCAAGATTAGTCTTAATAGCTATGCCAAAAGAATCGGGAATAGAATGATTAGTTCTAAAGAAACTTACTTCAAAATTCTTAAATTTATAAATAGAATCATCATAAAATTGTGTAAGATGATATTTAACATTGGGGAATTCTAACATCTTCTTTTCAATTAAACCAATTGCTAAACCATTTGCATAAATAGCCGGAATATGAACTTTTTCAAGTAAGAATGGTAAAGCCCCAATATGATCTTCATGACCATGGGTAATAAATAAACCAATGATTCGTTTTTCATTTTCTTTAAGATATGTAAAATCGGGAATAATATAATTTACACCATGCGCGTCATCATCCGCAAATAATATTCCCGCATCAATAATAAGTATTTCATCATTTTGTTCGATGACATACATATTCATACCAATAACACCTAGACCACCTAAAGAATAGATTTTAATATCATTATTGATTTTAAGATGTGGTTTCTTTTCTTTAATAGAATCTTTTTTATTAATTATTGGTTTCTTTTTATCATTAGGTTTAGTATTCTTATTAATAGCTAGTTTAGGATTGTTAATTCTTTTTTGTTGATTATTAGAACTGTGACCTAAATGACGAGGAGAATTATTATTTTGTATTTTCTTTTCCATGTTTCTCTCCTTTCTTTTAAATTTTAATATTCTTATTATTTTAAATTATTGGTTAATTTTAAAAACAACCGATAGATATCAACAGTACAAGCAGCATCATGTAATGCATTATGATCTTGTACTTCCATTGGTGGTTTTTTATTAAAGATTTCATAAGCAGCATATAAACCAATATCATCTTTAATATTATAATAGGTTTTGATTAACTGCATTAAATTAACAAAATTCTTACGATTAGTTATTGGTTCTAGTTTATATCTTTTATAACTACTATCTAACATTAAATAATCATTGCGACCCCAAATATAAATTGTAGGTTGATATAAAACCATATATTCTTTTAATAAATTATAGAATTTATAAAAAGGTGGAGCTTTCGTCAAGACCTCTTTTTTAATATTTAAAAAATCTATAGTTCGATCTGATAAACCAGTTTGACAAGTTGGTTTAAGATATCCATAATCAGTATCAACACTATTACCTTGATCATCTAAAAGATATAAACCATAACTAATAATTTCCATATAGAAATCTTTAGCTCCATGTTTATGATTATAAGGAGGCATAGAAAATTCAAAATCTAAAAATAATTTATAAGATGGTTTTTTTATTACTTTTACGACGCCTTCTTTAATCATATCATAATCAAAATAAGTATATAGTTTCTTTCCTCTTCTATTTAAGAGTTTAATGAAACTAATTATTTCCGTTACGTGGTGTTTTCTTCTCAATGTTTTATTATTACTAGCATAACAATAGAGCACCACACCCGAATTTAAATAACGTCCGAAACGAGATAGTTGGCTACTCGTGATATAATAATAATCAATTTCTTTTTTATTTTTGATACCAATTAAACGATTTTGTTCATCAAAAGAATGGATTATACCATAAACGTAAGCCATATTAAATCTCCTTTCTTTTAATTCATATTTTTTATTTTATTAGCGATATCAACAGGGATACCTAAAGCTTTATATTTTTCTATTTTAGCTTCTTTCATTTCTTCTAGGGAAGAAAAATTCTTTAAAAGTAACATCTTTCTTTTTTTACCAATTCCTTCAATATTATCTAAAGAAGATGTGAAAGTATTTTTAGTATGTTTTTCTTTAAAGAAGCTTATCGCAAATCGATGGACTTCATCTTGCATTGCTTCAAGTAAAAGAAATAAATTAGAATGTTTATCTAAAAATATTTCTTTTTTATCTTTAGTAACAATAGCTTTAGTCCGGTGATTATCATCTTTTTCTAGCCCTATTAAATCAACATCTTGAAGACCAATTTTTTTAAAGACGTCTATAGCCGCTCCCACTTGCGGTAGACCCCCATCGACAATTACTAAACTAGGTTTTCTTAAATTATCTTTAATTACTCTCGTATAACGTCTCGTTAAGATTTCCTGCATAGAATGATAATCATCAGCTCCTACGACTGTTTTAATATTATATTTACGATAATCTTTAGGACTCTTGATACCATCGATATAGACAACCATCCCCGCAACAGCACTTGAGCCTTGAATATTTGAATTATCGAATAATTCAATAACTTTAGGATATTTAATATTTACCATTTTCGCAAGTTCGTTTAAAGGTTCTTTGGTTTTTTCTAATTTTAATAATCTTAATTTATCTAAATTTTCTAAATTGTTTTTCGCATTTTCACAAACTAAATCGACTAATTTCTTTTTAAGGCCTCTTACGGGAATATTAATTTTGACATCTAATAATTCACTTAAGATTTCTTTTTCGTCAAGATATGGTATTAAGATTTCTTTAGGGACGATATTAGCTTGATAATCATAGAAAGAATAAATATAAGAAATAATTAATTCATTCAAGTCGCCTACGATATCAAATACTTCCCCATCTCTTTCAATGATTCGACCACGGCGCATATGTAATATTTGAATACATACTTTATCTTTAGCTGCATAATAACCGAAGATGTCTCTAGTGACATTATCATTTAAAGACATCGTTTGTTTTTCCATTAAGGCTTTAGTACTATTAATGATATCGCGATATTCTAAAGCTTTTTCAAATTCTAGATTTTCACTAGCTATTTGCATTTTTTGTTCTAAGATATCTAATAATTCGGTATCCGACCCATTTAAGAATTTTATTACACTATTAATGTGTGGTTCATAATCAGCTTTCGTGACTTTATTTTCACATGGTCCTAAACATTGTCCCATATCATAATATAAACATCTCTTTTTGGGTATCTTATTACATTTACGAAATGGATATACTTTATTTAAGACTTCTACCGTATCACGACAAGCTTTTGCGTTAGGATAAGGACCAAATAAACGACCATTATGACGTCTTACTTTTTTAATATCCCTAGTCATAATTAATCTTGGATGTTCTTCTTTAGTAAGGAGAATATAAGGATATGTCTTATCATCCATTAACATGATGTTATAATGAGGACGATATTCTTTTATAAAATTACATTCTAATAAAAAGGCTTCCGTTTCGGAGCGAGTAATGATATATTCAAAATTCACTACTTCCGATAACATTTGTGTGGTTTTTGCATCATGAACATTACTATTAAAATAACTCGATAAACGATTTTTTAATATTTTTGCTTTACCAACATAGATGATAACACCATCTTTATTATACATTTGGTAACAGCCCGGTTGAAAAGGTACTAAGGATAATTTGGCCTTAATATGTTGTTTTATTTCCTTATCCATACCTTGTTCCTCCTTTTTAATTGCGATGATAAAGCGTTGTTAAATAGGCAATATAAGAAGCTAAATCATTATTTAAATCATTTTTTTCAATTCTAAAGATCCAATTATTACCTAAGGTAGAAGGCGTATTAAGACGACCTTCTTTATTTTTTTGTAAATAATCAACAAAACTAATAATGGCTAATCTACAATGGGAAGCTAAAGCACATCTGATTAACGCATTACCACAATCATAATCATCTTTAAAGAATAAATAATCTTTGACATAATTTCTTTCTTTTTCATCTAATTCATCAAACCATTGACGAATAGGTGGATTATCATGAGTTCCTGGATAAACTACATTATTAACTTCAAAATTAGATACACTTCCTTCAATATCATTAGGATTAAAACTAAATTCTAAGACTTTCATACCGGGATAATTTAATTTCTTTAACATCTTATCCACTTCCGGCGTTAAGAATCCTAAGTTTTCCGCAATAATATCTAAATTAGGTAATTCTTTTTCGATTGTTTTAAAAAGTTTGACATTCGGTCCTTTTTCCCATTTTCCTCTTGTCGCATCTTTATCGCCATAAGGAATGGTATAATAAGCTTCAAAACCACGGAAATGATCAATTCTAATTACATCAAATAATTTAGAAGCATTTTTAAATCTTTCAATCCACCAACGGTAATTATCTTTTTTCATTTCTTGCCAGTTATATAAAGGGTTTCCCCATAATTGACCTAGAAGTGTAAAACCATCAGGGGGACAACCAGCAACTTTTTTCGGTACTAATTTTTCATCTAATTGAAAATATTTTGGTTTTGACCATACATCACTGGAATCATAAGCTGTATAAATCGGCATATCACCAATGATTTTAAGTCCTTTGTTATTAGCATATTCTTTTAAATTTAGCCATTGTTTATAGAAAATATATTGAATAAAAGACCAGAATCTTACTTCATCATTATTTTCAATATAATATTTTTCGATTGCAACTTCATCTTTATTTAGATATTCTTTAGCCCAATGATTAAAACTCTTACCATTATTTTGATATTTTAAAGCCATAAACAAACTATAATCTTTTAACCAATATTCATTATCTTTAATGAAATCATTAAATTTAGTTTGGTCCTTTAATTCTTTAAAATTTTGATAAGCGGCTCTTAAAACGATAAATCTAGTTTCATATAGATGCGAATAATTAATATAATTTGATTCATCTCTTAAATATTCATAATCAAGTGTTTCTAATAAACCATCTTTTTTAAGTAAATCAAAATCTATAAAGTAGGGGTTCCCCGCAAAAGTAGAAAATGATTGATAAGGACTATCACCATAAGAAGTTGGTCCAAGTGGTAAGACTTGCCAATAAGATTGTTTACTTTTTATTAAAAAATCAACGAAATCATAAGCTTCTTGTCCTAAAGTACCTATTCCATAAGGATTAGGTAGACTGAATATTGGAAGCAGGATTCCTGCACTTGATGAACGAATATTCATAATTATTATCCTTTTCTTTTTAATTATTATTTATTTGATTTAAGATATCTTCAATATGTTTACCATATTCAATGGATTCATCATATTTAAAACGTAATTCTGGTGTTTTTCTTAAATCAATGCGATGAGCGATTTCACTTCTTAAAAAGCCTTTAGCTTGTTCTAAAGCTTTACTAGTCGCTACCTTTTCATTTTCATTACCAAAGACGGTATACCAAATTTGGGCAACACTCATATCTTTATTTAATGATACTTTAGTAATGGAAACAAATTTTAATAATTCATTATGGCTATCATTTAGAAGAATATCAGCAAGTTCTCTTTCAATGGTTTTTTCACATCTTTGAATACGATAACTCATATTAATCTCTTTCTGCTTCTTCCATTACGAAGCATTCTAATCTATCGCCAACCTTAAGGTCATTAAAGTTTTCAACTGTAATACCACAATCATAACCTTCTTTAACTTCCTTAACATCATCTTTAAAACGACGTAAGCCAGCAATTTTACCAGTATAAACGACAATACTATCTCTTATTACGCGGACACTACCATTACGTTTAAGTTCACCTTTTGTAACCATTGATCCCGCAACAGTACCCACCTTACTAATCTTAAATAATTCTCTTACTTCAGCTTCTCCTGTTACATGTTCTTCAAGAACTGGATCAAGTAAGCCTTTAGCTGCTTTTTCAATATCTTCTTGTAATTTATAAATAATATTGTATAAACGGATTTCCACATTCTTTTCTTTCGCAAAATCAGAGATTTGGGAAGTAGGACGAATATTAAAACCAACGATTATCGCATGAGAAGCGATAGCTAAACTGATATCATTTTCCGTAATACCACCAACACGACTAGAGATGATATTAACCTTGATACCTTCAATTTCAATTTTATCAACAAGACCTTTAATAGCTTCAATTGAGCCTTGAACATCACATTTAATGATTAAATTAAGATTCTTAACTTCACCATTTTCATTTTGTAAGATATCATTTAAGCTGGTAGCACGCATTGCGCCCATCTCTTCATTGAATTTATTTTGCGCTCTTACTTCAGCTATTGCCCGGGCTTTCTTTTCATCTTCTAGAGCCATGAATTTTTCACCAGCGAATGGTACATCAGTAAGACCAGTTATTTCTACTGGTTTACTAGGACCAGCCGTCTTAATGATACGACCTAATTCATCTTGCATTGCTCTAACCTTACCATAAGTAATACCAACGACAATCATATCGCCAACTTTTAAGGTACCACTTTCAACAAGAAGGGTTGCAACAGAACCACGTCCTTTATCAAGACGAGCTTCAATAACAGTACCTACTGCTTGACGATTAGGATTAGCTTTATATTCTTTCATATCCGCTAATAATAATACCATTTCTAGTAATTCATCAACACCTTTACCAGTTAAAGCAGAGATTTCTACATAAATGGTATCGCCACCCCAATCTTCTGGTATAAGATTATAAGTAGTTAATTCTTGTTTAATACGTTCCGAATTAGCACCTGGTTTATCCATTTTGTTAACCGCAACAATGATTGGAACATTGGCAGCTTGCGCATGTTCAATCGCTTCTTTAGTTTGTGGCATTACACCATCGTCAGCCGCAACAACTAAAATAACGATATCTGTTACTTGCGCACCACGAGCACGCATTTCTGTAAAGGCAGCATGTCCTGGAGTATCAATGAAAGTAATTAAACGATTATCTTTCATTACTTGGTAAGCACCAATATGTTGAGTAATACCACCAGCTTCACCTTTAACAACATGACTACTACGAATAGTATCAAGTAGAGTTGTTTTACCATGGTCAACGTGACCCATAATAGTAACAATAGGTGGACGAGGTACTAGATCTTCTTCTTTATCTTCAATGACCATTTCATCAAAACGAATCATATCCGCAATTTGTTTATTCTTAACTTCAAAATTATATTCCATTGCGATAAGTTCAATCGTATCACGGTCAAGACTTTGCGTAGCAGATGCCATAACACCCATTGACATAAAGAGTTTCTTAACAAGTTCTGTTACACTAATACCTAATTCATCAGCCACATCAGAAGTAGTCATATTAGGTTCATAATAAAGAACATTTTCTTCTTTCTTGATTTCTCTTTCACCAGCTAATTTTTCAGCTCTACTCTTTTGCGGTTTAGCTTTCTTTTGTTTAATATTTTCATTAGTCTTAACTTTTTTCTTGATACGAACATTCTTTTGACCTTCATAACGATCCCCAGAATACATATCACCATATTTGTTAATTACTTCTTCATCTTCTTCATTAAGACTTAAATTTTCTTCTTGATATACTGGTTTAGAAGCTTTCTTTTGATTATTAAAGTTATTAGTGTTAGCATTATTTACATTGTTAACATTGTTAACTTTGTTGACATTGTTGACATTGTTAACGTTGTTAACTTTATTATCTTTAGGTTTATTATTTTGTTGATTAGGCTTATTAGTATTATTAGCTTTATTAACATTGTTATCTTTAGGTTTATTATTTTGATTTGGTTTGTTATTAGCGATGCTAGCGCTATTAGCGTTGTTAGCATGATTTACATTATTATTTTTATTATCTTTTGGCTTATTGTTAACAGGATTTGGTTTAGGTTCAGCCTTTTTAATTTCGACGATTTTTTTCTCTTCGACTTTTTTTACATCCCCTTTTGTTTCAACTTTTACTTCAGGTTGTTTTGGAGCTACAACTTTTTTCGCCTTAAAGCCACTAACATTAAATCTTTTAGCTAATTTCTTTTCTAACACTTTATCAACTTCACTATCTTCATTATAGTTATCATCAAATACAAATAAGCTTATTGCATCTAGAACCTTACTCGAATCAATATTTAAGAATTCTGCTATATCTTTAACTTTCATTAGTTACTCACTTTCTACTTTGGATAGTTCTTTAAATTTCTTACTAAAGCCATTATCTAAGATACCAATTACTTTATAATTATTAGTACCAATGGCTTGATTAAGTTCTTTACTATCAAAAGATTTATTTACTTCTACTTGGTAAAAGTAGGATTTTTTAATTATTTTATCTATTGCTTGATCAGTTGAATCATTAGCTAGAAAAATATAAGAAACTTTTTTATTTTGTAATTTTTCGATTACGCTATCAGTTCCTAAACAAACTTTCCCGGCTTTTCGACAAAGACCTAATAAATTTAAGGTTTTATTCATTCTCTAGCCTTCTTAATAATTCATCATAGATGGAATCATCAACAGTTATTTCTAAATGCTTATCAAGTAAGTGTTTAGCTTTTGCTTTCTTGACAACATTTAAATCTTTTGTTAAATAAACACCTCGACCTCTGGTTTTCCCTGTATCACAAATAACGACGTCACCTTCTTTGGTTCTGACGATTCTAAACATTTCTTGTTTAGGATGTTGCATACCGGTTACAACACATTTACGAAGAGGAACTTTCTTCTCTTTTTCTATCATTTATTCACCATTAGTTTAGAGGTACTAATTTTAATCCTTCTTGTAAAGCTGTTGTTTCATCTTTAATGTCAATCTTCCAACCAGTTATTTGGCTAGCTAGACGAGCATTTTGACCACCTTTACCAATTGCTAAACTAAATTTATCATCAGGAACGATTGCGATAGACTTTTTTAAATCTTCATCAACAAGAACACTTAATACTTCTGCTGGTGTTAATGCTTCAGCAATAAGTTTCCTTGGATCATCATTCCATACGAAGATATCAATTCTTTCACCATTAAGTTCACGATTAATTTCTTTAATACGAGAACCACCAATACCAACACAAGAACCTTTAGGATCAACATTAGGGTTATTGCTTCTAACACCAATCTTTGATCTACTGCCTGGTTCACGCGCAATATTTACAACATCAATTACACCACTAGCAACTTCCGGAATATATGTTTCAAATAAGCGTTTGATAATTTCAACTTGACTTCTTGTAACATAAACCTTAGGTCCTTTACCACTTTCTTCAACTTTAGTGATAACAACTTTAACAGTCTTACCTATTTCATAAGTTTCAGAGGCAATTGAATCTTCTTTTAACATTAAGGCGGTAGTATTCATACCTAAATTTAAAATAACAGCACTATCCGTTACACGATCAATCGTTGCAGAAATAACTTCATTTTCTCTTTCTTTAAAATATTCATATGCTCTTCTTGAACATGCTTCTTTAATTTTTTGAATGAAGTTTTGTTTAAAACGAGATGCGCCTTTACGACCAATATCTTTAAGATCAATTTCTACTCTAAAAGTGGAACCAACACGAACACGTGATTTTAATTCTTTAGCTTCTTCTAAAGTAATATCTCCTTCTTTACGAACATAAGGAACCATTTCTCCTGTTTCTTCATTTAAGACTTGTGCATTGTCATCAATGACATTGAATTTTTCAAAGATTCTAATCTTCTTTCCTTCTTCATTAAATTCAATTTCAATAATTCCTTTGTGACCTTCAGCTTGAACAGCTTTAGTTAAGCCAATTCTAACCGCATTGAAAATATCTTCTTTTTCAATACCCTTTTCAATAGCCATGTTTTCTAAATCTTCATAGAATGTTTTGTTGATCATTTTCTTTTACCTCTTTTTAAAATTTAACTGCTAAACGAATTTTAGCGATTTTCTCTTTCTTAATTGTAATTTCTTTTTTTCTAACTTTAATGTTAACTAAAATCATAATTTCATCATCATTTACTTGGAGTAAGTCTCCATAGAATTCTTTTAAATTTGTTCCTTCAATTTTCTCATATGTGGAAACATAAATATAATGGTTCAGTGCTTTTTCATAATCTTTAGGCGTTACTATTTCTCTTTCAATACCTAAGGTAGTAACTTCTAAATACGCATCATCAGGTAGTGAATCATTAACAATATCTAATAATTCTTGATTTACTTTCGCAACATCATCGATATCGATATCAAAACTTAATTCATTATCAACAATGACACGATAGATATTCATACCATATTCTTTAACATTTTCTACTTTATAAAGAATCAGATTATATTTTTCAACGATTGGCTTAACTGATTCAATAATAAAATTTAGAACACTCATACTTACTCCTTTCATAATAAAGGGTGAGCCAATTTTTTATCAGCTCACCTACTTTCTTCTTCAGTTCTACTCTATCTTACCATAATATTATAAAAAAGTCAAATAATGTTGTTTCATTTATACTTGCAATCGTTTTCAAAAATATTATCATAAATCTTTAATTTTTTATCTTTTTTTGATATAATACTTATACTGTAAAATTTAAATAAATGAAAGGAGGAAAAATATGTGTAAATTATATCTTAATGGTGTCTTAAAGGAATTCAAACCCGGTGATCGCGTACTTGATTTGATTGATGAAAAAGATAAGAAAAAATATATGATTTGTAAAGTTAATCTTTCTTTTAAAGAATTAACATATACTTTAACTAATAAACAAGAAAATGCGAAAATCGAACTCTTTGGCTTAGAACATATTGAAGCTGGTCGAGCCTATGAAGCGACCCTTCGTTATGTTATCGCAATGGCCTTTTATAAATTATATCCGCACATTAATATTCAATTTCAATATAATGTAAGTAGAAGTATCTTCTGTCGAATTAAGAATCCCAATGAGAAAATGTCGAAATATTCCGACCAAGTAATTAAGGAAGTTGCAAAAATTATTAAAGAAGATTTACCTATTGAAAGGATAACTATTCCGGCCAAAGAAGCTATTGAAATCTATAATCGCTTAGATCATACAGATAAATTAGATATCTTAAAATATCGTCCTGAACAAATTGTTCATCTATATAAATGTGATGATTATTATGATTATCTTTATAGTTATATGTTACCATCAACTGGTTTCTTAAAAAATTATCTAATTCGTCCTTATAGTCCTGGTTTAATTATTCAATATCCGCGTTATGAATTAGACGCCGTTATTCCCGAATTTGTGGAAGAACCAACCTATTCTAGAACCTTAAAAGATGCGGCAATCTGGGGTGAAGTTACGAAATGTAATACCATTGTCGATATTAACCATAAGATTGAACATGAAAATATTCGTGATTTCATTCAAACTTGTGAATCTAGACATAATAATATGCTAGCTGAATTAGGAGAAAGAATTCAAAAACAAATCGATGAAGTAAGATTAATTTGTATTGCGGGACCATCATCAAGTGGTAAAACTACCTTCTGTAATCGGCTTCGAATTGAATTGATGTCGCGAGGTATTAATCCCATCATGATATCTATGGATGATTATTATTTATCCAAAAATGAAATTATGAAGATTCAAAAAGTAAAGAAGAAAGAAGATTTAGATTTAGAACATATCAATTGTCTAGATATCGATTTATTCAATAAGAATCTTTTTGATTTAATCAATGGTGAAGAAGTAACCTTACCTAAATATGATTTTGTCTTAGGCAAAAGAGTAAAAGGTGCTACTTTAAAAATTGATGATCGTACCCCTATTATGATTGAAGGAATCCATGCGTTAAACGAAAAATTAACAAATTCCATTCCTAAACATCAAAAATTCAAAGTTTATATTGCACCACAAATGCAATCAAATATTGATGATCATGCTCCACTATCGACAACGGATTTAAGATTAATTAGACGAATTGTCAGAGATATGAATTTTAGAAATTGTCCAGCTAGTACTACTATTTCTATGTGGCCTAGTGTAAGACGTGGTGAATTCAAATGGATTTATCCTAACCAAGAAGGTTCTGATTTTGTCTTTAATTCTTCTCTTGCGTATGAATTATGTATCTTCAAAAAATATGCATTACCTGAACTTAAGAAAATCAGTCCGGAAGATCCAGAATATGTTACCGCAAACCGTTTAATTAAATATCTAAAATACTTCCAACAAATAGATGATGAATCAAGTATTCCATGTAATTCCTTAATTAGAGAATTCATTGGTGGTTCATGTTTTGAAGTATAAAAAAAGAAGGCTAATTTTTTAGCCTTCTTTTTTCATTTATTTAATTCATAAAGTATTATTGCACTTGTTACCGCAACATTTAAACTTTCTACTCTATTTTGCATTTCAATATAGATATTCTTAGTTGTTAAATTTAAGATTTCATCTCTTACACCATGTGCTTCATTACCAAATATTAATGCTATCTTTTCACTACTTATTATTGTTTTTAAATTGACACCATTTTTAAGACTAGTTCCATAAACTTTATAATCTAATTCTTTTAATTTTTTAATGAATGGTATTAAATCTAATTTGATTAAATCTATTTTAAAGATTGAACCTTGTGATGAACGAATCGTTTTGTCATTATAATAATCAACACTATTATTACTTGTCACTACCGCATTATAACCTAAAGCGGCAGCTGTACGAATAATAGTACCTAAATTACCTGGATCTTGAATATCATCTAAAATGACAATTTTCTTTTGTTTAGAAAATGAATAATCTTTCATTTTAACAAGACCAATTATATTTTGTGAATTAATAGTTGTTGTAAGTTTTTTTATTACTTCTTCTGTTACTATAATTTTATCAACATCATATTTATTTAATTCAACTTCGTTTGTGCCAATTACACATTCTAAGACTTGTTCTTTATAAGCTTCATCAACTAAATGCAAACCTTCTATTAAATATTCTTTTCTTAAATTTCTTTCTTTTTTGTCTACTAATTTCGCAAGACTAATAATAAATTTATTATCTTTTGATTCTATTTTTTTAATCATTAATATCAACTTCCTCCACCCTAAGCATTTTGTGAATATATATAATAGAAATAATATATACTCATATTATTATAATAATCTTGGGCTTCATTATAAATCTTGGAAAAGAAAATTATTAATATGCTTGATACAACAATTAAAATATGTAATAAATAAACAATTAAGAATAATTTCTTATTTAATTTATTTAAACGGCGTGACAAAATAAAAATAACGGTAGATATAATTAATAATATCACAGGAATTAAACAGAAGAAAAAGACTGTATGAAACCAATAACGACCTTCACCCATCACCAGTGTTGGATCAGCTATCATCGCCATTTGATCACTTGTTCGCGCATATATTTCTTCATAAAATTTATTTAAATAATTAGTCATCAAATTATTACCAATTTGATAAGAAAAGACACTACTAAATAAAATTAAGACAATACTAAATAAGATATATAAATAAAAACTAAAATGGATTTTATCAAAAACTGATTCGACTTCGACAACTTCTCCACTTTCTAATGTAACCTTATCTTCTTCATCTAATTTATCAATTTTTTCTTTTTTCGTTAATTTTAATTGATCATTGAAAGTTTGATATTCCGCCATTAAGATATCAATTTCTTCATCACTATATGGTAATTCTTCTTCATTAAAGACTGCTTCATTATATTTGTTTATTTCAGCTAATAATTCTTCTTTAATTAAAACCGCTTCTTCATAATTTTTAGGATTAAATTCTTTTTCTAATTCTTTAATTTTTTCATTCGTTTCTTCATCATCTAATTCATTTTTTAATTTTTCTATTAAAAAAAGATATTCGATATAATTATTTGGTTTTTCTATTTTATACATTGTTATTAACCTTTCATTCAATCATTTGATTATATCATATATTTAAAAAAAATATTAAATAAATAATATGTGATAAAAAAATATGTTATAATTTTAAGGTAATTTAAAGGAGGATTTATGATTTATTTTGATCATTCCGCCACTACTAAACCTAGTGAAGAAATATTAGATTTATATAAAAAAATTAGCACAGAATATTGGTATAATAGTGAAACCTTATATAATGAAGGTAAAAGATCTAACGCTTTATATTTAAAAAGCTATGAAACAGTATTAAAAGAAATGAAACTTGTAAATAAAAAAGTCCTTTTTACATCAGGAGCTACGGAAGCCAATAATACTGCTCTTTATGGTTACATAGCTAATTTTAAAAATAAAGATTGTGAATTAATCACTTCCAAAATTGAACACGCTAGTGTCTTAAAAGTATATCAAGATCTTGAAAAACAAGGTTTTAAAGTAACTTATCTTGATGTTGATGATGAAGGGAATGTTGATTTAGAACAATTAAAGAAAACCTTAAATAATAAAACTGTTCTTTTATCTATTATGTGGGTTAATAATATTATTGGTTCTATTCAACCCATCAAAGAAATAATTAATATTTTAAAAGATTATCCAAGATGTAAATTTCATGTAGATTGTGTTCAAGGCTATGGTAAAATAAAACCTGATTTTGATTTTAATGATTTAGATTTTATTACCCTTAGCGGTCATAAATTACATGGCATAAAAGGAACTGGTTGTTTAATCTATACTAATAATATCAATCTTTCTTTTATGAAAGGTGGTCATCAACAAGATTCAATCAGACCCGGAACTTTAGATTTAGCTGGTGCTGTTTGTATGGCTAAAACTATTCAAAATGCTTATAAGAATTATCGTTTTGATGATGTTAAAGAAAAATATTTATATTTAGTAAAAAAACTAGAAAATTGTCCTAATTTAATTTTAATTAGAAATCATTCCTCATATTCCCCTTATATTCTTAATATTAATATACCTTCTTTAAGAGCTGAAACTGCTTTACATCTTTTAAATGAAAAAGGGATAATTGTAGGAACCGGGTCAGCTTGTAATTCTAAATCAAAAGATTTAGATCCTGCCTTATCGAGTATTTTGAAAAATAAATTAAACCCTATTAATAGTATTAGAATAAGTTTAGATAGTAGTAATACTTATGAAGAATTAGATTTATTAATTAAAGAATTATCTAGTATGGGAGGAACAAAATGAGCGATCGTATCTTAATCCGTTATGGAGAATTAAGTCTTAAAAAAAGTAATCGTAAACAATTTACTGATAAGATGAAATTCACGATTAAAAGAGCTTTAAAAGATTATCCTAATTTAGAATATTTAGATTGTTCAATGCGTTTCTATATTATTTTAAATGATGTTAATCCCGATTTAATCATCCCAATTCTTAAAAAAATACCTGGTATTTATTCTTTTAGTATCGTTTCTTATTGTGAAAAAGATTTAGATAAAATTAAAGAATTATCTTGTAAATTATTAAAAGAAGAATTAGCCCATAATGAAGGGACAATTAAAGTTAATACTAGCCGTTCAGATAAAGATTTTCCGATGGAATCACTAGAAATAAGTAAAGCTATCGCTTCTTATCTTTTTAAAAACATTCCTAATCTAAAAGCTGATGTTCATAATCCGAAAATCGTACTTAATGTCGATTTAAGAGTAGAAGGTTGTTTTATTTATACTAACATTCATTATGGATTAGGGGGACTACCAAATGGATCAATCGGTAAAGTAGAATTATTAATCAGTGGGGGAATTGATTCCGTAGTAGCTGGTTATTTGGGTATTCGAAAAGGAATGGAAATTGAAGCTATTCATTACGCAAGTCCACCATATACATCAGATATGGCTGTTCAAAAAGTAATTGATTTATTAGAAAAATTAACTCCTTATACAGAATACCAATCTATTACTTTAATTATTGTTCCTTTTACCAAGATTCAACAAGCTATTTATGATAATTGTCGTGATGATTATTGTATTACAATTATGAGAAGAATGATGTATCGGATAGCCGATAGACTTGCGAGAGAAAGAAATGCTTTAGGTATCTTAAATGGTGAAAATATTGGACAAGTCGCTTCCCAAACCTTAGAAAGTATTCAAACCATTGGTTCCGTTACTGATTTACCAGTGATTAGACCATTATCAACAATGGATAAGAGTGAAATTATTGAAATAGCTAAACAAATAGATACTTATGATATTTCTATTCGTCCATATGAAGATTGTTGTACAGTCTTTGTTCCAAAACATCCCCAAATAAAACCAAGAAAAGAAATGGCAGAAAGTCAAGAAAAGAAATTTGATTATCAAACATTAATTGATGAAGCGGTAAATAATGTTCGCTATATAAAGCTTACCACCAATAAACATCATGATATCTTTTTAAATGATGACAATATCTTTTAAATAAATTGACAAATAATTTTATTCATTATATAATAATAAAAACGGAGGTCTTTTTATGAAACATTATGAATATATTCCTAAAATGGTTTGTTCAAGACTAATATCATTTGACTTAGATGAAGAAAATAGAATCCACAATTTAGGTTTCTTAGGTGGTTGTAATGGTAATTTAAAAGCCATTAGTAAATTATTAGAAAATAGACCTGCTATGGATGCGGTTAATATCCTCCAAGGTAATACTTGTGGTCCACGTTCTACTAGTTGTGCTGATCAATTAACTTTAGCTTTAATTGAAGCCTTAAAAGACGCAAAATAAAAGTATTTAAGATTTTTCTTAAATACTTTTTATTTTATATAAATAACTATTACCTCTTTTACCAATTCTTTCCATTAAGGATAGATAACAATAAAGATATAAAGTAATCGAAGCAGTTCGCTCATCTAAATGCATAATCTTTTTGAATTCTTTTAAAGTGAAGACTTCTGGTAAATCATATTCGAATAAAATTTGTAAAAAATCATGATAATCATTAATTTCATAAATTCTTTTAATTTGTTTAGGAATTTGATTTTCTCTTTCATATCCTTTAGACATAAAAGAAGTTTTTTCTTTTTCTATTCTAAATTCTTCCATATCCATCATGATAATTCTAAGTTTTAAATGTTCATCTCTTAAATATTCTTTGATGCGGTAGAGTTCCCGCATACAATAAAAGAATTTTAAATGACGAGGACTTTTTCTCTCTTTAATGATTTCTCCATATTCATTACTTAAATAATAATATGTGCTTTCGGCCATGGGATGAACAAGTATTACTTCATAATCTTTTAAGAAAAAAGCTAATTTATCTTTTAATAAATTAAAAGATTTAGTTTGTACTTCATAAATTGTTTGACCAATCTTTACATCCGCAAAGCGTGATCCAACTTTGATTTCATGATTTTCTAATGCTGGTGATAAATAAAATTTCATTACGCGATGTAGAGTATGTTCTTGACGAATACCAATATTATTTTTATCACCAGAAGTTCTTGATAATTCAAGAGCTTTTTTTAATTTTTCATTTTCAATCTCTAACGACATTGACGTTTCATTAATTGTTTCTTTTGACATACAGGACACTTTGCGATACGAGCATTATCGCCTCTAGTAGTAAATAAACCTTCTATAAAAGATAATTTTTTAGCATTGTGACATTCTTCACATATATATACATAAGTATTAATACGGATGATTGTTACAACTAAATAACCAACAACAAAAACAATAAAGAATAAATAAACAAAGATTAACCAAGAATCAGTATTTGTAAAAATACAGATAAAGAGCATTAATAAAATAGCTATCAATAAAGTGAAATAAATACCAATAATTGTTACTAAGACTTTTTCTTTCTTTTTCATTTACCTTCAACCTCTTTTTCTTGTAAAGAATGAAGGACAGCTAATTCATGATTAACAACCATTTTATCAATAATTTTTTTGATTGTTCCCTCTAATTCACTATTCTTAGTATAATTTGCCGGACAGACAAAATTTACTCTTTTTTCTAATAATAATTGTTGAACTCTTCTTTTATCTTTGTGGTATAACGCAATACTTTCTCCACCACGGTCTTTAACTAATTTCATACAAGGAACATCAGTTAAACCATCACCAATATATATCATATTAGAATATGGGACACTACGGTCAACCATTGACATATAAGAATTAACAACTGAATCATCATATAAATCCAAAGCACCTTTACTGATACGGAAAATAAATTGGGTTTTTGTTGTATAATTAACAATTTGACATGGCCAATCAGCATTACCATTAGTATTATAATGGAATTCACAACCATAAATTTTTTTGAAATATTTGGCGATTTCCGTGCCTTCCATGATTTCTTTTAGACCACTAGATATAATATAATGTTCAATCTTTACACCTTTTTCTTCACCATATTTGTTAATCCTATTAAACCAAGTTTTAACACCAGGAAGTAAAACGACATCTTTACCTAATTGATTAAAAGCATCTCTGGTGATTTCTACTCCTTTTTTTCTGGCTTGTCTAATCATTAAAAACATATATGCTAAAATACGGTCCATATTATATTCTCGACTGATATTATCAGCTTCAGTCCAGAATTCATCGGGAGTCATATCAAGACTAGGAATAAAAGTATATTCTTGTTGGTCAGTAGTTGATAAAGTTTTATCAAAATCATATAATAATGCGATAGTAGTTTGTTCCATAATTTTTATCTCCTAAATATATTATATCAAAAAAGAAAAACTTTTTAAGTAGATATTACTTAAAAAGTTTATTTTTTTGTTATCTAAATCTTCCTTGTAACCAACTTGGAACTTTAGTTTCTTTATTTTCTTCTTCAATTTTATCAGTTTTATTATCGTTATAATTAGGATTTTGATTAGGCATTGCATCACGATTAATTGATTCTTTAACGTGATTTTTCGTTTTATCAAAACCTGTTGCGATAACATTAACGATTAATTCACCATTAAGTTCTAAATTGATACCAGTTGATTGTTTGATATTTAAATCTGATGAAGATGCATTTCTGATTTCTTTAACTACATCTTCTACTTCTTTCATTGTGATTTCTTGATCTGATGTGATTTGGATTATCGCATCTGTAGCACCATTAATATCTATTTCAAGTAATGGTGATTGAATAGCTCTACGAGCTGCTTCAATAGCACGATTAGGTCCTGATGCAATACCAATACCCATTAAGGCTGTACCATTATCTTTTAAGATACTCTTAACATCCGCAAAGTCGACATTAATAATACCTGGTAAATTGATAATATCGGAAATACCTTGAACAGCTCTTTTTAATACATTATCTACTTCGCTGAAAGCTTCTAGATAAGTAGTATTAGTACCAATAATTTCTAATAATTTATCATTAGGTATTACGATTAAAGAATCGACATAAGGCTTCATTTCTTCAATTCCTTGAAGAGCTTGTTGCATCCGACGATTACCTTCAAATCCAAATGGTTTAGTTACAATACCAACGACAACAGCACCAGTATCTTTAGCGCATTGAGCAATGATTGGAGCAGCACCTGTTCCGGTTCCACCACCCATACCGGTAGTTATGAAGACCATATCAGCACCTGATAAAGCTTCTTTTATTTCATCGATATTTTCATAAGCAGCATCTTTTCCCACACTTGGATCGCCACCAACACCTAAACCTTTAGTAAGTTTACGGCCAATTTGAATTCTTTTTTCGGCTTTGGATAAACGGAGTACTTGTGCATCAGTATTAATAACAATATATTCTACACCTTTAATATCAGATTCAATCATACGATTTACGGCATTACCACCGCCACCACCAACACCAACTACTTTAATACTTGGTCTGGCTGAAAACATTTCATTATGATCATCCATTAAATATTACTCCCTTCTATCTATTCTAATTCTAATTTACCTACTCTAATTACATCCCTTGCAATCATTAATTCTTCATTAGTAGGAACTACTAATACTTTGATTTTTGAATTAGGTGTACTTAATTCTAATTGTTCACCTTTAATCTTATTCTTTTCAAGATCAATTTCTACACCTAAAGCTTCTTTAATACGGTTATAAACACCTTCACGCATTTCAGGTGATTTTTCACCAATACCAGCAGTAAAGATTATCGCATCACAGCCGCCCATGTAAACGAAATATTGACCAATATAATCTGCAATACTCTTTTCTTGCATACTTAAGATTAAATGTGCTTTGTGATCTCCTGCGGCTTCAAGAGCTCTTACTTCTCTTGCATCACTATGTCCAGTAAAGCCATAGAAACCACTCTTTTTATTTAAAATAGTTACGATTTCATCAGCACTCTTTCCTTCATGATTAGAAATGTATTGAACAACTGCCGGATCAATACGTCCACTTCTTGTTCCCATTACTAAACCATCAAGAGGAGTTAAACCCATTGAAGTATCAACTACTTTACCATATTTGATGGCTGCAAGTGAAGCACCATTACCAATATGACAAGTAATTAATCTTAATTTTTCTAATGGTTTACCTAACATCTTAGCTGCTTCCATTGATACATATTTATGACTTGTACCATGGAAACCATATTTACGAAGACTATATTTTTCATACCATTCATATGGCATTGCATACATAAATGATTCTTCAGGCATTGTTAAATGGAAAGATGTATCGAAGACACCAACATTAACAACCCCAGGTAAAGCCTTCATGAAAGCACGAATACCAGTTAAATTAGCAGGATTATGAAGAGGTCCTAAATCACAAACTGATTCGACAACCGCAATAGATTCATCATTCATTACTACTGAATCACTATATTTTTCACCGCAGTGGAGAATACGATGTCCAACCCCTTTGATTTCTTTTAAGTCTTTGACAATTCCTTTTTCAATTAAATCATTAAGTAATTTTTGAACAGCATCACCATGGTTTTTAACTTCACCAACAATTTTAGTTTCTTTCTTACCATTAAATTTAATTGTATAAATTGGTTCATCTTGACCAATCTTTTCAAAGATACCTTCTGTGATAACTTCTTCTTTTTGTTTTGTCATTTCTAGTAGTTGAAATTTTAATGAAGAACTACCAGCATTAACAGACATAATCTTGCTCATAACATTATTCCTCCAATGTTTACTTCTTTATAATTATACCACAAAAGTAAAAATTTTACCAACGATATAATTAGAATTTTTTTAGTCAATAAAAGTCAATTTAAATCCAGCTTGATTCCTTCCGTTTCCCGCATCATTAACACCAAAATCAAGTCTGAATAACGCATCAAGATAAGAAAAATAGAACTTATCATTTTCTATATAACCATGACAATATGTTGTATACCATTCTTTAATCTTAATGATTTTTTCACTTTCGTTTAAACCATCAAGATAAGCAGGATACGCAAATTTTTGATAATGTTCATCTAAATAAGTATCTTTATCAATTAATGATGATAATTTAGTTGTCGTTGATGATACTTCATATTTAGTATCATATGGCAGAGCTAATAGGACAAGATTATTATGTTTATCACCTTTAATTACCATTAATGGTTCTTCAATAGAAATACCAATATTTGATGAATAACGATATATATAATATCTTTTAGAATTAGAAACAAAAGTCCGGAATTGATAAGAATAGCGAGTTCCTCTTTCATCAAAAGTAACGATTTGTTTTTCTACAGAATATTTTTGTTCATTACCATTTTCATCTTTATCATCTAAGACTAAGGAATCTGAACCAAATTTAGCTTTACCATTATCATATTTTTGTAATTCTTCTTTAATCGTGATGATATTATTAGGATCAATATGGCTTAAATGTTCACTAAATTTATCACTTAATTTATATTGATCATTTTGGACAAAGAAACAAGCAGAGCCTTCATTTTCGATCATTGCACAAACACCTGGATAATCAAAATGAAGTGTCGGTAAATTATTTTGATAAATTAAATATTCTTTTAACGATTTTGATATTTCAAGTGTAACACCATCTTTAAATATTTCTCCTTTATTACCACAACTAGTAAAGAGAAAAGAAAAGAAAAATAGAAAGAAAATTAATAATTTTTTAGAAATCTTTATCATTATTATCTAAACCGTATTTTTCATAAAAAGCAGCCTTAAATTCTAAGAAGCGATCTTCTTTTATGGCCTTACGAATACCTTTCATTAAATTTTCTAAAAATTGAATATTGTGAATTGATATTAAACGAGGAGCTAACATTTCATCAGCTTTGATTAAATGATGTAAATAAGCTTTTGTATAATATTTACAACAATAACAATCACATTCTTTATCTAGTGGTGTAAAATCTTCTTCAAAACAAGCATTTTTAAGTATTAAACGTCCTCGTGATGTCATAGCTGTTCCATGACGAGCAATTCTTGTAGGTAATACACAATCGAACATATCAATTCCTCTTTCTACCCCATCAAGGATAGCTCCCGGAGAACCTACACCCATAAGATAACGCGGTTTATCTAAAGGTAGATAAGGAAGAGAATAATCTAAAGCTAGATTTTGTTCTTCTTTTGGTTCACCAACCGATACCCCACCGATAGAATATCCCGCAAAATCAATTTTTGTTAATTCTTCACAACAATATTTACGAATATCAGGATATATACCACCTTGAATAATACCAAATAAACCTTGCGTATCTTTTTTCTTATGCGCTTCATATCCTCTTTTAGCCCAT
Organism: uncultured Bacillota bacterium; assembly: GCA_946611195.1. Lineage (GTDB taxonomy): Bacteria > Bacillota_I > Bacilli_A > ML615J-28 > CAG-313 > UBA1737. Next base: position 43,539 of record CAMODB010000006.1, read on the forward strand.
CTAATAGTTCTTTCTACACTCTTTTCCATATATTCATGAGTAGCCGGATATGGAGGGCATTCATCAAAGCTCATCATGATATCACTACCTAAACTATTTTCAATTTCTATAGCAAGTTCTGGGGATAGAAATAATTTACTACCATTTTTATGATGTTTAAAAGTGACACCTTCTTCTTTTATATCTCGCATTTTAGCTAGACTGAAAACTTGGAAACCACCTGAATCGGTTAAAATAGATTTATCCCAATTCATAAATTTATGTAAACCACCAGCTTTTTCAATTAATTTATGACCTGGTTGTAACCATAAATGATAAGTATTACCTAAAATAATTTGCGCACCTGTTTCTTCAACTTCTTCTTTTGATAAAGCTTTAACTGTAGCTTGTGTACCAACAGGCATAAAACATGGTGTATCAATTACCGAATGAGGAGTAGTAATTTTACCTAATCTTGCGTTTGAATTCTTATCTTTTTTAAGTAGTTCATATTTAATAGCTGCCATTTTAAACCTCACAATTTATTATAATTAATTATACTAAAAAACAAAGATTTTTTCTAGTTAAAAACATATTATTATAAAATAAAAACTCTTAAAGAATATATATAAATCCTTTAAGAGTCTATAATTTTTTATTTATTTTTTAAGAAGAGCTTTTCTTAATTCTTCATAACCTGGTTTATTAAGTAAGGCAAACATATTCTTTTTATATGATTCTACACCTGGTTGATTAAATGGGTTAATACCACTCATATAACAAGTTATACCACAACTAAACATAAAGAAATATAATAAATAACCTAAATTATATTCATCAATTTTATCAACTTCAATTACTAAATTAGGAACGCCTCCATCAACATGAGCTAAGATTGTTCCTTCCATAGCCATCTTGGATACATAATCAAGATTAACACCTTCTAGATAATTTAAGCCATCTAAATCAACTTCTTCTTTAGCCATCTTCATATCACTATTAGGTTGTTTAATATTAAGAACTGTTTCAAACATTAAACGACTACCTTCTTGAACAAATTGACCCATAGAATGTAAATCAGTGGAATAAATTAAACTAGCTGGATAAATTCCTTTGTTTTCTTTTCCTTCTGATTCACCATATAATTGTTTCCACCATTCAGCTAGATATGCTAATTTAGGTTCAAAACTTACTAATATTTCAATTCCTTTTTTAGTACCTAATAAATGACGATAACATGCATATTGAAGGAAAGGACTATTCTTAAAATCTAAACTTAAGGCATCATTTCTTGAATCTATTGACCCTTTCATTAATTGATCAATATCAAAGCCTGCTGCCGCAATAGGAAGTAAACCAACCGCTGTAAACCAAGAATAACGACCACCAATATCATCAGGAACAATAAAGGTTTCATATCCTTCCGAATTAGCTAAAGTTCTTAAAGCACCTTTTTGTTTATCTGTTGTTGCGTAAATACGTTTACTTGCTTCAGCTTTACCTACTTTTTTGATTAATAATTCTTTTAATAATCTAAAAGCAATCGCTGGTTCGGTAGTAGTACCTGATTTAGAAATAACATTTAAAGAGAAAGATTTATTTTCAAGATATTTTAATAATTCTACCATGTATGATGCGGATAAATTGTTTCCCGCAAAAATAATTTCTAAATCTTTTCCCTTTTTAAAATAAGGTTTTAAAGCTTCAATGACCGCTTTAGCTCCAAGATAAGAACCACCAATACCAATCACAACTAAAACCTCAGAATCATTTCTAATTTTTTGAGCTGCTTTTTTGATACGATCATATTCTTCTTTATCATAATTAATTGGATAATCAATCCAACCTAAGAAATCATTACCTAATCCATTTTTGTTAACTAAAGTTTTATAACTCTCAATTGCTTTTTCTTCTTCTAATTTTAATTCAGCTTGATTTACAAATTTAAGAATATTTTGATTATTTATTTTTAACATAATTATTTGATATTATTAACTATTGTTAATAATTCCTTTCTTAATTTTTCAATAAATTCTTGAGCATCTTTTTTATTCTTACCACAGATTGCGATATAGATTTTTAATTTAGGTTCAGTTCCTGATGGTCGAAGGGCAAAATAGCCACCATCAGAGAATATATATCTTAGAACTAAAGATTTAGGTAAAGTAATCGGTTCTAATTTTTCATTTTCTTTGGCGACACTCTTATCATAATCTTCAATTCTAATTATTTTTTTGCCAGCCATTTCTTTAAAATCACTATTTTGGAAATGTGCCATAATGCGTTTAATCTTTTCGCTTCCTTCAAGGCCTGCTAACGCAATATTTTCTACATCTTCAAGGTAATAACCATATTCTTCATAAATTTCATCTAAAACATTAACGAGAGTTTTACCTCTTTCTTTATAATAAGATGCGACTTCACAAAGAAGTAAGGTAGCTTGGAAAGAATCTTTATCACGTACAAATGGGGAAACTACACATCCATAACTTTCTTCATAACCAAAGAAGAATGATTTATTTGTTCCTTCGAGTAAAGCTGCTTGTTCACCAATATATTTAAAGCCTGTTAAAGTTTGAACTAGTGTTAAATTATGTTTTTCACAAATAGCTTTTGCGATATTAGAAGTAACAATCGTATTATAAACATAAGAATTCTTATCATGTTTTTTATTTAATGCTAAATAATTAAGGAGAATAGCTCCCGTTTGATTACCTGTTAATAATTGATATTCACCATTATTATCTTTAGCAGCAATACCCATTCTATCAGCATCAGGATCAGTTGCGATTAAGATATCCGCATCAATTTCTTTACCAAGTTTTAAAGATAATTCAAAAGCACTAGGTTCTTCCGGATTTGGTAATTTTAAAGTTGAAAATTCACTATCAGCTACCATTTGTTCTTTAACTGGATAAACATATTTATAGCCACAATCTTTAAGTAAATGTTCCATATGAACAAGTCCTGTACCATGTAGTGGTGTATAAACAATCTTAATATTGTCTTTTTTAACATCATTTACCGCAATGGATTTTACTTGACTTAAATATTTATCATCTATTTCTTTATCAATAATTTTGATTTCCGCATTTTTCGAACCTTGAATATTAAACATGTCTTTAACATTTTCAATTTCTTTGGTTACCATATCAGCATATTCAGGGATTAATTGACAACCAGCATCATCATATACTTTATAACCATTATATTGAGGTGGATTATGGCTTGCGGTAATCATAATACCGCCAACACATTTAAGACTTCTTACCGCAAAACTTAATTCTGGGGTTGGACGAAGATCTGAGAATAGATATACTTTCATACCAAAGCTAGATAATACTTCTGCACTGGCTCTCGCAAATTCTTTACTCTTTCTTCGACAATCATAGGCGATAGCTACACCTCTTTCTAACGCATCAGGATAACGTTTAACCATATAATTAAAGAATCCTAAAGTTGTCTTCTTAACGATGTAGATGTTCATTCTATTTGTTCCAACGCCAATAATGCCTCTTAGACCAGCTGTACCAAAAGAGATATCGGCACCAAAAGCATCATAAAGAGCTTTTTCATCCATTGAATCTAATTCTTTTTTTAAACTAGGTTCAAGGTTTGCTTGTTTCCATTCATCAATTTTTAATTGTATTTTTTTATCCATTTACTTATCCTCTCCATATTTATCAATAAAATTACAATAAGCTCCTAACATTCCACCATCATTTTGGAATTTAGCAGGAATGATATCTAATGTATCTTGGAAACCTTCTACCAAGAAATAATCAGAATAGGCATTAACTTCTTTACCAAAACCAACTCTGGCAGAAATACCACCACCAATAATTATTGCTTCAGGATTAAAGATATATACTAAGTTAGCAATACCACGACCTAAATTTTGATAAAATTCACTAATTACGATGGAAGCTACTGGATTACCTTGATCATATAAATCAAAAACTTCTTTTCCGTCTTTAACATCTAAACCACGTAATTTAGCAGCTTTAACTAAAGCTGTAATGGATGCCATATCTTCCCAACGAATACCATTGATAAGCATTCTACCAATTTCACCCGCATTATAATTATTACCACGCCATACTTGATTATTAACAACGATAGCGCCACCAATACCTGTTCCGACTGTCATAACAAGATATGTTTTATATTTCATGCCAGCACCCATTTTACATTCGCATGCCGCAAAAGAATTTACATCATTATCTGCTACTAAATCAAGATCTAGTTCTTTTTTAAATAATTCTTTAAAATTCCAATCACCAAATTCTGGAATACTATAGGGTGGAGTAATCATTATTCCTTTGTCATAATCAATACTTCCAGCACAAGAGATACCAACACCTTTAATATTAGGATATTCTTTTTTAACCTTTTTAGCGTACATCAAAAGTCTTTGTGTCACATCTTGATGACCTTGTTTATAATTAGTTGGAAAACTATCTTTATAAATAATTTTTCCATCTTCTACTACCCCATATTTAATATTGGTACCACCAATATCAAAACATAATACTTGCATAAAAACTCCTTATAATGTTTTTAAGTCTTCCACCACAATTTGGTTTTGACTATTTTTTTCATTTAATCTAACACTACCGAATAATTCAACCATAGTATTTTCTTCTATATTTTGAACTTTTTGATAGGCGATTGGGAAAATAACACATTCAACTTGACTAGTATTATCTGTTAAAATAAAACGAGCCATATTTTCACTTTTCTTTGTCTTCATATTTTTTAATTTTTCTACTTTTCCCATTGTATGAATTTGCATATTAAGTTTAATATCTTTTAATCTTACAAGTCCTTTTTCTTCATATAGACCAGCATATTGAACAAAGAAATTATATTTTATATTGAGACCAATCGCTTCTTTTTCTCTTTCACTTAAGGTTGTAAATGAATATTCATCTTGAGGATATTCAATTTCTCTTAAGCCTGGTAGATCACTATAATCAGCCATATCAATATGGGTTTTAGCTGTTTCAATTAAGGCCTTTTTTGTTAAGCCAAAGATATCTAAAGCCCCACTATAAATAATATTAGTTATAACAGATAGAGATAAAAAGTTTTTCGTTCTTTCAATGAAATCCTTATAAGATTTAAAACGACCTTTTTCTCTTTCCTTTATTATTTCTTTTATTTTAACATTACCTAAACCTTTAATACCATTTAAAGGATACACTATTCCTCCTTGAACAGGAAGGAAACGATCTAAACTATAATTAATATCTGGTGGGAAAACAGTAATATTACATTTTAAACATTCTTTATAATATTCATTGACATCTTTATCACTACCAAGAACTGATGAATAAAGAACCCCTAAATAATAATTTGGATAATAATATTTTAAATAAGCTGTTTGATAAGCTAATTTTGCGTAAGCAACACTATGAGCTTTATTGAAACCATAATCTGCAAATTTAACAATATAATCATATATCTTTTGCGCATCGCTTTCTAAATAACCATTTCTTACTGATGAAGAAACAAATTTAGTTCTTTCTTCTTCTAATACTTCTTTTTTCTTTTTAGCTACTGCTCGTCTTAAGACATCAGCTTTACCTAAACTGTATCCCGCAAATGTTGTTGCAATAAGCATAATTTGTTCTTGATATACAATTGTTCCATAAGTATCTTTTAAGATTTCTTTTAAAATAGGATGCGGATATTCGACTTGTTCTTTTCCAAATTTACGATCAATAAAATGATTAATTTCATCCATTGGTCCAGGTCGATATAGAGCTATTGCGCTAACAAGATCTGAGAAGGAAGAAATATTCATTCTTTTTAAAACACTAATCATCCCCTCTGATTCTAATTGGAAGACACCTAAAACATTTCCATTGGCTAACATTTTATAAACTCGTGGATCATTTTCATCTTTAGGTAATTTAAATAAGGGATTATCATGGTGAATTAAATTGATTGTCGCAGCAATATTTGTTAAATTCTTTAGGGCCAATAAATCCATCTTAAGTAAGCCTAATTCTTCTAAATCAGGGGCTTCAAGTTGTGTTTGTAAGATATTATCAACACTTAAATCTAAAGCTGTATAATTAGTTAAATCATTTTTTGTAATTAAGATACCAGCTGTATGAGTTGATTTATTGCTTGGTAAATTGTAGATAAGACATGCTGCTTTAAGTAGATTTGCAATATCATCATAACTTGCAATTAATTGTTTAATCTTTTCATTTTTTTCTATTATTTCTGGCAAACTAATTTCGCTATTTAAACCTAATTCATAATCGACATATTTTAATACTTCTTTTAAATGACTATCGTTTATTTTATAAACACGAGCTGTATTACCAATGGCACTTCTCACTTGGAAAGTTTGGAAAGTACAAATATGAGCAACCCGATTAATACCATATTTTTGACTAATATAATCGATTACTTGACCTCTTTTATCATTTTGAAAGTCGATATCAATATCCGGCATGGTTATCCGTTCTTTATTTAAGAATCTTTCAAATAACAAATTATATTTAATTGGGTCAATATCTGTGATGCCAAGACTGAAGGCGACTAAGCTTGCACCAGCCGAACCACGCCCAGGACCAACCATGATTTGGTTTTTCTTAGCATATTTAACATAATCATAAACGATTAAGAAATAATCATTAAAGCCCATTTCATTAATGGTATTTAATTCATAATCAAGGCGTTTTAGATATATATTAGGATTAACTCTTTCCATAGTGGAAAGTCTTTTCTTTAAACCAAAATGAGCTAATTCATATAAATATCTTCTCGCATCTAATCCTTCTTGATATTGGGGAACTAAATAACCTTCAAAGCCAATATCTACTTGGCATTTATCACTTATTTCTTTCGTGTTATTTATTAATTCTGGACAAGATCGATATAAGAATTCCATTTCTTGATTCGATTTGAAATAAGCTTCTTTTTCTTCATCATTTAATTTTACTTCTGTAGCGTTATTAGCTAAACTTCTTAAGACACGATATCCTTCTAAATCAGTTTCTTCTAAATAATAAATTGGCGTTACCGCAACCATTTTTTTACCAAGTTTTTTATAAAAATCATAGGTCGCATTTAAAGAGAAATGAGCATTAAGACCAATATAAAAATCTTGATAAATATTATTAATTTTATTTAAATGATCAATTATTAATTGATTACGATTTGGTAAATAATTATTAATTGTTCTTTCGACACCATAGCTTACCGCAAGAACGCCATCTGAATTATTTTGTAAATCAGCTAATGTTAAAGGACTATTCTTCGTTTTTAATAAAGTAGATAATCGCAAAAGATTTTGATAACCTATTTTATTTTTTGCGTAAACAAGTAGCGTAAATATTGTATTATTAAATTGATAATCTAATTTTAGACCAAAGATAAATTTAATGTTTTCTTTTTTACAAGCTTTATAGAGTTTTAAATATGCATGAGTAGTATTATCATCTGTTACCGCAAGACTATTCAAACCATATTCTTTACATTTCTCTATTAATTTATCAATGTGGCATGTACTATGCAACATTGAATATTCACTAAATACATATAATGGTGTATAATTCATGCCTAGTCCTCCACTTATATTATACTAAATTTTGTTTTAATTGTTATAAAATAAGATAGTTATTTTTTATAAAAAGAAAAGTATTTTAGAAACTTTATTTTTTTAAAGTCCTAAAATACTTTTTCTTTAAATTTGTTGCCGTTTTTTCTTTTTTAATTTTATAATTAAGAAGATTAAACCAATGAATAATAACAGGATGGAAACTAATAACATGATATAAAAAAGACTTAAATTATCTTCAATTGTGTAATATGATAAAACACTTTTTTCATTGATATCAAGGACTTTAATATCTTCTTTTTGTTTTGGTAAATCGACCTTAACTTTTGCTTCATCAACATAATTTGCATGATAATTAAATTTAATATCAATATTTTCTTCATGATCAGCATCATAATGTAAAACTTCTTTTTCGATCTTATTATTGCCTTCATCCATAAAGATCATTGATAAGACTACATCACCATTGATTTTTATTTTCGTATCAGATGTGATTAAATAATTATCTTGATTATTCCTAAGAATAAAATATTTAAAATTTCTTTGGACATCATTTAATTTTAAATCGATTTCTAAATCGTTTGTACCTAGTATTCTCTTAGTTTCATAACTATAATCAGCACAATTAACACAGACAGTAATCAATTTATCGATTAATATTTTTCTTTCTCTTATGCCATCATCATAAAGTAGATAATCAATATGATATGTATAAGTGCCACGATTTAAAGTATTAAATATAATCATTAATTCATTCTTATTGATTTTGATGTTGTCGTAAAGTGAACCATTGATAAATAATTTAATTTGATCGATATTCATTTCTTTATCAAGATATAGATTATAACTAAAAGGTTTATTAAGACCCACTAAATAATCATAATTTAAATTATGATCTTGATGACTATTTTCATAGGTTTTTTTAACTATTAAATGATATTTCTCACTATGTTTTTGACAATCTTTAACATAAATATCGTATTCGCCTTCTTGATCAAGAATCGTACCATTATATATTATTTTTTCATTTAAGATAGCTGTGCCAAAAAAATATAAATGATAACCCACAGGATAAATTCCATTATTAACAAAATTAGTATATTTATCGATAATGATTTTCTTCATTATATTGAAACTATATCCATCACTAAATTTTATTTGATATGTTGCGTCATACTCCCCATGAATTGTTTTACTAAAGAAAGGATCAATATCTAATAGCGAAACATAAGTTAAAGAAAAATAAGATGAAACTTTAATATTATCACAATTATCATATTCTAAATAATCTTTGTTACAATATTTGTTTTCTACTTTATCAATGGAATATTCTCTTAAAGAAATAAAACAAACATCATTATTATTTTTTAAATATAATTTACAAACTCCTTCATCAACAAAGGATGAAACAATATTCATTATGAATAATTCTTTAATTAATTTATTATCTAAATAAAGATTACCATTATTTTTATTCATCAATAAAAAGGAATCATTTTTATAATTTGCCAGTAATATCATATTTTGTTCATTATTTAAAGAATAATTAACCATAATAAAATCTAGAGTAAAATTATAATAATTAGCTTTATCATTATCTTTTAATGATAAAAGAAGGGTATCATTATAAATTAATAAATCTATAAATTCTCCTTCATTAAAATAACGAATATCTAAATAATTAAAATCGATATCAGATTTAAGTAAGACAATTTTGTTTTCATCAATATTACCATTATTACTTATTTCATATAAAAGATTATTAAATTTATCAATACCATTCTTCTTTAAAATTACATAATAACATTCATTATAATATTTAATATTTTCAATTTCTTCAATTCCATCCCCATTATAATAATAATTACTGATTTTATTTAAATTATTATCATACATAAGTATTAGACCATCATTATGGATTTGTCCACAAATTGTGAGATCTTTTTCTTTACTAAAAGTATTTACTTTATCTATTTCTAAATTAATTTCTTTTTTTAATTCAAATTTTTTTAAATCAAATTGATAAATTTTATAATTAGTTGTTTTAATTAATAAATATAAATTATCTAAATCAATAAGAGCTTTTAAATCTTTGATTTCTTCTTTTATTTCCATTAAATAGCTACTATAAGAATTATCATAATATAATTTATTATTTTTTAGACCTATTATTGCGGCATCAAGAGGATAAACTTCATCATAATTATTGATGATTCTTTTTTCATTAATGATTTTTATTTCACTATTTTCATCTGCCGCAAAATTATTCTTATTGAAATTAATAAACGTAAAGATAAGAAATAAAAGAATCATTATATATATAAATTTTTTCATTAATATTTCCTTCCTATGACAAAATATAGAGTAGTCATGACAATAGTTGTGATGGTCGGGATTAATAAATACCAAAGAGAATTAGAATAATCTTTTTCATAAGTATTGTTGATGGTTTTATTTAAAGTGGAAATATTCATTTTATCTACTTTAGTTTCTTTAATATTTGTATCTATATTTAATTTATCTATTCTATTTAATTTAGTATTTAATTCTTTTACTTGAATATGATAAATTAAATTAATATTATGGCCTTTTAATTCTATTTCATATTCTTTTTCATCATTTAATTCTTCATTGTTGTAAAGCTTGCCATCGACATAAACAACCGAATTAACATCGATGATAAAACCTTTATCATAAATGGCACCTTCATATAAACATTTTTTAAGTGGCACTTCAACCTTTTTGTAAAGAATAACTTTATTATTATTTAAATTATAAACATATTTTAATAAATATTTTCCAAATAAATTAGGATTAATATCATCAATTGTTAATTCTTTATTTAGACAATCATTATGATAATGACTATAAACTGTAGGTTGATAAATTTCATCACTTTGATTTTTATTAAGATTATTTAATAATAAATAATTAAAATTA
>CAMODB010000007.1 GCA_946611195.1 uncultured Bacillota bacterium
TGATAATTTCTATAATGATTTAAAATTACAAGTTGCTTTCCAAGATAATTTAGCTTTCTATAATGCGTTATACATGAGCAACACTGATTTCTTAAATCTCTATTCCGAAAATAATGTCAATTATTATTATGATGATATTATTTTCAATTTAAATAATAATTTAAAAGAATTTAATAATGTTAAAATTACTACTATCAATCGTTATAGTAACAAATTACTAGAAAAAGATGATAAAGAATATGGACATTATCCAGAAAAACCACTTCCTGGTGCTGTTAACCAAGTAGCTGTAAGTAAAGGTTTCGTTGAACAGGTAATTGGCTTAAATATTGATGATAGTCAATTAGAAAATATGTTATTAAATCAGCCTATGCAATTAGCAGGTTCTTATGAACCTACAAATTTCTATATTTGTGGTACACGTCACACACCAATGGAATTAGAATTCTTAATATCAGGTATTATTGATGACTATTATGTCGATGATAATGGCGTAAAACACGATAATGTTTGTATTTATACCCCAGAAATAACTGTTCATACCCTTTATAGAGGAATCTTATCAAGTATTGTCGATGGTGGTTATTTAACAATTAAGATTAGTGATGATATAAATGTCAATAGTGAAGTATATCGTAATTTACTTAATCAAGGTATTAAGATTAATAATAGTTCCTTTATTAAGTTACAACTAGTTGATGATTTTATCAATGATAACCTCTTCTTGTTTGCGGTATTATTCTTTGCGTTTGCATTATTTAGCATCTTAATGATCTTTAATTTTGTAGTAATTAATATTAAAAATTCCACAAGAGATATCGGTATTTATATGTCACTCGGTATGAATGGTTTTAAAATATCTTGTATTTATCTCTTCCAAGTTCTCATTATTTCGACAATATCAGTTATTATCGGCTTAGTTGGTTCAACTGTCTTCTTAAAAGTTATGGATGCAAACTTCTCAGCTCAAGCCTTAATTGATTTTGCGATTCTAAAAGATACCTTTATTGGTATAAGTGGTGTAATTTTACTTGGTTACCTCACTCCATTAATTGCGATTATCTCACCTCTTCTTTCTTTATCAAAGAAAAAGCCGGTTGATGTAATCAAGCAATCCTAAGGAGGTTACCATGATTAGACTAATAAATATTAATAAATATTATCGTACAGGTGAAGAAAAAGTCCATGCAGTTCGAAATTTAACTGTTGATTTCCCAGAAATTGGTCTTGTCTTTATTCTAGGACCATCTGGTTCAGGTAAAAGTACTTTATTAAATCTTCTTGGTGGACTTGATAAACCTGATGAAGGCGAAATTTGGATTGAAGATCGAGAAATTAAATCATTATCAAAAAGAGAAAGAATTAATTATCTAAATAGTTATCTCGGTTTTGTCTTCCAAGAATATAATATTCTAAAAGACTTATCATTAAAAGAAAATATTACCTTACCATTAGAAATTCAAGGTTATAAAAAGAAAGAAATTAATGAAAAATTTAAACAAATCATTAATGATGTCGAATTAACAGGACTAGAAAAAAGAAAAGTTAATGAATTATCTGGTGGTCAAAAACAAAGAATAGCGATTGCTAGAGCATTAATTAAGGATCCTAAATTAATAATTGCGGATGAACCAACTGGTAATCTTGATTCCGAAACAAGTCATAATATTTTCAATTTGTTCAAGCGTTTATCGAAAAATCGATTAGTAATAATCGTAACCCATGATGAAGAATCCGCAAATGAATTTGGTGATTTTATCATTCGTATATCGCCAGATGGTGATTCCCTTCAACAATATGATACTAAGGTTGGAGGTGAGAATAATGAATAATAATAATCAAGAGATTAAACATCTAAAACTTAAAAGAGCGAAAGTACCTCTAAGAATTTGTTTAAAGCTTGCGTTAAAGAATATGTGGAAAAAGAAATTCCGCTATCTAATTATGTTCATTATTTGTTCCCTTGCTTTAACCTTCTTATCTTTTACAATCGAATTAAATGGTCAAATTGTAACTCAAAATGTTCATACCATGATTTCTAATGGTTATCGTTTTACAGATATTTATGAACATGTTCCTGCCAGCAAGCTGGAAATTAAACAAAATGAATACAATAAATACAATTATCGTTCCTTACAAGGCTCTAATTATGATACAATTAAAGAAAAAGTAAACAATATTACTTTACATGAATATACTAATGTTAATATTGATTATGCAGGCGTTAAAAAAGAAAATGCTAATTATCTTTATACTGGTATAATTAATACCATTATACGCTTTGACGAAACTAATAATTATGATTTAATTTGTGGTCGACTTCCAAGAAAAGATACTAAAGAAATCTTAATTACTGATTATTTAGTTTCTGCCTTTGATTATTTTGCGATATACCCCGGAAATCATACTATTTATGATTATCTAAATATTCATTTAAATCTAAATCAAGAAAATGATTATGTGGTAGTTGGTATTATTAAAACAAATTATGATCAATGGACAAAATTCTCCAATATTGAATCAGTTGATGTCAGTGATAAAGAAAATTATTCTTATTTATATGATTCATTATTCTTTAACAGTGTTATTATCAATGAAAAATATTTTGAAGTTGAAAAGATAACTGATACAAACACTCTTCTATTCTCAAATAGATCTGGTAGTCAATCGCAAATTACTGGTAATTGGAAAATTGAAGCATTAAATAAAAATGTTTATATTAATGGTTCTCATACCGGTGTAGTTGAAGATAATGCAGTAATCGGATTAACAACTGATTCTCCTAAATTAACGGGATATCGTTCATGGCAACCTTCTACATATTCATATAGAACTACTTTCTTTGGACATCAAGCAGAAAATGAAGATGAAATTGTAATTCCATATACTTGGATTCAATCATTATATGGTTTCGATTGGTCCATTGATAATACTTCTCAAGGTTCTTGGGATTATGAAGTAAGAGAACATATCAATGCCTTTAACGCTATAAAGAATTCAAAAATAAGAATTACTTTAACAGATCCTAATAATTCCGATTTGAATTATATTCATGAATTTACAATTGTCGGTATTAATTCAAGTTCTAATACTTATTATGGTTCTTATTCAGGTACGAGAGTATGTGGTGTTACCGCAAGTGATTTTAAGAATGTTTATTCTTCATTTATAACAAATACCCAAAATATCTTAGTTGAATTACCTAATAATCCGCAAAAAGCAGAAGCATTATTTAATGATGCTTATCGTAATGGCTATGTAATTGATATCTTTGCATATCGTCAAGATATTGAATTATATAATGTCGATCCATTTATCTCATTAATGAGTAAAGCCGGCTTATTTATCTTTGCAGCCTTCACAATGGGTCTTATTTGGACTATTATTAGTATTGAAATAGTTGATTCGAAAAAAGAAATCGGAATTCTACGTTCAATTGGTTTATCAGGCGGAAAAGTTGCGTTAATCTTTATTATTCAAACTGCTTCCGTTATTCTTCTTTCATATTTTGTTGGTGTATTCCTTGCCTATAAATTAATACCAATTTATAATAGTGGAATTATGGATGCATATCACAAGATTATTCTTTATATGTACACCTTTACTTATCGAACACCATTATTCCTCGCTATCTTTATTGTTTTAATGACCTTTATTTCAACAATTATCCCACTCATTAAAATCTTATCTCATAAGATTATTGATGTAATCAATGAAAGAGATAATTAAAAACAAGCACAGCATTTCAATTTGAAAAGCTGTGCTTTTATTATTTTTTAAATAAATAAATTCCTGGTTTTGTTAATTCTATTACTGTACATAATACATCAGTAACACTACGACTATCAAAAATTAAACGATTATTTGGTGAAAAATAAATAGTAGATTTCTCATAATTATTTTTAACAATTAATTTATAAGAATTATTATTTTCATCTAAATATCGAAGAATTAAATCACCAGTTTTACTTTCTAGTCTAATTCTTTTTTCAACATCATAGTGATTTGATAAATTAAAGAATTCATATTTTTTCTTTAATTTAATAAATTCTTTTAAAGAATTAATAACTTCTTGATAATCATTTCTTCGATTATAATCAATTTGATTAATGGAAAGAGGACTATTATAAGAATTTTCAACACCTTGTTTTGTTCTCGCAAATTCTTCTCCTAAATGAAGGAAAGGAACACCACTGGATAGAACTACCATTCCTAAAGATAAAATAATCCGGTCAATAACTTCTTCTTTAGAAATATTTGGTTTATTTTTGATTAATAAATCATAAAAAGTATAATTATCATGACATTCACAATAATTAATAGACGTTAAAGGATTCGAAAATAATTCTTCTTTGACACAATAGCCCGTAAATGCAGAATATAATTCTTCATGATTTATTTCTTGACCGAAGGCATAATTAGGTTTAACAAGATTACGGAAGGAATCATTAAAGAATTTAAAACCATCCAGTAAATAAAAATTTTGCATTTTACCTTGTTCACTACTATCTAAACTAGATTGCATATTCCAGCCTTCACCAAGAAGGATGAGATTAGGATTAATTTTAAGACATTCTTCTTTGACTTGATTTAATGTTTCGACATCTAATAAACACATTAAATCAAAACGTAAACCATCTATTTTATATTCTGAAACATAATATTTACACATATCAATGATAAAGCGTCTCATCATTAATCTTTTCGTGTTGATATCATTTCCACAGCCTGAGAAATTAGTCAAGAAGCCAATTTCATCAGTATGGAAACCATATCCTGGATTGATTAACGCAAAACTAAAATTGTTTATATCATAGACATGATTAAAAACGACATCCATAATTAAACCTAGATTATTTTGATGTAATAAATCGACTAATTCTTTAAATTCATTTACTGATCCATAAGGATTTTGATAATCTTTAGTTAAATAATTAGAAATACTTCCATAAGAAACAGGATTATAACCCCAATTATAATCTTTTTTATTTATTTCATCAACTCCACCAAACCCAAAAACCGGTAATACTTCTAAATGAGTAAATCCTAAAGTTTTTAAATAACCTAGTCCATAATCTTTGTCAATTGAATCAATCGCATCTTTAAAAGTACCACCTTTAGTTAAATCTTTGATACTGATTTCTTCAATAATTGGATTATTTATTTTTGGTAAATAATTATTTTTTATTTGGTAACTCTCTTTTAAATCTACGACAATGTTATCTGTAAAATTGGGTGTACAGCTATGAGCGTAAGGATCAAGCGTAAAAATATATTCTCGATTAATTCTAATTTTATAATGATATTTCAACCCAAGGACTTTCTTTTTTATGCTTATTTCCCAAATCCCTTTATTTTTATAATTTAATGTATATTCTTCATTGTCTAATATTAGAATTACTTCTTTACAAACTGGTGCCCAAAGTCTAAAGATTGTTTCATCATCTTTAAAGCTTATTCCAAGCTCTTCATTAGAAGAAAATTCAATATCAAAACGATTAGAACGAATAATTTTACCAAGATTAAGATAATATTCTAATTCTTTCATTTTATTATTAATTAAAATATAATAATCAATTTGAAAATTAAAATATCCTGGCATATAACAGAAGAGATGTAATTCATCATCATGTTTTTCTTCTCTAAATACTTTTAAGGACCGATTAAATTGTAATTTATCAGTTAAATATAATTCTTGATATTTAAAGCTTGCGGGAATAATAACTTTAATTTCA
This sequence comes from uncultured Bacillota bacterium, assembly GCA_946611195.1. Classification (GTDB taxonomy): domain Bacteria; phylum Bacillota_I; class Bacilli_A; order ML615J-28; family CAG-313; genus UBA1737. Next base: position 5,736 of record CAMODB010000007.1, read on the forward strand.
TGAAAGTCTTCTAAATAAGCACCAAACATATTTATCTCCTAAAACGACTTTTATAATTACATTTTTGACATAAAGGAAAATATGGTTTATCTTTTTGCCAGCCTAAAAGTGCGTTTTCATATAATTCATTTTTTAAAATCTGATCTAAATCATCTTGAAAAATATTTCCAATTATCGTTTTTTCTTGATAATCTAGACAACATAAACTAACATTACCATTAACATGAATAGCTAATTGTTTTTTACCACCTAAACAAGTACCAATCGAATAATTATTTTGTTCAATATCTGGCCATTCAAATTCATCCATTAAAGATAAATTAACATTTGGATATGATAATAAAGAATATTGTTCTATTTTCTTTAAAATATATTCGTTTAATTCCCTATTTTTTATTTTATCATTCCAAATTCTTAAATGAACAGCGACCATTCGCTTTGGATCAATAATTAAATCTCTAACCAATTTAAAATAATTATCTCTTTGTTCTTCTTTTAATTGATAAATACATTGCAAGCTAATATTCATTATATAAAGATTATTATTAATTAATTCACGATGATATTTATTAATTAAAATACCATTAGTAGTCAATGATACTTTTAAATATCGGGAAGCATAATTAATAAAATCAAAGATATCTTTATTAAGTAATGGTTCACCTAATATATGTAAATAGATTCCTTCTGTATAATCTTTTATTTTATCAATGATAATTTTAAAATTAGCCATTGACATCTTCTCATTTAATTTTAAAATATGGGAAGGACAAAAGGAACAAGCTAGATTACATTCATTAGTAATTTCTACATAAATATTTTTAAATTTCTTCATAATCATATAAAAAATTATGGCAAGCCATAATTTTATTTTTGTGGAAGTTCTTCTTCTTCAAAATTTATTTTTTCATATTTACCATATAATTTAAGATTCTTATCTGGCATAGGCATAGGAATATATTCATATTCAAATTCACTATCTAAATACCAACCGCAGAATTTATAACCAAGATATTCTTTAGGTTCTGGTAAGATTATTTCCGCATTCTTTTTTAAATATTGAGGTGGTAATTCTTCATTATTTGGTAAAATAAATCGTACTCTTAATTTTCTAAAAATTCCATAACGGAAAATTACGAAAATCCAAGGAGCAACACACAAAATAATCAAAAGAGCCATTAAAACAGTCCAAAGTGGTTCATTTATAACATCTTTTTCAACTGCTTCTTCTAATAATAACCATTTAATCATGCTTTCTCTCCATTAAGTTCTAAAATTAAAGTTTTAAAACGATTTTTAGAACGATTTTTATTTAATAAAAGACTTATTTCATATAATGATGTATAAATTGCAATTAAATCATTTTTAATTTCATCTTGAGGTAGATCTTCAAAAATCTTTTTTACCCTCCGCATTGCGATGTAATAAAAGAAATAAGCTTTCCTATATTTTTTATTAAAGCGATAATAATCACCTTTAAATACATAAATAAGAATTAAATACTGTTCACTTTCATAAACAGGATTGAGTTTCATAAGTTGTAAAGCATAAGGACGGGCTTCTTTAATATATTCACGATAAATACTATAATTCTTATTTTCCAAAGCCAAATTAATTAATTGAATCATATTTTCTAACATATTTTTCAAATATAATTTTTTGGTTTCTTCATTTACTTTATCAAGAACTTCTTTATATAAATAAATAATTTTTTCATAATAAGTAATAGCTTGATAACTTTCTGGTCCTACTTTAGTTCTTTGATAAGTTAAGCGGTAGTATTTCGCAATATGTTCATAAACCTTTATAACTAATTCACGATCTTCATCTACCCCTGATAGGCGAAAGATTTCTTCAGCTTTATTAACTGAATTCTTATATAGGCTTAATACTTTGGAAAAATCATTTTTTGACATTAGTTCATCAGCTATTCTTAAAGTTTTTTCACATTCATTTCGCATTAAAATTAATTCTTTTGCAGTTGCCATAAACTAATGCCTCCTTTCTAAATAATAAGATATAAATTAATCTAATTTAATAAAATCCATAAATAATGGTAATTGTTCACACCAATGACAGAATTCATGCCATTCTTGTAATTTATGAGTTCTTCTTTGATAATACATCGTTTTTAATTGTTGATAATTAGTAGTCATTGTAGCTCCTAAGCAGAATCCACAAGGAAGACTAGCGACAATATTACGCCATTTAGCTTTTTTTAAGGCTTCATCTTCAATTAAACTATATTCATCAATTAATTCTTGAACAATATTTATTACTCTTTCATCAGTATCTTTAACGCATTGTGTCTTTACACTGAATTTAAGTAAACAATGCATTGTTGATTGACTAGATACAAAATCAAACCAATGATATCTTTGAGCTTGTTTCCACCAATAAAGAGGTGCTGTAATATCAAATTGCACAATAATCCCTTTTAAGAAATTATCATGACCGGTACCTGGCATAGCAGATCCTAATTTTTTTGCTCTATTATAATCTTTTTCTGTAACTTCTTCACGATCAAAAACTGTTCTCATCGGATTACCACTAGCTTTTACCGCAAATTCTAAGCCATAAATATGTTGATTTTGAATATTAAAATCCATTTTATTTTCCTCTTCTCTCTTTATAACATAATAATAAATTTTCTAGCATTGAAAGTCTTGTAAGAAGTCCTACTCCCCCAGGCACTGGTGTTTGTAAACGGACTTTACGATCAGGAGCACAATCACCATATAATACTCCATCAACACGGTTGATACCAACATCAACGATTACCGCATCTTCTTTAAATTTTTGATTTTCTAAGAAATATTTTTTACCTACAGCAACCACAATAATATCTGCATGTGCTAAATAAAATTCTAAATCTTCTTTTGTAGTTTTCGAATGGAGAACTGTAACATTACAATTCTTATTAAGTAATAATTTAGCCATCGGTTTACCAACAATATTACTACGGCCTATCACCACAGCATTTTTACCACTAAAGGCGATTTTTTCATTTTCTAAATAATCAATAATACCTTTTGGTGTACAAGGAATATATTTAGACATTGGATGAAAGCCATCAACATCTTTTACAGGAATGACTTTTTCTTTTACTTTTTCTTCACTAATTCCTTTAGGTAGAGGCATTTGAACTAAAATACCATCGACAGTATCATCATTATTGTATTTATCAATCACTTTTAATAATTCTTCTTCACTAATATCAAGAGGAAGTTTAACATGTTCAAATGATGCGCCAATAGTTTGTAAATCTTTAATTTTACCTCTAATATAAGCCATCGAAGCTTCATCTTCATTTACTTGAATGATTACAAGCTTAGGTAGAGGATTCAATTCTTTAATTAAAGATGTTAATTCACTTTTTCTATAAGCAACATATTCTTTAATAGTCATAATATCTCCTAATTTAACCCATTAGGGTTTTTCTTTTGCCAATTCCAAGAATCACGAGCCATATCTTCTAAAGTTCTAGTAGTCTTAAAGCCCATTTCTTCATAAGCTTTCGTTGGATCAGCATAACAAATTGCGATATCACCAGGACGACGTTCAACAATTTGGTAAGGCAATTCTCTACCAACAGCTTTATTAAAAGCATGTAAAATATCCAGAACACTATAACCAACACCCGTACCTAAATTATAAATAACGAGGCCAGGATTACTCTTTAATTTATCAATAGCACAAATATGACCATGAGCTAAATCACAAACATGAATATAATCACGAACACCAGTTCCATCTTTAGTATCATAATCTGAACCAAAAATTCTTAAGAAAGGTAATTTACCAATAGCTACTTGTGTAATATATGGACAGAGATTATTAGGAATACCGTTAGGATCTTCCCCAATTAAACCACTTGGATGAGCTCCAATTGGATTAAAATAACGTAGTAACGCAATATTCCAACTGTTATCAGATTTATATAAATCTTTTAACATATATTCGATAAACAATTTAGTTCTTCCATAGGGATTTGTAGCAGATAAAGATGCTGTTTCTTTAATTGGTACGATTTCTTGATAACCATAAACAGTAGCTGACGAAGAAAAAATTAAATTTTTAACATTAAATTCTTTCATTACATCAACTAAAGAAAGGGTAGAAATAAGATTATTTTTATAATATTCCATTGGAATACTAACACTTTCACCAACTGCTTTTAGTCCCGCAAAATGAATAACACATTCAATATTATTTTCTTTAAATACTTTTCGCAAATTTTCTTTATCACAAACATCAATTTGATAAAATTTGAAAGCTTTACCACTGATTTTTCTTATTCTATTTAATGCTTCTAATTTTGAATTAACTAAATTATCTACAATTACTACTTCATTACCTCTTTCAAGTAATTCAATTGTTGTATGAGAGCCGATATAACCAGCTCCACCAGTAACTAATATTGCCATAATAACTCCTATTTTTATACAAAATACTTTTAATAATTATACCATATTTGTCTTTTTCTTGCAAACTATTAATATTATTTTTGAAATTTTAATTCTTCTTTAATTTTATTTGCTACTTCAGGATCTAATTTAACAATTTTTCGATCATAACTAAAGATACCATTAATCTCATTTTCAACATCACTAACTTGAGTATAAATACTAGCGGCTAGTCCTTTTTTTAGATTGGGAATAATTTCTTCAAAATATAAATTATAAAAAGCTTTATTAAATTCAGTTCGATTCTTAAAACTTTTATAGCCAAATTCTTTTCTATCTTTTTCATCAACCGCTAAAGAATAGCCACCAAATTCCGATAAAATAAGACATGGTTTATTAATTTTTTTGATTTTAATCTTTTTAAAATAAATATGACGTGAATCAAAATGATTATTTTTATTACTAAACCAACCACTGCAGACATCAAAGAAACGTCTTTGATCGACTTGTGATAATTGTTTATATACTTTATTTACTTTAAATTGTCCCCAACCCTCATTAAAGATTGTCCACAACATTATACAATTGTAATTATCTAATAATTCAATAGTTTTAATACAATGATTAATAAAGAAATTCTGAGCATCTTTTTTGTATAATCTCAATTTCGGATTAAATTTTCTTAAACCAATTAATGGTAAAACCGATTCAAAGAAAAAACTATAAGGAAAAGCATTAACCATATCTTGCCAAACTAAGATTCCTAATTTATCACATAAATAATACCAATATTCTTCTTCAATTTTAATATGTTTACGTAAAGTATTAAATCCTAATTCCTTAATTTTCTTTAAATCATTTTCCACCATTTCTATATTATTTGGTGTATATAAACCATCTTCATAATAACCTTGATCTAACAAGCCATGTAAATAATATGGTTCATTATTCAAATAGAATACTTCGTGACCATTAAAATCCTTGAGTTCTATTTTATAAAAATTTGTATATGATTTAATTATTTCACCTTGATTTTCAATTACAATATCATATAAATTAGGTTCTTCAGGACTCCATAAATGAATTGAATCAAAAATAATACTAATTTTATTATCATATGTATCTATTTTTTTGATTAATTCGCCTTTATAATATAAATTAATTGTTTTTAATGTATCAACATTATCATTAAATTCGATAAATAATTCTTTTTTATCGATATCGGTTTTAATTTTTATTTTTTCTATTCCACATTCCGGAATACTTTCAAGATAAACATCTTTCCAGATACCACTAATTTGCGTATACCAAATGCCTTTATTCTTTCTTGATTGTTTACCATAAGGATAATTTTTATTTAATTCATCTAAAACAATAACAATTAACTTATTCTCTTTTTCATTATCAATGATATCCGTTATATCAAATGAAAATGGTAAATAACCACCTAAATGTTCACCAAGATAAATATTATTTAAATATACCCAGCATTTTTGATCAACAGCACCAAAATTTAATATAACTTTAGCTAATTTCTTTTGAAAAGAAAAAGTTTTATGATAGGCAATTAATTTATCAAAATTGATTAAATTAACTCCTGATAATTTAGATTCTAAACAATATGGTACCATAATAAATTTAGTAAAATTATAATTTAAGATATCATTATCACTTGTTCTTTTATCAAACAATTCATATTGCCATTCTCCATTTAAAGATAGAAAATAGCCATCATCCATTCTTCTTTCAAGTTTTGGTTTAGGGTAATACATAATACCTCCTAATAGGAAATTATTATAAAATAATTTTCAATTATTTTATTAATTCTTCCTCTTTAATTATAACATATTTTTTCCTATTTATTTACTTTTTAAATAAGAAAAAGTCAAGTCTTAAAACTTGACCAATTCTTAAAAGAATATCACTAAAAATAATAAAATTAGAAGCCAAAAAACAATATTTTGAATTAGAAAGCGACTACTTATCATTTTATAATCCTTCATTGTCTATAGCATATGGAACTAAAGATATTTCTAAATTACCATTCATTACCCGCAATTCATCAATTAAATTCTTATCCTTTAATCCATTTTTTAAAACAATATGATATGACAATTTGTACATAGAGCCCATTCCAGTTGTTTTAACACCTACTAAATCATATTCATTTAAATATTTTTTAAATACATCATTAAACATTTCTTGATATTCTAAATTTTCCGGAATTGTAATTTTTAATAATTTATCTACTTTACCATGATTAAATTTCTTAAAATTAACATTCATAAATAAAACATAAATGATTGAAATAATGATGCTGGCAATAACGGCATAAGCTATATAACCTAGACCACATAAAACACCAATTAATGAACTAAAGAAAATTAAGGTGATTTCTTCGGCGCGGGCAGGAACAGAACGGAAACGAATCAATCCTAAGCCAACCGCAATCGTACCTATTGTCGTTATAGCTGTTGTTGAATCTTTTTTAATCATGATATTGAGAAAATAAAACGCAATACTAACTATAATTGGTAGTATTATTAAAGATACAAATAAACTTCTACTACCTTTTAATTTGATAGAGGTGATAAAAGCTATTAATACACCACACACTAAACTTACAACTAACATTAAAGCCACTAATAAAGTACCATTATTATCATTAAAAATTGAATTAAACATAATTATATCCTCCTATTTTAATTAATTTATCTTGATTTAAGCGGAAAGCTTCACCATATTTTGAAAAACTTGTTTTATATATTTTAAGATCTGTCAATAATTTAGTTAACCATAAAGGCATCGCCGCTTGAACTTTTATTTCTAAAATTGTTTCACCTTCATTTAATAATAAATCACCATCCATACTAGTATTAAGATTTAAATTAGATATTCTATATCTTGGATTATGATCAATTGTTAAACGTAAATCGCTATTAGGATCAAAATAAGCTAAACGATCATAAATGATTAAACATTTAGGTTTTAAATCATGATAGAAATTTCGAAAATAGGTAATTTCTTTACCAATTTGCCCATCATTATTTAAATCAATATTATAATTTAAAAATCTTTTGACTTCATTTTCTTTGGTTTCTATTCTTCTTTTATAAACAATTCCATCTACTTTTCTTTTAAGTTCTAAATAAACAGGTTTATTAGAATTAGATAAACCATAAGAACGTAATCTTATTTTTTCTTTATATTCTGGTTTTTCACAACTTCTTCTAATTAATGCGCAATTAGGTGTATCAAAATATAATGATGCAATCGATGTTAAGCCATATTGATCAACTCTCATATATTTAATAAGTTATTCTTTAAATTTAATCGTTTGTTCTTTATTTAAGATATATTTTAATTCATATCTTGACATTGTATAAATAGTATTCATATAAACCTCCAAAAGAAAAAAAGTATAATATTCTTTATTTACAAGAATATTATACTAAACGAATCTAAAATTATTCTGAACTTTTTGTAAAAAAACACCTAATCTTTTCTAAATTTTTTATAAATTGAATAAAATACCTAAAATTCCCCCAATTATTATTAATAAAATCGGATGAATTTTCTTTTTAAAGAAGAATTTAATACCTAAAAAGATTAAAGTAATAATGCTAAATATGATTAAACTTTGATAATCAAAATCAAATGAACTATCAATCCTTGTAATCGAAAAAATTATCGATAAAAATAAGAGAATTGCGGTTCCAATAATTAAACCAACTACTGCCGGTTTTATGGTAGTTAAGAAAGTGGAAACATATTTATTCTCTAATAATTTATTCAAAATACTTACAATTAATAAAATAATTAAGAAAGCTGGTAAGATAACACCAAAGGTAGCTAATAATGAGCCAATAAAACCATATTGGGAATAACCAACAAAGGTCGCCATATTAACGGCTATTGGTCCTGGTGTTGATTCACAAATACCAATAAATTCCAAAATTTCATCTTCAGTAAGCCAATTATTAAGCAAGCATTCTTCTTTAACCATTGCGATCATACCATAGCCACCACCAAAGGAGAAAGCGCCAATCTTTAGGAAAATAAGAAATAATTTAAACATTCTTATTCACCTTCTTTTCTTTTTTATTTTTGATTAAGAGAATTAATAAACCAATAAAACCACTAATTAAAATATAGAAAATAGCGGAAAAATTAACCGCAAAGAGACTAAAGACAATCATTAAAATTATTGTTAGAATTAATACAACATAATTAAAAACATTTTTTTCTAATTTTATTAATAATTTAATACCAGCACTTATTATTAAAAAGATTACTACTACTTTAATACCTTTAAAGGCATCTTGAATGATTTTAATATCCATAAATTTATTAAAAAAGATGGCAATTAAAAGAATTATAATAAAAGATGGAAGCACCATCGCAATTGTTGCGATAACAGAGCCTAATATTTTACCTATACGATAACCGATATAGGTTGAGGCATTTATAGCAATTGGACCTGGTGTGGTTTCCGCAATCGAAACTAAATTTAAAAATTCATCACTTGATAACCATTTCTTCTTTTCAACAAATTCATGTTCAAAAATAGCTATCATTGCATAACCACCGCCAAAAGTAAATAACCCTATTTTAAACATGGTCCAAAATAAAACTAAATATTTTTTCATGCTTCCTCCTTTTCACAAAAAAAGCAGCTCAAGCTGCTTATTGTATTTCATTAATTAATTGAATTGTTTTATTATATTCTTCTTTTAAAGCTACAAAATCAGTTTCAATTTCATTATTATATTCGTCTTTACCTCTGGTTTTTTCACATAATTCACTTGCTAAATCAAATAAAATGGTAAAACTTAAATTACCAGCTACACCTTTAAGAGTATGAGCACCAGTGAAGACTTTTTTAATATCTTTTTCTTGAATACCTTCATTAATCATAGTTAGATATGAACCTTCAGAAAATTTCTTTAGCATTTTAGATATTAACATATCATACATCATTCTTTTTAAAGCATCTTCATAATTACCATTTATAACTGCATAAAATTCTTTAATTGTCATTTTTTTCCTCACTTACAATTAATTTTAAGAAAGCATCAGCAGGAATTGGTTTAGATAAATAATAACCTTGAATATAATCACAATTATTATCTTTTAAATAATTATATTGTTCGCTTGTTTCAACCCCTTCTGCTACTACTTTACCATTTAAAGATTTAACCATATCAATCATTCTCGCAACAACTGTTTTCACTTTATCATTTTGATTGAAATTTCTCATAAATACCATATCTAATTTCAAAACATCAAATGGCATTGATACAACAGTATATACGGAGGAATAACCAGAACCAAAGTCATCTATTTCAAATTTAAAGCCTAAATCTTGTAATTCTTTAACTTTTTCCACTAAATGATTAGTTTCACTAACATAAGCACTTTCCGTAACTTCAATGTTAATACAATTAGGTTGAAGATTATATTTTTTGATTAAATCACAAATAACAGTACTTAGATTTTCAATATAGAAATCTACACGGCTTAAATTTACAGAAATAGTAGGAACTTTCTTCATCACTTTTCTAAAATCAACGATGTGACGACAAACACGTTCAAAAACATATAAATCTAATTTACTAATTAAACCATTATCTTCAAATAAAGGAATAAAATCACCAGGTGAAATAAAACCTAATTCAGGATGAATCCAACGAACTAAAGCTTCTGCTCCACCAACTACTGGTTTTTCACCTTTAATATCAAATTTAGGTTGGAAATAAATAACAAATTGATCTTCCGCAATAGCTTTATCAAAATCAGTTATTAATCTTTGATGATATAAAGTCATTTTATTAAAGTTCTCATCAAAGAATTTTATATCAGTTTGTTCTTGGGAATGAATCATGTGAGCACATTGAATCACTCGATCACATGAAATATTAATTTCATTTTCAAGAGTTACTCTCGGATAAATTCCTAATCTACTTCTTGTATGTAAAGTCGTAAATTTTGATTGAATAACATTATTTATTCGATCATTAATAAAATCATAATTGTTTTGGGGAGTAATTAATAAATAAAAATCATCATCATAAGCCCGACCAGCAATACCATTATATTGTCTTGCTATAGCCTTTAATTCTTCCGCAACACTCTTTAACAAATCTTCACTCATGGTTTTACCAATAATTTCGGTTAAAATTGAGAAATTAAGTAAATTAATACCAATTAAATCCATTTCGTTATTATATGTTAAAAGTTGTTTAGCATAAGTCATAAAGAATTCTTTATTATAAAGATTAGTTAAGCCATCATCACTTGATTGTTTGATGATAACAGTCTTTTCATATAATTCAATTAAATGTCTTACTCTTACTTTAATAACATCAATTTCTTCAAATGGTTTAGTAATAAATTCCATTGCGCCAAGATTCAAACATTCTACTTCGGCACTCTTTTCACTAGTCAAGACAATTAAAGGAATATCTTTAATAATTTCATTATCCCTTTTAATTTTTAAGAAGGTATAACCATCCATAACAGGCATAATTAAATCCAGTAAAATTAAAGATATCTTATTTATTTCATTATTTAGGACATCTAATGCTTCTTGTCCATTGGTGGCTGTTAAAATATTGTAATCATCTTCAAGGATAGCTGAAAGAATAGTTCTATTAATTTCGTCATCTTCAACAATTAAAATAGTTTTCTTTACTAATAAATTTATAGTATCTTCGCGATTCATACAAACCTCTCTTTATAAATTAATTATAAAATATATTCACCAAAAACTAAATTATCTCGACCATTATTTTTAGCTTTATATAATAAATCATCTGCTTGTTTAACTAAACGATTCAAACTAGGTTTTAATTCATCATGACAACGAATTAAACCAATACTTACTGTTAAATTGAAATGATTTTTATTTAAGACAAAATCATAATGACGAATTTTATCTAATATTTCTTCACATTTTTCTTTCGAATAATCAGCACTCTTAAAGAATATGATAAATTCTTCTCCACCCCATCGACATAATACAGCATCATCTTGAACAACTTCACTAATTATTTCCACTACTTTTTTTAATACTAAATCACCATTTTGATGACCAAAAGTATCATTAATATATTTAAAGTGATCAATATCAAGTAAGGCTAAAGCTGGATTAGGACAATTATTAATTATTTTATCTTTTTCAACATTAAAACCATAACGATTATAAATACCTGTTAAAGAATCATGTTCATATAAGAAATGATAATTATTTCTTGTTCTTTCAAGTTCTTCTTTTGCAATATTTCTTAGAAATTCAATTAAGAAAGCTACGAAGAAGCAAGTAACATACAGCATTGGGAAGCGAACATAAACTGTTTTAGGATAATCATATAATAATAATGATCTACCAAAAGGTACCCAAAAGAAAAAGATTATGATTAAAAAGAAAAAGGTTGATAAAAAAGTACCATATTTCATTCCATATATTAATAAAGCGAATGTAGGTAAAAGGGTAATCCAATAAATACTAAAACCATCAGGATTACCACTCACAACAAAATATGTGAATAAAAACATAACTTCAATAGCAAAAGCTACTAAAGCAATAACTCTTCCTTTTCCTGAAATTACTAAATACAAAATAATATCAAATAAACAAAGTATGGCAAACACTGCTGTTGCGATAGTCAAATATTTCTTATCGGAAATAATATTAACAATCGTCATTACTGATGCGACAAGCGCAAATACCGCAAAAATAGAATAATGTGTTAATTCTATTCTTTTGTCATCATCTTTTAATATTTCAGTTAATTTATTTTTGTTATTCATAAAAAATTTATTCAAAAAACCATCTCCAAATATAGAATATGGTGCAGTAAATGAGACTTGAACTCACACGAGAAATTTCTCACTACCCCCTCAAAGTAGCGCGTCTACCATTCCGCCATTACTGCTTTTACATAATAACCCATTCTACTATATTTTAATTATACCATTATTTTACTTCTTATTCAATAGAACTGATAAAAAAGGATAATTTATTTATCCTTTTTCTTATCATTTTTTGTCGCAAGTTTTTTTTCTTTTTCCATCATCTCAGCTAATTTTTTATCATTTGGAAATAGTATTTTTCTTAGTGCTATCGCAATCCCAAAGGTAATTATTTTTTCTGGCGTTCCCGGAAGCCACAAGATAGCCGCATAGCCTATACCTACATTACGCATCCAACTTATTTTAAAAATAGAACCAAAGAAAATAAATAAATAGCACCAACCATTAGTAATCATCCAACCTATGAGAAAACAAACTAAAAATCGCCAATTTAAAAAATATCGTAATAATTTATTAAAAAAGTTCTTTACTTTAGGACTGAATCGATTTTGATTATGATAAATAAAGCCTAAAAATAATATTAAAGCTGTAAAAATCAATAGAATAAGGATTATTACTAACATAATTTTCCTTTCTAATCAGAAATATCAATATCTCTAATTATGATTATTTTATAATCAGAAAATTTCTCCTGAATCACTTGTAAAATATGATTATATTCTTCTTTGATATTTGGGCAATCAAAAGAAATGACAATATCAAAAGTTACTACTTTATTTTCTTTATTAAAATGAAAACCATGGAAAGATTCTACATATTCAAATTTTTCGACTTCTTCTTTAATATTTAAATAAAGATTCTTAGTCTCTTCATCATGTAAATTAACTGCATATACACCAATAGATGTAACAATAATATGCATATTAGCATAAATCTTTTCGGTTATCATTCTCGTCATTTCATCAATTTTAGATGAAGAAAGATCATCTTCTACTTCTACATGGAAAGAAACATAATAAGAATCTGGTCCATAATTATGAATAAATAAATCATATACACCATAAACACCATCGAATGATAATGCTAATTCTTTAATTGCATCACATAATTCTTTTTCCGGTCGTTTACCTAATAAATTACTTAAGGTTTCTAGTAATATTTCAATACCACTCTTTAATATAAAAATAGAAATAATTACTCCTAAATAAGCTTCTAAATTTATTTTAAAGATTAAATAAATAACAGCTGTTAAGACGGTTGATAATGATATTATAGCATCAAATAAAGCATCAGTACCACTAGCAGTTAAAGAATCAGAATTATATTTCTTTCCTCTTTTTCTAAAGAAAAGACCTAAAGCTACTTTAATTAAGACGGCAACGGCAATAATAACAATCCCAACAATTAAATAATTAGTTTCTTCAGGGTTAATAATTGATTTAATAGAATCAATCATTGCGGTTACACCCGCATATAATACAATAAACGCAATTAAAGATGTTGTTAAATATTCAATTCTACCATAACCTAATGGATGCTTTTTATTTGCTTTCTTACCGGCAAGCTTAGTTCCAATAATGGTAATGACACTAGACAAAGCATCACTAAGATTATTTACTGCATCTAGTATTATCGCAATACTATTCATAATAAAACCTAAAATAGCTTTAATTGTAACTAATAATAAATTTCCAAGTATGCCAATGATACTGGTTTGAATTATTTTCTTATTTCGATTATTCATATTCATATTAATATTATATCAAAAATTGAGATTATTTATTTTAAAAAAACAACTATATTAAAATATAGTTGTTTAATTATTCAATTCAATGCTAAAGCTTGATCCTGAATCTATTTTACTTTCGACATTTATTTTAGCATTTAAGATATTACAAATTTGTTTAACTAAATTTAAACCAATTCCAGTTCCACTTGTTTTACTATTATGACTTTCATCAATTCGGTAAAAACGTTCAAAGATCTTATCTAACATCTTTTCTTCCATACCAATACCAGTATCGACAAATGATAAAACGGTTCCTTTATTATTTCTATAAGTACTGATAGTTATCGAACCTTTATTTTTATTATATTTAACCGCATTAACTAATAAATTACGAATAATTTCTTTAATAAGAATTTCATTACTAGTAATATGAATTATATCTAATTTTAAATCAATATTTAATTGCATTTTCTCAATTGGTTCTCTAAGATTTGCTAATTCTTCATTAATTAGTAATTCTAAATCCACATCTTGATTTAAATCAAAACTTTCTTTACGATTTTCAATATTAGTTAAAAGTAATAATTGATCAATGGTATCTTTCATTTTAATCGATTCATTGTGAATGATATTTAAGAAATTAATATCTTGTTCACTATATGATTCTGATGATGATAATAATAATTCACTAAAGCCACTAATGGATGTAATCGGTGTTTTAAGTTCATGAGAAGCATTTGCGATAAACTCGCTCTTATTTTTCTCTTCTAATCTTTCTTTGGTTACATCACTTAATTTAATTAAATAAATTCTTTTAGTATCACTGAATTCATTCCATGGATTGTCAAAAGCATCAATCGTTACATAGAATATTTTACCAAGTTCATTGATTTTAACATCAAAATAGATATTTTCATTATTTTCTATCGCATAATCGATTTTTTCTAAAATGATTTTTTCATAATTTAAATTATGAATATTTAATGAAATAACATCTTCATTTACTTTAGCAATTCTTTTTGCGTAATTATTGATTAAGATTATATTGCCTTTATTACTAAGCACTAAGAAACCTTGATCCATATTATTAATTAAGAATTGTAATTTTTCACTATCATCCTTAATGGTTTTAAGAGATGTATAGATATTATTACTAATTACGTTAATTTCTTTAATAGCTTCCGCAACTTCTTTATAACGATGAACAGTATCTATTTCTTCATATTTTCCTTCATTTACAAGTTTTAAATTACTAGAAACACTATTAAAAGCATCAACAATATTTTGAGTCGTTTTTCTTGTAAAAATTAAACTTAAAAAGACGACGATTATCGCAACCACAAAGACAAAGAATAAAGATTCTAAAATTCCTAAATTATTATCGGCAATCATAATCGATGTTCGAACAATAATATCATCATTCAATTTTGTAATATAGAATAATTCATTATCTTTATTATAAAGATGTTTATTCTTAACATCAATTTCATTTGCTCTATTCAATTCATCACTCGATAAATTCGGAAAATAATTATCACCAACACTATCATTACTACTATCTATTAAGATATTACCATGGGAATTGGCAACCACAATAGTTAACCATTGTTGATTCTTCGTTAGATTTTTAACAACAGTTTGTAATTCTGTTTCATTAGTCGTCTCACTAATTTGTTCATTTACAACTACCGAAATATTGACTAATTCATTTTGCATATTATTTCTCGTAAAATGATTCCAAATAAGTGATGAAGCTAATGAAAAGATTAATAACGCAATAATAACAATTAAAACATTTCGCCGAATTAATTCATCACGCATTTTATTACCTATTCTCTAACAATAAAACCAACACCACGAACTGTTTCAATATACTCATCAGGAGTGAATTTCGCTATTTTTTCTCTTAAAGTTTTAATATGCATATCAAGTGTTCTCGTCTCAGTTTCTGGTCCAAAGCCCCATATATTTTTAAATAGCTTGGTTCTTGTAACCACAATTGATGGTGTTTCAAATAACATACAAAGAATTTCATATTCTTTGGCCGTAATGTCTTTAATAACACTATCTTTATATAGAACTAGATGTTTCTGTGTATCAACAGTCAAATCACGAATAACTAATAATTTTCCTTCATGCATATTGACTTTTCTTAAATTTGCATTAATACGAGAAATAAATTCATTTAACTTAAATGGTTTAGTGATATAATCACTTGCTCCCATATCAAGTCCTTTAACAATATCTTTTTCTTCAGATTTGGCGGACAGAATAATAATTGGAATATTTTCATATTCTTTCTTCTCTTTTAACATTTTTAACAAATCAAAGCCATTAATCGAAGGTAACATTAAATCAAGAACAATTAAATCTGGTTTTTCTTTTGCAAGCTTACCAATAAAAGACATTGGTTCTAAGAATCCATGTTCTTCAAAACCATTCTTATCTAAGGTTGCGCCAATAAGAGTATTAATAGATTCATCATCTTCAACAAAATAAATTAATTTCCTCATTATTTCTTTTTCCTCCAATTTATATATTTTTCTATTCCAAAATAGATAAAAATACCAGCTGATATTACGATTGCAATAATTGGTAAATCGAAGCGATATGACATTTGATAATACATGTCACCTTCACCAACTTCCGGAATTTCCATTGGATCATAGACTATACCATATTGGGTTGTTAAATATTTAATATTTAAGATTTGTACAACTGGTACTCCAGCTTCTAAATAAGTATCTAATAACCCTATTTTATCGTAATTATCAATAATTTTTCGACTTAAATATGATGGTTTAATTAAGCCATAACGATTACCAAAAGAATATTCATCACGTCCCATGGAAACAAGACTTCCACCAACATTGATAAATAATTTTAAATTAGGACATTTTTTCGCAATCAATTTCTTTCTTTCATCGATATTCTTTTTATAATCACTTTCTTCAAGAAAAGTAACATCTGAATCATTAATACGCTCAATAATAGGATTAATCGTTTCTAAATCAAAACTAGTTCTTGTATCATTACTTCCACCTAAAGAAACATAATCTAATTTAGAACTAAAGATTTTTTCTTTATAAAGATATTCAGCCATATCAAAATAAGTAAATTCTGGATTATTAGCACCAAAACTAGAAGCGCCAATGGAAGCCATATTACATACTTTTAGATTCATTACTTGACAAGCAGCTTGAACACAAATATTTAATGCTGGAAATGAACCTGAAGTAACAACTGCTACTTCATCTCCTTCTTTTATATTTGCTTCTCGAAAGAATTCAACAATTAAAGCAGCAAAATTAGGATTACAAGAAGTTCTTTTTGCGTCAATTAAACCCGATGTCGTAGTAATTTCTGTATATCTTTCACCAATTAAACCACAATTATAAACATCAAAACTTGATATAGCAATTCCATTATTAATTTTGTATTCTTTAATTTTGTCCATTGCTTTTTTTGCTAATTTCGTTGCTTCAATTTGTTCATCATAATAACTATTTTGTTCTTTCGTGGTAGTTTTAAAAGTAATAACAATCGATAATACTAATAATGATGCCCAGATAAGAAAAATTAAAGTACGATAACCTTGTTCTTTTTTCATAAATATTATAGTACTCCAATTTTATTAGCAAGGATTGCAAAAAGTTCAACAATACATACGACAATGACTAAAGCGGGAACAGTTCTTTTAATTCCTTGTTTATAGATGTCATTCGCAATAAGACCACTTATTGTATAACCAATTATCGAAATATTTAATAAATTTAATGATAATCCTTTTAAGATAAGCTGCAAGACAGCATTTAAAATAAGACTTACAACAATCATTAAAACAAAACGTCTCTTACCATAAATTATTAAATATTTAGATAATAATTTAACAATAAAATAACAAATAATAGAAACAATTACCGTATAAATCATTCTTTCTGGCTGTCTAATATAAAGAGCCATTAAACCAGGAACAATAATACCACCTGGTGAAATATTAGTAACTTCATAAAAAATGATGCTGACTAAGACACCAAGTATAACAATATTTAAACTTAAATTCATAGCTTCTCACCATTTTCCTTAAAATAATCGAGGATTTTCATTCCTTGACCACCAATATTTCCTACCGCAAAAATATATTGATCATTAAATAAATCATTAATATCATGATAATTAACAATTTCTAAATCAGGTCTTAATTTCTTTATTTTTTGCGTTACATAAGTTCTATTAGACCCCATGAGAATTAATTTCTTAATTTGATATTTTTGAATCATTTCGATATGTTGAATTACTCTCGTAGGTCTATCCGCACGATTATTTAAAAGGATAGTAATTTCTTCTTCTTTTAAATTCATATCCTTTTTTATACGATCAAAAACAACATTAATCGAAGTCGGATCATTAATAGAAAAACCATTATAAAGAATAGTATTACCAATTTGATAACTTTCAAAAGCACCTACATCATGATGATAAGTTTTTAAACCTTCATAAAATGCTTCTTGATTTAAACTTAAAGCTTCACATACGCCAAGTGCTAAAGAAATATTTTCTTCAAAAGTATCTAAATTAGGTCCGTTATATGGTTTAGCACAAATAACATTTGTTCCTTTTAATTTAGCTTTATCCGTAAAATATTTTTCATAATCACCAGGACCAATTACTAAAGTTCCATTAGTTGGAATTGTATTACTAAAAGCATTGGCAATATCATCTAAATCTTCACCCATATCATTTACATGATCTAAGCGCACATTTGTAATAACTGTTACATCAGCTTTTAAGATTTTTTCTTCACAAATCCTTTGTAATTCAGGATTAACAGCCATACATTCTAAGACAACAACTTCTGCCCCTTCTTTTTTAGCTAGTCGTAACATCTTTATTTGTTCTCTAATATTAGCTTTACCAAGTCGTTTTATCACAACATCTTGATTATTAACATTAATATAAGTAGGAACAGTTCCAGTCGTTTTTGAAAAGACCTTGAAACCACAATTTCTGATCCCCGCATCAATTAATCTAGTAGTAGTACTTTTACCTCTAATACCATTAACATGAATAATATATTTAAAACTTTTCCGAATCTTGTCTAAAACAACTCTTTCAATTATCACAAAGGATAAATAGCCAACAGCTAAAATAATAATAATTAATGCTAATCCGTCCATTATTCAACCCCCAGCAATAATTTTAAAGGTTGTTCTAAAGAAACTGTACTACTAACTTCTAAACAAGGAATATGATTATCTTCACTAATATTTGATAAATAATGGTCTTGATTACCACTACTTACATATAAATTGAAGATGGTTGATGAAAATACTTTTTCAATTAAACTATCGGATGTTGATCCTCGACGATTAATACCACCTAAATGAAAACCGATTAAAGAAATCTTCTTCTCATTTTTTAATTTGATAAAATCATCAATTCTATTTTGTTCATCTAAAACTGTAATATCGCTTTCGGTTAAAGCTTTAATTGAACAGCCTACGAAAATAAAAACTACTGAATTTTCTTCAACTGAACTAGCCTTAAGGGTCATATCGAATTCATAATCTAAATTATCATTGTATTTATAATCAAACATATACGCATCATTAGCTTGTCCAATCGAAGTAACATAAATTTTTTTATTCTTGATTAGACCTTTTGCTTCAGATGGAAAAGTAGTATGATCAATTATTTCTCTTTCAATTTCATTTTCTTTACAACTAAAACTAAAGAATAATAGTAATAAACAAAGAAATAAACTAAATCTTTTTATATTTTTTAATACCTTCATCAAATAAATCATTTCCTACTGTATCATATGTAACAATACCAAAGAAACCTTTTACTTCTAAACGGTAAATAGCTTCTGCTCCTAAATCTTCATAACAAATTAAATCACATTTAGTTACGGATTCTGATATAGCAGCGGCAGCACCACCAATAGCTGATAAATAAACGGCATGATATTGTTTTAATAATTCTCTTAATTCTTTACTACGAGGACCTTTACCAATCATCACTTTTAAACCTTGTTTTAATAATGGTTCAACAAAAGGATCCATACGATAACTTGAAGTTGGTCCACAAGAGCCGATTGCTCTACCAGGTTTAGCAGGTGTAGGTCCAACATAATAAATACCACCGCCATTAACATCAATAGGTAATGGTTGATTATTCTTTAATAATTCTACTAATCTCTTATGAGCAGCATCACGACCAGTATAAATAACTCCCGTTAATTCTACTTTATCACCAGCTCTTAAGCTATCAATTACTTCTTGCGATAAAGGTAATGTTAATCTTTTAATTTCATCCATGATTACTACCTCCTATAATATACAAGACTTATGTCTTGCAGCATGACATTGAATATTTATTGCAACAGGAAGTGATGCAATATGACATGGGTAAGCATTAATTTTAACTGCTAAGCATGTTACACTTCCACCAAAGCCCATTGGGCCAACCCCTAATTTATTAATTTCTTCATATAATTCTTTTTCAAGATTAGCTAAAATTGGATCAGGGTTAACATCATCAATTTCCCGCATTAAGCTTTCTTTTGCAAGTAAAGCACTCTTTTCTAAATTACCACCTAGACCAATACCAACAATTACTGGTGGACATGGTTTACCTCCACCATTAAAGACAGTATCAAGAACTAATTTTTTAACACCTTCAACACCATCAGCAGGAATTAACATCTTAACTAAACTCATGTTTTCACTTCCACCACCTTTAGGTGCTACTTCAATCTTAACTTTATCACCGGGAACTAATTTTACATGAACAATCGCTGGGGTATTATTTTTAGTATTAACACGGTCAAGAGGATGACGAACAACACTCTTTCTTAAATAGCCACCAACATAAGCTTTTTCTACACCACGATTGATAGCTTCATATAAGTCACCATCAAAATGAACATCATAACCAACTTCGACAAAACATACTACTACCCCTGTATCTTGACAAATAGGTAAATGTTTTTCTCTAGCTAATAAATCATTATCAATAATTCTTTGAATTACTTCTTGTCCTAAAGAACTTTCTTCTTCCTCTTTGGCTCTTCTTAAACGGCATAAAACATTTTCTGGAATGTTTTCACAGGCATCAAGAAGCATTTGTTCTACTTTTTCTTCAATTAAACTTACTTTTATTTCACGCATTATTTTCCCTCCACGTCTATATGTTTAATTTCTTCATGATTCTTTTTGAACCATTTCATATTTTCTTTGGCATTTTCTACTTTACCAGTTGTATATATTTTAACATAACCATGATGATTTGCATCATTTAATGAATTTGATTTTGTTAAAATTTCTTTTAATGCTTGCGCAGTTGGTAATCCACAAGCTACATAATTTTTATCTCCTAATACCTTCCGCATATTATCTTCTAATAAACTAAAATGAGTACAGCCATGAATTACGGTATCAACATCTTTATCAATTAATGGTGTTAAATAACGTCTAACGATTTTTTCACCTTCTGGATCATCTAATTCTTTAGTTTCCACAAAGGTAACAAAATCTTGACAAGGAACACCAAAAGCTTCATATCCCTTATCTTTTAACATATTTTGATATTTAGCTTTTCTAATCGTTGTATCGGTTGCGAGAACCGCAATTCTTTTATTTTTCGATACTTTCATTGCATATTCACAAGTAGGTTCAATTACACTAATTACCGGAATATCCACAATTTCTCTTAAATATTTAATAAATAAGGATGCAGTATTACAGGCGATTACAATAGCTTTAACATTCTTAGCTATTAAATATTTACCAACATTTAAAACACATTCAATAATTTCTTCTTCTTTTTTCGTTCCATAAGGACAATGTCCTTGATCAGCTACATAGATGTAGTCTTCATTTGGCATAATTTCAATAATTTTATCAAGAACTGTTAAGCCACCAATTCCTGAATCGAAAACACCAATAGGTTGTTTATTCATATTTAATTCTTCCTTTTTTTTATAAAAATAGATGCCATGTATGTCATATAAACATACATGGCATCATTATTTTAATTATAATGTTTTAAATTTTATTTCAATATAATTAATCTGTAACTTCAGTTAATGACCAAGCACTTGGATTAACTACTGAACATTGCATATATGTAGATGTTTCATGACAAACTACCATATACATAGTTCCAGTATATACATGAGGATATTGATTCTTAGAGAAGTTAGGAGCAACGAATGCACCAGTTACACCTGGGAAGTATGTCTTATACCATTCACTACCAACGTTAGCTTCATTAACAGTACCCTTTAATACAATACCTTTACCAGCAACTTTAGATTCATCATTAGTTGCAGCATCAGCATAATAAACTTTGAAATTAACTTTAGCAGCATCAGATGAACTACCACCAATACGAATTGGATTGTCAGCTGTACCAACTAATTTAATTAAAGTACCATATTTAACACTTGGAGTAAATAAAGCTGTAAATTCATCATTATTATTTACAACAATAGCATTAGCATCATTAAATTTCAATTCAACTTTGTCACCAGCTGTTAATTCTGATGCAGCAACAGAATAACGAGTACCAGAAACAGTTAATAAACCTTTAACTGTAACTTCTTGACCAATTTCAAGAGCTTTCGAATCTTTATCAGTATAAGCAGGATATGTACCAGTTAATCCATCAACAAATACCATCTTATTTGATGTATTATCCATAACAAGAACACCATTAGCTTCAGTACCAGTATCATTACCATGAGAATGGAAAGCAGCAATTACACCACTGAATAATACACTAGCACCATTTTCACTAGCTAATACTTGATCAACTGTTAAAACAGTTGCAACTTTACCAGCTACAGTTACTTCTTTAGTAGCTACAACTGTTTCACCATTAACTTTAAATGAAGCAGATAGAGTAACTTTAGTATCTTCAGCAACTTCTGCAACAGTTAATGTATCAAGATTTACTACACTTGAATCTGATGAACTCCACTCAATATCACCAGTTAAATATGATGAAGTAGGTAATGCTGTCATTGAACCAGCTTTAAGTTCAGCAGGAACATTAGCTAATGCAGCAGCTTTATAAGCTTCAACATCAAGAGGTTTTAATGTGAAATCTTCCATATTAACTAATAAGCATTGATAATATGTACCAGTTAAATAACCGATTACCATATAGAATTCACCAACATAAGCTTTAGCAGGATTTGTTGCAGATGGACCAGTAAAGGCACCTGGAATACCTAAATATTCAACTACCCAATTTTCACCAGCAATAGCTTCATTTGAATCTGATTTTAATGAGAATGTTCTTGTATTATATTTAGTACCATTATTATCAGTAGCATTATTCATAAATACTTTAATATTGAATGGACTACTTGCAGATGAACCACCAAGATATACTGGATGTTCATTTGTTCCAACAACTTTAATTAAAGTAGCATATTTAATTGTATCAATATCTGCAACTAAAGCAGCCATTGAATCATTATCAGATACAACTAAAGCAGCTTCTTTATTAAATGTAAGAGCATTACCAGAAGATAAGATTGTTACTTCACCATCATTTTGAACATCAACACGTTTACGTGATTTTTGAGGATGAGCATCACTTGTGATATATGGAGATGAAACAGAGAATGCACCTTTAACAAGTACTTCATCACCAACTTTAATAGCCTTATTAGCACTATCAACATAGTTAGGATATTCTTTACCATAAAGAACACCAAGACCATCAACCATAATCATCTTACCTGTTGCGTTATCCATAACAATAATACCTTTACGGAATTCTTTAGCATTACCATCTGAAGCAAAGCCAACAACTACACCACTAAATTTAACAGCTGTACCATCAGCAAGATCTAATACTTCTGTTACTGTTAATGGAGTATTCTTAACTACTGATATTTCTAATGAAACTTGAGTTTCTACACCATCTAACATAAAGGTAGCAGTTAAAGTAACAATAGCATTTTCTAATACATCTTTAACTTCACCAGTAGTTGGATTAATAATATCATTATCAGATGAAGTCCAAGTAATAGGACCTGTTAGATCTGTTGCGGTAAATAAATCCATAGTAGTACCACCTGTTACAGTAGTTGGAACATCAGTTTGAATAGCCATCTTAGCTTTTAAAGCAGGATCACATTCGTAACAAGTTACATCAGGAATAACAAATTGAATAATTGTTGAAGATACGTATAAACAATAAGCATAAATAGTAATATCGTTTTGAGCAGCACCAAAGCCTGAATATGGAATATTTAAATTCTTATACCAGTAAGGACCACCAAGAGTTAAGTTATTACCAACAATTAATAATGATAACCATACACTACGATCAACTGGACCATATTTATTATCACCTTTGTCATCAAAGCCGATTCTTACGAATGAAGTATCACTTGGATCAGTAGATGTTGAGAAATTAAGATATGGATTAGTAAACTTAATTAATTTACCAGTATAATCAGCCCAATTAGCAGCAAGAGCATTAGCTTCATCGGCATTATGAATTTCAATAGCTGTTTCGATATGTTGATTAACAGGATTATCACTTGATTTAATTTCAACCTTTGTACAGTCAATTAAAGTAGGACGATCATTACTTGCTTTAGAACGATATGAAGCAGTTGCAGTAATTTCATCACCAATCTTAATAGCTTTTACTTCATCACAGGCAAAACCAAGTAAGTTATCTAATTTATTTTCATAGAAATCTAGAGTAATAATATCAGATGTAGTCTTATCTTGTAATACATAAGTACGAAGTGAACCAGATTGGTTACGTGTAATAGCAATAACAACACCATTTACGATAGCATCACTTGCAGTAATAACAGGTAAATCAGCTAAGAATTCACTAACTGATTTTTCAACAATTGCATGAACAACAACTGTGAATTCAAAATCTTGTGTATCACCTTTATCATTGGCAACAGTACATGTTAATTTAACATTTTGATCAGTAGCTGGATTTTTAACAGTTACTTTATTGTTTTCAATTGTTAAATAATCATTTGTTTCAGCAGCCCATGTATAAGTTAAAGAGTAAATAGGATGTTTAGTAGGAACATTTGCTCTACCATAAATACTTGTAACCAATTTACTTTCAATATCTTCTTTTGCATCTAAAGCTAAATCAGCAAATGGAATTTCTTTAGCAGTAATATCATCAGCACTACCACCGAAAGCAACTTGCATTTGTGATTCAGATGATGAATATGCATGAACGATAACTTTAACTTCAACTCGTTGGTCTTTAATTAAATATTCTTTATTTGATGTTTCCGCAAATAATAATGTTTCACCAGAATCATCAGTAAGAGTGAAATAACCAAAATCAGTTAATGTTAAAATACCTTCAACTTTAACATATTTACCATAAACACCAGTTTTAGCAGATTGATCTAAAGCCTTGATTTCTTTTACAGATAAAGTTTCAAGTTCAACAGGACTAGTTTGCTTTTCACTAACTTTTTCTAATTTCTTTACATTCTTAACTTGAGGAGTTCCACCTGTAATACTAAATTGACCAGTTACTTGAACTTTGTCACCTAATTTTGCAGTAGAATTAGAATTAAGAACAAAAATACGTCCTAATTTACTATCAGCCATGTAGAAGCCATTAGTCAATACACCATAAACAACACCTTCTACTTGTAAATCTTGGTTATTTGTATAAGTAGAAAGAACTGTTTCAATTGAAGTTGGATTAAATTTATCTTCTGGTTGTGGATCTGGATTGTCATCAGGATTTGGTTCATCATTCTTATTACAGCTAAATAAACCAAAAGCTAAAAAGAAGATAAAAATAAATTTTAAACTTCTAAAAATAATTTTTTTCATTTCTTTTTCCTTTCTTATAATTTTTATTAATTACCACGTTTCGTGTTAATTCCAAATATATTCAAAGAATATATTAAGTAATTGTAATTGTTGTTCAATTCTTCTTTCCAATTTTAATGTACGATTTGTTTCAATTGTGAAAGATTGAATATTTAAATCAACACCACAATATCTATTAAAACTTCCAAGCGGAGGATTTGTTTCCGCACAGAAATTATTTTCGCCTAATTGAATATACTTATTATTAAAATCACTAATTATATCATCTGCAAGGAGAGCTGATTTTTTAGCATTACCATAAATAAGGGTTTCACCAACCCGACCTTGAGAAGCACTTGAACGTGATTCATGTAAATCTATCGCATATTCAGGATTAAATTTGATTAATTCTGTTATTATTGCATTTGCAATTTGTTCTGTAACAGTACCATCAGCCTTACCAGGGAAATTACGATTTAAATCTTGATAAGTAACACCTTGATATTTACCATTATTACCAATGCCTGGATATCTTTGTTCTAAAGTATCAGCTAGTATACTACATTGAGGAATCAACATTACTTCTCCTTGCCAATCTTTTTTATTAACAAGTTCAAGGCCAGCTTTCCAACCAGCTAATTCATCACCATGTGTACCACCCATAATAAATACTTTAGGACCAGGTTTAGAAGATTTAAAAGTATAAACAGTAGTTTCATAAGGAGTTTCACCTAAAATTGAATAAGATGTGGTCGTGAGTCTGATTTCTTCACCAGACTCATCTTGACCAGGATCTTTCTCTTTGGAACTATTGTTATCTTTTTCTTCCTTTTTTGTACAACTAAATAAAGTTAAACTAAATAATAATACTAATAAGATTAAAAATTTATTAACAATAGTTATTTTCTTCATAAATTTTTACCGGATTTTAAAGGCCAAATAAAACTTTAATTGAATTAACCATCTTAGCTGCTTTTGAATATAAATATAAATCAGCATTTGCAGAAGCTGCTAAAGTTGTGAATAAGCTATCACTATTACCACCTTCAACTACAAGAGCTAATTTTGCAGCAGGCATTGCTTCTCTAATAACTGGATCTGATAAAGAACCACGACGAGCTGAACCACCAACATGGAATACAACTACTGTAATATCACCTGCTTTTGCTTTAGTAGCAAAATCAGTAGCACGTTTTGTTTCACTAGTTACATCAACACCAGCAGATCCTAAACCTTTTGATGATGAACCAACAACTAAGAATACAACTGCGCCGTTTTCAACATCTGCAGCTTTTAAAGTTTTAACTTGTGAGTATGCAGAATCTTCTACACCAGCAACTGATAAAACAGATACTACGATATCATCATCTGCTTGTCCGCAAGTAGTAACATAAACTTTTTTACCTTTTGCAAGATCTTTATAAGTATCTGCAATTGTATCATCAGTTTTTCTATCATCTACTACTGGATTTTCATCGTCTTTTTTGACAGGATCGTCATTTTTACCACATGATGCAAAAGCAAAAGTAAAAATTAATAATAAAACTAATAAAATCTTTTTCATTTTTTTCTTCCTTTCTTATATTTAATAAAATTTACCATTTTATTAACTAATTTAATGGGTCGTGTAAGAAATAACCTACACCTTTATTTAAACTATTACCATCCGCATCGACATTATTTAAATCAGAATAAGATGGAATATTTGATATTTCAAATTTTCCTAATTTAGCATAATGATCAGCTTCTAATTTCATACTTTCATCAATCTTAGCTTCATGTGTTTCGTAATAGCTTTGATATGCATTATCTAAAGTATTATAAATTGCATTATAACCTTTGATAATAGATTCAATTGTTAAAACATGTCTTGCAACTCTTTCGTCTAAAGTAGTAGGAGCTGCATAAACGATCTTATCATTATTTTCTCTTTCTTGTAATTCAAGAGCTTTTTGATAGAATTTATCATGTTGACCATTAACAATTAAATCAGAAGTAAATTTACCTCTTAGCTTTCCTTGACTCGCATTAGATGTTTCACAAAGTAAAGCTAGAGTATTAGTATAATCACCTAATTCACGGTGTGTTAAACCATGAAGAGTAAATGGTGATTCGTTAACTGAAATACCTACACCATCGATACCATTAGCAATATCCATATATAATTCCATATTAAGTGAGGCATTAGCAGCTAAAGCTAAAGCTCTTTGATGAGCAGTTACCGAATTAATATTATTATATTCTGGACTAGCTTCATGTAAATCAATAGTAACAGTTATATCGTTTTCTTTAATTAAATTGGTAATAGCATATGCTACTCTTTCCGTATATGTACCATTTTCGCTACCTGGATAAGCTCTATTTAAATTCTTTGTATCATTAGCAGTAAGCTTTTGACCTGAAGAATGAACATAGATATCAGGTACTGGCCATTGTTCATTAGTATTTGTAGCACGGGAACCAAATTTAAAGATTCTTTCTACGCCATTTTTTGTCTTAATACTATAGTAATATGGAGAAGCTTCTTGTGGATGTGAATGTGTATAAGCACTCTTATTAGCTTCAGTGATAATAAATAATTTTCCTCTTGTAACTACCGCATTTTCAAGTAATACTGTAGCAGCTACTTGACCAGATGGTTCATTTGGATGAGTACCACCTAAAACTAATAAACTAGGGCCTTCTCTTTTACTATCAATTACATAGATGTCAGCATCACCAACTGTATTTTTAAGTTTTGGTGAATATTGACTAAATTTTTGAACACTTTTTTCACCTTCAACTTCTCTAAGTGTTCCACCATCATCATAAGAATAAGTATATTTGCCTTCTTGGAAATAGAAATATGTTTGATAATTAGAGAATTTCTTATAACTTATCCCAACAATAACGGTAATAATAACTGCAACTAATAAAATAGAACAGCTGATGATAATATTTCCTTTTTTACTATTTAAAAATTCTTTCATCATCTTCACCTACTTTATTAAGAATAGTCTTAAGACTAAAACTACTAACATTAAGGCAGCAGTTATTTTTTCATAAATATTCTTTGTTTTATAACCATGCCAGCCAACAAAGACAATTAAAATAGCTACCATAGTAAGATAAATAATTCTTAAAATTAATTGAAACATTTATTTATCCTCCTATTCTGGCCAATGTACTGCTACGAACATTATAAATAACAATGCGTATGCAAGTGTTACTATAAGAGGAACTAAAGCAGTCTTGGTAATATGAATATATTTAATTTCTTCTTTTGGTTGACTAACTTCTGGTTGACTAACTTCTTCTCGTGATAACTTGATATCTAATTCTTCACTATCTTCTTTTATAGTTTCATCTGGAAGAGCTTTTACATCTAAGGCTTCGTTAACAGTCTTAGCCGCAAAAGTAGCAGACATTGCAGTTGGTGGTAAGAATTCACCAATAGCAGCTACAAGTGATAAAGCTGATGAAACAATAATTTCATTATAACCAATTAAAGCCATAACGAATGGACCACCAAGAATTGAAGCGGAACCAAAGGCTGATATACCACCAAAGATTGGAACAGCAATCGCAATACTAATATATTGCCATAAATAACGCCATTGATTAGCCATACTTGTCATTGGTAAACTTAATGCATTAATAACAAAATATCCACGAGCACCTGTTAAAGTTAAAGCTTCAACAAACATACCAACACCTATAAGTAAAGCCATAGCAGAAATAGATTTTGCAATACCATCACTTACAACTTTAAAGGCATTAACTTTTCGACCAACAAAGAGACTTGGAATGAAAGCAATCACAAATAGTAATGGACTTCCAAGTAAACCAACGGAACGTGGTAGGACGCTTTGAAGAACAAACAAGATAATAATGATAAATAAAGGTGCTAAAACATAAGGTTTTAATTCACTTGTTATTTCTAAATTTAATGAATCAGCTAATTCTTCGACTATAATCTCTTCACAATATGGTTTTCTTAACCATACAGCTAAAATAGAACCAATAACTAAGGCTGTAAAGAGAATAAATAATACTAATAATAATTTTTTATTACTAGCTTCTTTTGGTGAAGATAGATAAAGGATTAAGAATGTTAAAGAAACAAGTAATAAAATTGAAGATAAAACAATATTTTCAATTAAAGTATTCTTATTCATTCCAATTCTCTTTGGAGCTTCTTTACCGAAGCCTCTACTTAACCATAGTACAACAAAGATAGCAAGTGGGAACGTTAAACAAATTAAAGGAGCAGTAAATCCTGAATATGGAATATCTACTACATCACAAATAACCATTACGGGAACGTTAATTGGTGGAGCTATCATACCAAGGACAGCACCAAACGCAATAATTGCCCCAACTTTTTTCTTAGGAATACCCATTTTTATCATGATAGGCGCAACAATTGCTCCACATGAAACAATAGCTGCTAATGATGAACCAGTAATCATACCTGGTAACATCACTAGTAACATAAATACTAATAAGAGAACAGTAGGTGCTTTCTTAAATATTTTTACTAAAAACACACTAATGTATTCAATAGCTCCCGAAGCTTTAAGCCCCGCAATAAAGATCATTGCGG
Organism: uncultured Bacillota bacterium; assembly: GCA_946611195.1. Taxonomy (GTDB): domain Bacteria; phylum Bacillota_I; class Bacilli_A; order ML615J-28; family CAG-313; genus UBA1737. The sequence goes on from CAMODB010000007.1 coordinate 36,105, forward strand.
TAATGATAACTAAAATTGTATCAAAATAGCCAAAACTTCCTTCAATAAGATGTCGTAAATTCCATTCAGTTCCTGAGAAGATTGCTCCTAGTGTAATACCAACTACGGCAGAACACATTAAGGCTAGTCCGCTAGGCATTTTTGCAACAAGTAGTAAAACTACGAATGTTACAATCATGGCAGCGAAATACAATAATTCAATCTCCCAAATCATTTATTAATATCCTAGAGCCTTTCCATCACGTCTAGGGTCTGCACCACCGTGCATTGTACCTTCTTCAAAATTGAATCTAATACCATGAACACCACCAAAGAATAGATCATGATCTTTTACACCTGTAGGGATTAAATAATAACCCATAGCAGTTAATTGATCTCTTGTTGCTTGTGGTAAGGCATTTTCAATATATAAGTCTTTCATATGAGAACCTGCACCTAAATCGGCATTAGCAGATGCATAACAATAAACACGTGTTGCGTTAATTGCTTCTTGAATATTCATACCAAAGTCAATCATATTAATAACAGTTTGAATAACAGCTGAAGGAATACGTAAACCACCTGGAGAACCTAATGTTGCCCATGGGTTAGCATCTTTCATAATGATTGTTGGCATAATATGAGAAACTGGTTGTTTATAAGGTTTAACATAATGAACACTTGAAGAACTTACAGAGAAACTACTCATTTGGTTATTTAAATAGAAACCGCATTGATGTGGAACAATACCATTACCAAAGAAATGGTTAATAGTTTGTGTTACACTTACGATATTTCCATCTTTATCACAAACAGAGAAAGCGGTAGTACTATAATGTTCAATATAATCATAAGTATCATCATCAATTAGATGATCACCAGTTTTAGGCATATAATCCCAAGGATTACCATAATCATCAGCAGTTGAACCACCAATAGCATGACGTCCTAAATATGCATGAGTAGGGTTATAACGAGATGCCCATAATGCAGCAGCATATTTTTTCGAAATCATACCTTGAAGAGGAACATCTTCAAAATTAAAGTCTGCGAAGTATTTTCTCTTATCACCATAAGCAGCAGAGAAAGCAGTTGCTAAAATATTTAAGAATTCAGCTGAATAACGATCAAGTTTTGAAATATCGCCATAGCATTCAAGCATATTTAAAGCTTCAAGAAGAATTGCACCACCACTTGATGGGCTAGTAGCTGTTGCGATATCATAACCACGGTAAGTACCTTGAAGTGGTTTAGATTTAACAGGATAATTAGCTACAGCATAATCTAAATCAGCTTGAGTAATTAAACCACCATATTTTTCTTGTTCAGCTAAAATTGCTTCGGCTACTCTTCCTTTATAGAAACCATCTTTACCTTGGTTACAAATTAATTCAAGAACATCAGCATAATCAGATTGAACTAATTTATCACCAACAGCTAATGGTTCAATACCATCAGATGTGAAAACATTTTGAATTTCTTTTCTACTCTTCATTACTTGAGCAAAGTTTTCACTAATAGTATTAGCAAGTTCTGGTGTTGTAGCAACACCTTCACGAGCATATTTAATAGCAGGTGCCATGATAGTAGCTCTATCTAGTTTACATCTTTCATCAATGATTGTAAGTAAACCAGCAACTTGAGTAGGTACACCACTTGATTTAATTCCATCGTCTAAATCTTCATCACCCTTAGGGAAATTAGCAGCTGTACCAGAAGCAGGTGTGAATTCACGGAAATTGTATTGAACATATTCACCAGTGCTTGCATCGTAAGCGACCATTAAGCCACCACCACCGATACCACTAGCATGAGGTTCTACAACCCCTAATGCAAATGATACTGCAACAGCTGCATCAAAGGCATTACCTCCTGCTTTAAGGATATCAAGACCAGCTTTTGCTGCGTATGGACTTGCACAAGTTACCATACCATTTTTGCCTATTGCATCTCTAACGCTTAAGTCAGTATAATCTCCTTCTTCATCTGTTTTTTCACCTGGCTTTGGATCAGGATTGTCTTCATTCTTTTTACAAGAAACAAGTCCTGCTACACTTAAGAAAAAGATTAACGCAATTAGAAATACACCAAATCTAAAAGTTTTTCTCATTTTTTTCCTCCATTTTTCTTTTATATTCCCTTTACCCCTTTTTATAATTAATAAAGATTATCTTTAATATTCTTTAAAAAGATTGTAACAATCAGTAAATCAGCACATCCACCAAAACTATAATTATTAGCTATACACTCATTAGATAATTTATTGATTGATTCACTATTATAATTAAGATTTTGAAATTTGTTTTTTACTTCTAAATATTTATTTAGTGAATGACATCTTTTTAAAAATACTGTATCATCAGCATTAATAATAAAGTAAATTAAAGTTTTTAATTTATCTTTTTTGACATCATAAAGGCTTAATGCTTCTGTAACGTGAGGTAATCCTCTTTCTATTTCTCCTCTTGCCCCCTCAATACCATATTGTTGATATGCTATCTTGCCAAAAGTGTCATTTCCTTTATTAAGTTCTTTAGTTAGATCTTTACACATGATTTTTAGATTATTGAAAATTTCCTCAAAATCTAAATTATTTTGTAAATTATAGCCAAGAGCGCCTAAGGTTTGACCTAGAAGAAAAATTAATCCTTTATAAGTATTTACATTGTTTGTTACTTTTAACATCTTCTTTTCAGTTAAAAGTCCAATTCTTCGATTTTCGATAAATATTTCTTTTAAATCATTTAAATAATAACCATTAAAGAACATCATAATTAAATCATCAACAATCGCTTTTTGACTTCTTTTCATGATTTCATAATTCATATCAGCATGCGATCCATTAGTTAATTTAGTTACTAGTCCAAATTTAGGATCTAAATCTAATTCTTCCATCATAGAAGAAAGAATTAATTTCTTGATTAATTTCTTTAAATAATCTTCAATATTCTTTTTAATAAATGATAACAATTCTATTAAAGAATGATTCTTTTGTCTTATACAGACAAAAGCATCTAAATCACATAAATAGCATTTTCGTAATGTAGGGCGATTAATGCTTCTAATAAAATCGCTTTCATTTTGAAATAAATCGAAATCGATAAAACGTCCTAACGTCTTATCTTCATATTTCATTAATTCATCTTTGGTAATTCTTCCTTTTTGGTATAAATATAAATACATTGGACCATCCGCATTATCTATATAAATAAATGAAACATAATTCTTTTTAAGTTTATTATGAAATATATTTATTAATAGATATGCTTCTTTAATTTGTTTATTATTACCAGGAATATTAGCTTTTAAAGTAACACAATCATAAAAAGGTAAATAATCTTTTATAAGATTTATTTTATTTTCTCTTTCTGTTAATATTTCACTAAATTCCATATTTATCTTTAACCATTAAACTAAAGAAAGTTTGATTACCTTTAGGAATATATTTTAATGCGGAATCTAAATCTTTATTTTCTAGATATTTACGAACCAAGGAAGCTGATACTACAACACCATCTTCCACATAACGTTCTACTTCAATAATATCTTCACCTAATTCTTCTTTTAAGACTTCATTATATTTAACCATCTTTTCTTTTGTTTCTTTACCAAGATAACGTTTTTTAAAATGAATTATTTTCTTAAAATAATTTTTATATACTAAAGCATCAATACGTGCTAATTCTGTATCAACACTATCACTAGGCAAGAAATAGGAAGGGAAAGTTAAAGATGAAACGATATATTTTGATGAAGGTATTACCGCAACATTCTCTAATCTTTTACAAGCAAGATATACTAAAGTTAATCTTTCTTGAAAACTAAATATTGATTTATCTTCTTCTACGACAAAGACTACTACTTGATCATGATTTTTACTAGCCGTTTCAATTAAATATTCATGGCCAGTTGTCATCGGATTTGCGTTAACAATGACACAGGCAATATCACTATTTTCTTCAATAGGACCAAGATAAAATTCTAATTTTCTTTTAATCTTTTTGATTTCTTCTTCTATTTTGTCATTACCGCCTTCTAAAAAAACCACTTTATCATCTTTGACAATTAAACGAAAGCCAAAAGATAAAAAGATATTTTGATACATTGGTTTTGTAAAGACAAAATAAGAATAGATATTTTTTTCATTTAAACGACTAATTAATTCATTTATAAGTAAAGTAGCAGCATTTTCACTTTGATAAAGAGGGTCTACCGCAAGGCATTTAATGATATTACCTAAATAGCTTATAGTTCCAACAATTTTATCATCATCTTCTAAATATAAACTACCTTCTACTTCATCCATCTTTAAAGAAAATTTAGTTAAAAATTCTTTAATTTGTTGTTTTTCACCTTGTAGTAAAGCCTCTTTAACAATCATTATTTAACTCCTATTTACGGTACAAAGAATCAATAACTGTACCATCACGATATTCAACAACCCCAATTACTTCTTTTGATAAATTTAATTTCTTTGGTTCACCCGTAATAGAATGAGCTAGTTCATATAATTCATCAATTGTTTTAATTGGTAATTTTGAATTCTTTAATTTTTCAAGTAGATCTTTTCTCTTTGGATTGATTGCAATACCTCTTTCACATACTAAGATATCGATATCTTCACCAGGAGTTGTTACTGTTGTAACATGATCTTTAATAATTGGCATTCTTGATTTAATTAAATTAGTAGTAATTATTGATACTTTTGCACCATGTGCAGTATCAGAATGTCCACCAGAACCACCAATAATCTTTCCATAAGAATCAGTAGTTACATTGACATTGAAATCTTTATCAATTTCCGTAGCACCTAAAATTACTACATCAAGGTAATCAACAACTGGATCATCATAAGGATTAGCATATTTAGATGCTGACATACCAATATGATGAGGATTATTATTATAACTTTCTACCGCATCAATATCGAAACATTGAACATCGCGAAGTTCATCAAATAAGCCTTTTTTTTGCATATCAACGAAATAGCCAGTAATACCACCAGATGCAAAGCTACCTTTTATACCTTTTTCCAGCATAATATTTTTTACATAGCTTGCCACAGCTAAACTTGTACCACCAGCACCAGTTTGCATTGACATACCATCTTTAATTAAACCAATTTCATCAAGTAATTTAGCAGTCATATTAGCAATTTTTAAGCCAATTGGATCTTTAGTAATTTTAGTTGTTCCACTAACAATACCTTTAGGATCACCAATAGAATCAACTACTAAGACAACATCTACATATTTCTTATCAAGTTCAATTCTATCTAATGAATCAACAAGATTATCAGTAACTAAAACTACTTTTTTCGCATACATTAAGTCGCTTATCGCATAGCCTAAGCTACCACAAGCAGCTTTACCAATACCACCATAACCATTACCATTTTTATCAACCGTAGGGGTTGCGATAAAAGCTACATCAATTGGTAATTCACCACTTTCAATTTTACGAGGACGACCACCATGCGTATTCATTACTAACATACCTTTTAAATAACCTTCACCGATTACATCTGATACAGGACCATTTAAATAATTGGTATCGACATTAGTAACATTACCATTCTTAATTAAATCTGCTAATATAGCATTACTTGGGAAAATTGCACTTGGAGCATAATGAAGATCTTTTAAATCTCTTCTTAATACTTCTTGTGAAACCATATTTTGAACATAATCACCATTTCTTAAATGATGATGGAATGAAATTGTTTGTCCAGATTGAATATTTAAATAATCAAATACTTCTTTAATATCTTTTAGGAAAACAATTTTATTATTTTGTTTCTTTTCCTTGATTAATTTTCTTTCTTTATTTTGATAATCAGAACTAGAAACAAAAGGTCTATAGCCTTCAGGTACGAAACGATTTACTTTATTATTCATCTTAAATAGCTCCAAACTTCTCGGCTTTCATTAATATTTTTTCTGCTCTTTCCATAACTGGTTTATCAACCATCTTACCATCTAAACTAAATACACCTAAGCCTTTTTCACTAGCTTCTTTGGTTGCTTGACGAACACGTAAAGCCCAAGTAATTTGTTTTTCAGTTGGTAAGAAGACTTTATTAATTGTATCTAATTGATTAGGATGAATAGCACTCTTCGCATTCATACCAAGTTCTTGAGCATGTAAAGCATCTTTTAAAAGTCCTTCATAATCATTTACATCGGTAAATGGGGTGTCGATAGCATCAATTTGATATGCTTTACAAGCCATAGCTATTCTAGCTCTTGGATATTCAATTTCCACACCAGCTTTAGTTCTTGTAACTTCCATATCTGATGTTAAATCTTCTGCCCCAAGCAATACGCCATCAACTCTTGGACATTTAACAATTTCTTCAACTTCAAGAACGGATACCGCAAGTTCAATAATAGGTAGAACTTTAATATGCTTCTTCATCTTCTTTTCTTTTTCAATTTTTGTAAGCATTTCATCTAATTGATTTAAATAAACTACTCTAGCTTTAGGAAGCATAATGGAATCAATATTATCGGAAACAATTAATTCAAGATCTTTTTGATAATAATCAGTATCTAAACCATTAATTCTAACAACTACTTCCATTGGTTGATTAGGATGAGTTTCTAAATAACAATGCATCAAGTTACGAGCACTATCTTTTTGTAGAACATTTACCGCATCTTCTAAATCAAAGATAACCGCATCTGAACCAAAAACATCAGCATTTTGTAACATAGCTGGATTATTACCAGGAATAAATAATAAACTACGACGCATTATTTAGCCTCCATTCTTTCAATGGCAGTAAGTAGTCTAGCTTTAATTGTATAATCGAGAGCTCCTTTATCTTGAAGGGAAACTTTAACATTATTTAATCCTTTTTCTTTTAAAGTATCAAGTACTACTTTTTCAATTTGATCATGGAAAAAGGCATCAACAATACTTTGAATTTCCACTTCCAAATGATCGGATGCGCTAATAGTGACTAGACAGTCATTAGATTCAACACTACCAGCGCTTCCAATTTTTTGGATATCACTCATATTTTAATCCTTATTTATTACGGGAATTTGCAGCAGCAATTACACGATTCATTTCATTACGAACAATCATGTAACCTTCATCTACACCCATACCTGGTTTAGCTAAGCATTGATCAGCTTTACAAGCGATTGCGATATTAGTTGTTGTTTGAGCTGAAATATTAGTTTCGTTACATGTACCACCACAATAACTACCAATACCTTTTTCATTACAATAAATAATAGCTTCAGCAACATTA
>CAMODB010000008.1 GCA_946611195.1 uncultured Bacillota bacterium
ACACCAATAGTATAAAGACCACTGCTGACGTCTTCATGTAGACGATCATTATAATAATGACTGTAAACTGGACGTAAATAAATGTAATCACTTTGATTTATATTAATATTATTTAATAATAAATAATTAAAATTATAAACTTCTATTTTCTTATTTATTTCATCGATGATATAGATTAAATCGTTAAATAAATAAACATTTTTATTATGAATATTTAGATTAATATTTATTTCATCTTTATTTCTACTTAATCCTCTTAAGATATAAAACATTTCTTGATTTTTTTCTCTTTTAGTTAAAAATAGAAAATCTTGATTCTTATAACAATAGCCACAAATTTCTTCTAATAAATAAGCTCTGGTAAAATCGACTTTTTCCATTGTATTATTATTTAAATAATAATAATTTATAATTTTATTTTCGGTTAAATAATCATTATTTTCGGTAATAAAGCTTAAATTATCGATATCTTTAAAACTAAACATCCGGTCATAATTTAGAATAGATATTGTTATTGGTTCTTTAAGTAAATTAAATTTTGTATCATATTGATATAATTTAACAATCTTTTGATTCTTTTCCAAAAAAGTTGTTAAATAATAAAAGCGATCATTTTCAAAATATATTTTATAAGCAAAACCACCATTAATATTTAAAGAATATTTGGTAGTTAAAAATAAGTTTTCTTGATCAATTACATAAATCATTTGTTCGTTATCTGTTAATACCGATAAATATGCTTGATCTTGATATAGACAAAAACAACAACATACTTCTTTATTAGTTGTATAAATAGTATTACCTAAAAATAAAAAATTATCTAATTTGACACGATATAAAAAGACATCATATGTTTCTTTAATCTTTTGAGTACCGGCTAAATAAATCGTATTGTTCGTTTCATCATATACCAATTCCGTAATATGAGATCGATCCGTTCTATCGATATACCATCTTTTATAAACATCATTACTTTTTACAACTAATTCAAAATGATCATTAACAATACCAATAGCCGCATAACCACTAATCGTTTTTTTAATATCAATTAGTGAATCTAAATTAAAAGATAAAGTATCTATTTTTTCTATTTCACAGATGCCATTTTTAAAATTAGTTAAAGAAATTATTTCGATTTCTTGACGGTATTTGTTATTATTTTTTTCATATTCTGCATAATAAATACCACATTTTCGAAAATTAACATTAGTATCTATTAATTTATAACCAGCTTTTTCTAAATCAATAGTACTTAAATTATCATCTAAAACATAATATTCTTTATTCAAGGTAAAGTCTTGTGCTTTAAACGATAAAGAACAATTAATTAAAATAATAAATAAAAATAAAATTACATAAATAAATTTTTTCATATTTTTTCTCCTTCACTAATATTATTCGCAGAAGGATTACAAAATATCTTTTGTGAAAATTATAAAAAAAAGAATATCTTTTGTCAGATATTCTTAATTAAATAAATTTTTGATATTTTGCATTACCTGTTTAAAGTTAGTTTGATCATTTAAATTTGGTAATGTAAATATTTCCGTGTGATTAGATAAATTATGTTTATCATTATCAATAATTATTAAAGATTTAGCTTGCTTACTATTTTGGAAGAAAGATTCTGGCATCGTAATTAAAGCTAAGATATTACCTTTTTGTTCAATGACTTTTTTAAATTCTAAATTACCTGGTTTACTAAAGAAATCATTATCAATTAAAAAAATCATCTTACATTTATTAGGTAAATCTAAATATCTTTCCACCGCAAGATAAGGGAAATATTTGATACCTTTATCATATAGATAAGAATGATAAGTAGGATCATCATAATCATGTGTTGCAAGATCAGAGACAATTAAATCTATTTCATGTGGCACAAGTTTTAAACAATCACCAACATGCATTTCTAATTCTTGTTCAAAGAAATTAGCTTTTAAAACACAAATTTGTGATAAAAGTTCATGATTATCAATACCTATTAAGTGAACTTCATTATCTAAATAATTAGCTAAAGTAAATGCTAAATTACCGGTTCCCATATTGATATCAAGTAAATAAATTAATTCTTTTTTATCGATTATGTAGCTTGCGATAAGATAAGCAATATAGCTTACCGCATCCGGTGTAATATAATCAATTGGATAATGTAAATTCTTAAAAGCTTTGATATCTAAGAAGAATAATGCTTTTCTTAATTCTTCACTATTTATTTCATTATTTTCAAAAATAGAAGATAATTCTTTTAATTTTTCATTTATTTGTTTTTCGAAATTTTCCGGTATATCTTCTAAATTATCTTGATTCATAAAAACATTTAAGATTTTTATTAAGCAATCATAATAATGAAGATGAAGCTTTTGTACTTTATAATTGGTTACTTCTGATGATTCAAATTTTTCATTTCTTGTCGCATCAAAATATAACATACATAGATCATCTAAAAGATCAGAAATTTGTAAAACTAGTTTTTCATTAATCTTGATTTCCATTTTTTCACCTATATTTTTCGATTATTTTTAAAGCTATTTTGATTCCATCAACAGCACTAGATGTTATACCACCTGCGTGTCCTCCTCCTTCACCCGCCACATATAAATTCGGTTTTGTGGAAGATAAATCAGTATTTCTTTCAATAGTTATTGTGGAAGATGTTCTTGTTTCTGGAGCTGTTAAAATTAGTGAATCTTTAATAAAGCCTGGCCATTTTTGTTCTAGATTTAAGAGTCCGTCTCTTAATGAATCACTGATATATTTTGGATAAATATGTTTTAAATCGGTTAAATAATAACCTGGTTTAATTGAAGGAATAATATCTGTAATTTCATTATTATTTCTTTGTAAGAAAGATCCAACAGTTTGTACAGGATAATAATATGGTAAGTCTTTGTTAAAGGCTTTTTCTTCGATTTCTTTTTGTAATTTTAAACCATCAAAGATATTGTCATGATAATAATTTTCGACATTTACGTTAATTAATAAAGCACTATTGGCATTAACATTATCTCTTTTATTATTGCTCATACCATTAGTAACTAATCTATTTTCATCGCTGGTAGAATTAATGACAACACCACCTGGGCACATACAAAAGCTATACATAGTTCTATTATCATCGAGATGGGTTACTATTTTATAATTTGCAGCTGGTAGACTAGGATAATCATCATGATAAAGAAGTTTCGATAATTCTTTTTGGTTGTGTTCAATTCTAAACCCAACCGCAAAATTTTTCGGTTTCATCTTTATATGTTTCTTTTCTAACAATTGATAAATATCGCTTGCGCTATGACCAGTCGCTAATATTAATTCATCATAAGCTATTTTTTCATTGTTTGTATATATATAATGATCATCAAAATCTAATAATTTTGTTTCATAATTAATATGAACATTATTATCTAATAAAGATAAACGGAAATTAATTAGAATCCTTCTTAAATTGTCACTGCCAATATGAGGATTAGCTTCATATAATATATCATCGTTACTGCCAAAGGAAACAAAAGTTTCTAAAATATATTTAATATAAGGACTAGATATTAAAGTAGCTAATTTACCATCCGAAAAAGTTCCAGCTCCCCCTTCACCAAATTGGACATTGGATTCGGTATTTAGAATTGCTTTATCTTCTAAATTATTAATGTCTTTAATTCTATCTTCTACTTTCTTTCCTCTTTCAATGATGGTAACATCAAAACCAGCATTAGATAAAACTAAAGCCGAAAATAAACCAGCTGGTCCCATTCCAACAATAACTACTTTTTTATTTTCGTTTATTCTTTTTAGATTTTTTAATTTTAAATATTCATCTTTTTCAAGATATTTATAGATATCTTTATTTTTTATTTTATCTTCATCTTTTACACTAAAGAGATAGGATAAGACATAATAGATTTCTTTCTTTCTGGCATCTAAGCTTTTTTGTTTAAGACTTATTTGCTCTATTTTCTTTCTTATTTTCTTTTCGATTATTCTTTTTCCATAATCTAATAAATATTCTTTAGTATAATTTATATTCTTATCGATTTTTATTTTAATGTTTCTTATTTCTAACATTAGTTGTCTTTTTACTTTCTTGAATTTCTTTCACAATAGCTGATGCGACTAAAAGAGCGGAAGAAAAAGCCCAATGCAAGTTATAACCACCACAACGTCCATCAATATTAATTATTTCTCCCGTTAAATATAAACCACTGATTTTTTTACTTTCTAAAGTATCATTCTTTAATTCACTGACTTCAACACCACCAATGGTGATTTGTGATTTATCAAAGCCATAATTATCTTTAATATCTAAGGTAAATTCTTTAATAAAACTAGCTATCTTATTTAATTGTTTTTGATTTAAGTCTTTGACATACATACTAAAATCAAGATTGGCTTTTTTATAAATAATAGTAGCTAAAGATTTAGGAATAAAACCTGTTAGATAAGAAAAGATTTCTTTATCCATAAATTGTTCTTTTCTTTTCTTTAAGATTTCTTTGATTTCATCTAAATTCTTTTCTTTAAATAAATCTAATTTAATTTGATAATTAGAGGGATGATGAGCAAGATAACTGCTAGCTTCCATTACCACGATACCGCTGAGTCCATCATTTTTGAATTGAACTTCGCCAAATTCCTTAAAAACTTCTTTTTTTAATTTTTTATCATATAAGGAAACATCACATTTATAACGTAAGCCATTCAATTGTTTTAAGATATTAGGATCACTAATTAATCCTACTAAACCAGGTTCTAAGGCTGAGACTTTCATTTTTAAATTTTTAGCTAAATCAAAGCCACTACCATTACTACCTAATATTTGAGCACTCTTACCACCTGTTGAAAGAACAACATAATCACTGTTAATATAATATGCTCTTTTATTACGATTATAGATTTGGAATTGATTATCTTTTTTAACAATTTTATTGACATCAAAATTAGGTTCTATTTTCACATTATATTTACTTAAATTAAGTCTTAAGACATCAAGTAAAGTAGATGCTTGTTCAGTATAAGGATAGATACGACCTTCCGTTAATTCTTTACTATAAAGACCTAATGATTCAAAATAATTAATCAATTCACTACTTGAATATTTGTCAATAATCGTTGAAACAAATTTAGGATTATTATATTTATCTTTGGAAACATTGACATTAGTGTAATTACATTTCCCATTACCAGTGGCTAAAATCTTTTTCCCTACTTTCTCTAATCGTTCACAAATTGTCACATTAACTTTATCTTTCAATAATTCTTTGATTCTAATGGCACAAATTAAACCACTAGCACCACCACCGATAATAACTACTTCCATAAGATTTTCTCCTTTTTATAAATTATATCAAATATCCCCTTTTTTTGCAAGAATATACCCATTATTAATTTTTATTGATATAATATTATTGGTGATAAAATGAAATTAAATAATCTTGCGGTAAAGATGATTGAAAAATATCAAAAAGATAAACCTCCTCAATATCGAGGACGTTGTCTTCATTATCCAACATGTTCTACTTATTCTAAAGAATGTTATCAAAAATTTAATTTTTTCAAAGCTTCTTTTTTATCTTTTAAACGAATTCTTTTTTGTAATCCTTTAAATAAAAAGACTTATGATCCGGTTCCTTTAACAAAAAAAGAAAAAAAAGAAAATAAAGAATTATTAAAAATAGCCGAACCTATTAAAGATATTCTTTTATTTCATTATAAGAAATATCCTCAAATGCAAACTATTGATTTTTTAAAATTGATTTATCAAAATAGTTTTGGCCCTAATCATTTAAAGGTTGATGTAGATAAAATGAAAAAATATTTATTAGAGGAAATGAAAGAAACAAATAAGAAAGAAGAAATTATGGAAGATATTGGTAATGGTTATGTAAGAATCTATTTTACTTCCCATACTGATTTTGAAAAATTATTTTCTTCATTTATTAAATCTATGAAAGAACCAAATGAATTAGATTACCGCTTGTTTTATAAAAAGATAGAAATCTTCCAATTACTTATAAAGAAGAAACAAATAAAATTAGAAAGAAAAGCTAGTAATAAAATTATCCAAGATTTTCTTTTTAATTTAGCCCCTGTTCATCATTCAACAATCTATAATGATATATATAAACCACATTATAGAATTATTAAAAAAGAATATTATAATTAAAAATGTCTTAGTTTAAAAAAAGCTAAGACATCTTTTTATTATTTGTTTTTTAAATTATTTATTTCTTCATCCGTTAATAAACGATTTTGACCAAGGGGAATATCTAAAATTAAGGAACCTATTTTTGTACGATGCAGTCTTGTGACATGTTTATTATAATAAGCCATCATTCTTTTTATTTGATGATATTGGCCTTCATAAATAGTTAATAAATATCCTTTACCATCTTTCTTTATTTTACATGGTTTTGTTTTTAATTTATCCCCATTTATGCCTTGACTCATATCTTTTAATTCTTCTATGGTTAAAGGCTTATCAATTTCTACATAATATGTTTTATCAATATGTTTTTTAGGATGAATAAGGTTATGAGAAAATTCACCATCATTTGTAAAAAGAATTAAACCTGTCGTATCTTTGTCGAGTCTACCAATTGGAAAGAGATGATAATTATCATATTCTTTGATTAAATTCATAATACTATTATCAGTACCCTCGGTAGTTGTGACATAACCTTGTGGTTTATGTAACATTAAATATAAATATTTTTTATAATTTAATTCTTTATCTAAATAAGATACTTTATCATTTTCATTAATTTTTTTATTTACATCGACTACTATTTGTTCATTTACTTTGATGTTCTTCTTTTTTATTAAATCATGGATTTCTTTTCTGGTACCTAGTCCTAAATCATGAAGATATTTATCTAATCTAATCATATAATTTATCTAATTCTTTAGCAATTTGACTAGCTAAATGGCAATTATTATAAACTAATTTAATATTAGCTTCGAGTGATGAACCACCAGTTAATTCGACAATAGTCTTAAGTAGATATGGTGTTTGTTCTTTTCCTTTAATGCCTAATTCATTCATTTTCTTTAAGGCTTCATCAATGGCTTTATTAATATATGTTTTATCCATTGAATATTCATCTGGTATTGGATTAGTTATTAATGCCCCACCAGTTATTCCTAATTCCCATTTAGTGTAAAGCATTTTTGCAATCTCTAGTGGGGTATCCATTTGATAATTAACTTTATAATCACTATCTTTAGTATAAAAAGCTGGTAGAGATAAAGTCCTATAACCAATAACTGGTACTCCTTTTGTTTCTAAATATTCTAATGTTTTTTCGAGATCGAGGATAGCTTTTGCCCCTGCACATACTACCGCAATATTATCAAGAGCTAATTCATCTAAATCACAAGAAATATCCATACTAACTTCGGCTCCTCGATGTACACCACCGATACCTCCGGTTGCGAAAACACGAATACCAACGAGGCTAGCAATAAAAGCTGTTGCAGCGACAGTTGTTGCACCATTAAGACCTTTGGATACAATAACTGGAATATCACGACGTGATGTTTTAATGACTTCTTTACCGACTCTTGCTATAAATTCTATTTCTTCTTTGGTTAAGCCTACACAAATCGTTCCTTTTATTATCGCAATCGTTGCGGGTACACAACCTTCTTCGCGAACTATTTTTTCACAATTCAAAGCTGTTTCATAATTTTTAGGATATGGCATACCATGCGATATAATGGTTGATTCTAATGCTACCACCTTTTTTCCTTTTTTTAAAGCTTCTTCTACTTCTTTACTTAATTTAAGATATTGATACATTTTATTGCTCCTTAATGACAATTATAATATATCATATTTAAGGTTATTTTTCTATTAATCAAGTTTATTTTTTATTAGTTCATTAATTTCTTGTAATCTTCTTTTAATTGTTGAAATGCTGCAATGATATATATTAGCGATGTCTTTTAAATTGAATTTATATTTGTTTTTTAATTCATACATTTCATAATTAATTTTGTTTATAGTTTTATCTTGTTTCTGATTTAGAATTAATAATTTAATATTATCCATTAGTTCGATTTCTTCATAATATTTTTCAACCATTCTTTCTCTTTCCCGAACTTTTTCAATAAAAAAATTTTTAATAATCGTATATAACCAATTATAAAAAGGATGATTATTTTGATAAGTTAATAATTTTCTTTTATTAAATCTTAAATAAAATTCTTGAACGATATCATTACATTCCTGGATTTTTAAATTATCTAAATTGTAATTTATAATTAAATCAGAAAATATTTTAAAGGTTAAGGGATAAGTAAGATTAATAAATATTGGATAGATTTCTTCTAAATCTTCTAGTTCTATATTATCTAATAATTCTTTACATAGTTCAATTCGCTTAGAAAAAGAGCCATTAGTTTTCATCACCATACTCCAAATAAAAAAAAGAAGAAATCACAATATGTGTTCACAATATCCCCAGCCATCTATAACCTTGTGATTTCTTCTCTAAATATGTATACGGCACATAATTTTTAATCAGCTCAAAAAAAGTTATATCTTTCGATATAACTATTTTTCTTGATTTATTATATTTATTTTTATTCTTCTTTCCTCATTTCTAAATTTTATGATAATGTTAGCAACTCCCTCTTCATTGATTCTTGATTTAAGATAAGTTCCACCCATACCACCTCTTATATTAATGATTTTTGGTCCAATGATATCGATAGGGCCAAGCGGAATAATTTCACATGATTCATTGATATAACTTAATAATTGTTCATTTTCATCAAGGATTCTTATTCTTATACTTATGACATCATATGTATGATTATTAATTAATGTATCACTAGATAAAACTAAATCAAGATGGGGACTTGTAGAATCTTTAATGATTAATGTTTTAACTACTTTATCATTTTTTATAGCTTCAAATTTATAATAATTTTGTTTACTACCCCAATTACCAATGTATTTACCATAAAGTTCATAACCTTTTTCATAAGTTATTTTATGGAACAACATTAATTTGAGATATTTTAATTTATATTTAAGTTTTAAATTAGACCCATCTCTTAGAATGGCATATAATACTTCTTTCATATCATCGCTTACTTTTTTAGAATAACCTTCCTTTTCTATTAATAGATTACCTACAAAATCATCGATGAGAATAGGACTATTTTTTAAATGTTTATATGGACTATTATCATGACTAAATTCTTTAATGAAATATTCATTACGATATAGTCTTACCTTATCTGCACTAGTTAAACAATATAAATTATTAATTGTTGAAGCTGGATGATCACCTGGTTTTAAAGTAGAAGATAAAACTAAAGTATCATCATCAATATTCATAGTATGATAAAAATGAGCTGCTAATTTAGGATTTCTAAACATATCCATTACCCCATGATAACAGATTTTATCACCACTACCGAAATCTTTATGCGTATTATAATCAAACATACACCAACCAAAAGCTCCTAAGATTTCATCATCTTCCATCACTAAATCATAGATTCTCGCATAACGTAGCATTTGATTTTCCCGATGTTTTTCGCTATCGAAGGATTTAGTTGGATACATATGACCATTGAATTCGGAAACAAAATACGGAATCTTTAAATCTTTAACCGCATCTTTCTTTTTAATCAAAGCTCTTTTTTCGTTTGGTGAAGAGAAATCATTATAAGTATAAACATCTTCTAAAGTTTCTCCTTTTGTATAGCACCGAACACCACCAGTTTGACGATTATCTAACTTATGAATAATTTCATTAGTTTTAAGATATAAATCATGACAATCAACTGATTCATTAATTCGCGCACTCCAAAGAATAATCGAAGGATGATTACGATTTTGAAGAACCATATTTTCGGTATTTTTTAATACTTGTTCTTGCCATGTTTCATCACCTAAATATTGCCAACCAGGAGTTTCAATAAAGACTAATAAACCAAGTCTATCACATTCACTTAAGAAATACTTAGATTGCATATAATGGCTTAATCTAACCGCATTAACTCCTAATTCTTTTTTTAAGATTACCGCATCATATCTCTGCATCGACTCTGGCATTGCATAACCGACATAAGGGAAAGATTGATGACGATTAAGACCAATTAATTTAATTAATTTGTTATTTAAATAAAATCCATCGGTTTTAAAAATACTATATCTAATACCAATTTCTAATTCTAAATTATCAATTTCTTTTTCCTTATCGATTAATGATAATTTTAATTTATATAAATACGGATCATCAATATCCCATAAATGAAATTCATTCCCCAGGTTAATGGTTAATTGATAATCATTAATATTTATTTCTTTATTTATTATTTTTTCTTCTTCCTTATTATATAAAGAAAGTTTTAAAACCCCATTATTATGATTTAATTTGATTACGACATCCGTTTGATAATCAGCTTGTGTTTTAACATAAGCATCGACAATATAATTATCATCTTTGATATCTAGATAAACATCGCGGTATAAACCGCCATAAGTTAAATAATCAATTACTTTACCGAAAGGAGGTATATTTAAATCTTCTTTAGAATTAAGAATAACTTTTATAATATTATTATCATCATATTTAACATAATCTTTGATATCTACTTTAAACATATCATAACCACAATTATGAGTAAGTACTAAGACATCATTGATATATATTTGTGATTGATGAAGGGCCCCTTCAAATGTTAAGAATAAATGTTTATTAAGATAATCTTTTGATATATATAATTCTTTTTGATAAATTGATATAAATTGATATAATTCTTCGCTAAAATAATTATATGGTAATTCAATATTAGTATGAGGTAGATTAACTTGAACTGGTTCACTTCCTTCTTTATTAAATAACCAATCTTTATTTAGATATATTCTCATTAAAATAGTTCTCCTAGAATTTCTGCTATTTTTTCTAATTCTTCTTGTTCAATTGTGCTGAAGCGATTATAGATAGGCGCATCAATATCAATTACTGCTTTAACATTTCCATCTTTAATAATCGGTACGACAATTTCGGATTTTGATTTACTTGAACAAGCAATATGTCCTTTAAATTTATTGACATCATCAACAATAATTGTTCTTTTTTCTTTAAAGGCTGTACCACATACACCTTTACCATAATCAATTTTGATGCAGGCAAGTTCTCCTTGATATGGTCCCACATAAAGGGTATCCTTTTCAACAATATAAAATCCTGCCCAATTGATATTTTCCATCATATATAATATACTAGCAGCTGATGATAGATTAGTATAAAGAGGATATTCTTTCTTAATAAGACCTTTGATCATTTCTAGTAACATATCTTTACTCCTTAATTTATTATTATTATATCATAACTATCTATTTTATTCATCTTTCCTACTTTTAAGCAATTATTTTATGTAATTTCCATCTTTTTGATAAAATAATAATAACTAGGTGATTTAAATGTTTAAACGTTTTGTGAAATATTATAAGCCTCATAAGAAATTATTCTTTTTAGACATGTTAGCTTCCCTCATGGTCTCCATAATCGGTCTTGTTTATCCGATGATAACAAGACGGATGTTAAATGTATGGGTTGGAAATGAAGAAAAAGGTATTGAGGCACGTCCTGATTTAATTATTATTTTTGGATCAGTAGTTTTAGTTCTTTATTTTTTAAGAATGTTAATGCGATTCTTTGTTCAATATCAAGGTCATATGATTGGTGTTTATATGCAGGCACAAATGCGACGTGACCTCTTTATGAAATTACAAAGATTACCTTTTACTTTCTTTGATAATCATGAAACCGGTAAGATAATGTCTAGAATGACTAATGATTTAAATGATGTTAGTGAATTAGCCCATCATGGTCCGGAAAACATCTTCATTTCGGGGATTATGATTATTGGTTCATTTATCTATTTATGTACAATTAACTGGGTTCTAACTTTAATTGTCTTTTTGTGTGTACCACTTCTTTGTGTAGTATCTTATTTTTTAAGAAAAAGAATGCGGCAAGCCTTTATGGATTCAAGGAAAGGTATTGCGGCGATCAATGCGTCATTAGAAAGTTCAATTACAGGTATTCGCGTAACCAAAGCTTATACAAATAGTGATGAAGAATTAAAGAAATTTGAAAAAGGTAATGCTGAATTTATTGATGCACGTCGCCGTAGTTATAAAGCTATGGGTCAATTCCATTCCTCAACATCTTTTATTACTGATGTCTTTAATGTTTTTATCATCATAGCTGGTGGTTTATTTATCATCTATGGTGCTAGTAAAGCTTTTGGTTTTGAATTAAGTATTGGTGATTATACAACCTTTGTCGTATCCATTTCCTTATTTATTTCCCCTGTTCAAACTTTAATAGCCTTTATCGAACAATTAGAAAATGGCGTAACTGGTTTTAAAAGATTCATTGAAATTATGGATGAAGATGAAGAAATAGATAATGGTACTTTAGTTTTAGAAGATGTTAAAGGTCATATCTATTTTAATGATGTCTCTTTTAAATATGAAAATGATAAAGAAGTTCTTAAACATGTTACATTAGATATTAAGCCAGGTACTAAATTAGCTCTCGTAGGACCAAGTGGTGGTGGTAAAACAACCATTTGTCATTTGTTACCAAGGTTTTATAATATCGATAGTGGAACAATTTCTATTGATGGTATTAATATTAATGATCTAACTTTAAAATCTTTAAGAGATAATATTGGTATTGTTCAACAAGATGTTTTCCTCTTTAACGGTACCATTAAAGAAAATATTGCCTATGGTAATCTAAACGCCACAATGGAAGAAATCATTGATGCTAGTAAAAAAGCTAATATTTATGATTATATTCAAACCTTACCTGATGGCTTTGATACCCAAATTGGCGAAAGAGGCGTTAAACTTTCTGGTGGTCAAAAACAAAGGGTATCGATTGCGAGAGTATTTTTAAAAAATCCAAAGATTGTTATTTTAGATGAAGCTACTTCCGCCTTAGATAATACAACAGAAATACTTATTCAACAAGCGCTTGATGCGTTATGCGTCAATAGAACTACAATTGTCGTTGCCCATCGTTTATCAACTATTAAAAACGCAACGGAAATTGTTGTTATTAATAATGGTGAAATACTCGAACAAGGAACACATAGTTCTTTAATCGAATTAAATGGTATCTATGCGAAACTATATCGTCTTCAATTTAGAAAAGAAGATTTAGAATCGCTTGATTATTTATTAATAGAAAAATATTAGGTGAAATATGTCTGCTACAACAAAAAAATTAATTATTGAAAAAACAATTGAATTAAGTAAAAAGAAAGCTTTTAATAAAATTACGATTAATGAATTAGTAAAAGCTTGTGGTATTACCCGTAATACATTTTATTATTATTTTCATGATATTTATGATGTAATCATTGTCTTTGTTGAAGACGCGGTTAATAAGATTGATCCAAAAAGACAAGAAGAATCAATCTTTGATTTAATTGAATTTTTAGGTAAATATCGAGAAACTTGGTATAATCTATATTATCATGTTGATCGTGATTTATTTGAAGGTATCTTTAAACAACAAATCAGAAAAATATTAACTGTGTATTATAAGAATGAAACTAGTGCTTTAATCAATGAAGATGATTTTCAATTGATTAGTAGTTTTTATGAAGAAAGTCTTTATGGTCTTGCGGTAAGATATATCGTTAAAAGTAAAGAATATAATAAAGAAGCTAGTCAAGAAGCAATCAATAAATTAAGAATTATCTTCGATGGTCAATTAGAATTAATCATTCAAAATTTAAAGAAATTACATAATAAATAAAATACTCCCCTCCACTATAAATGGAGGGGATATTTTTAATATTTAATGAAGATAAATGAATCTTCTTTTGTAAGTTTAATTTCTTCTTCTTTATCTTGATTTTTCGGTATAAAATATACTTCATCATCTTTGATATAACCAAGTAACATATATTTGCGGTCAAAACTTACATAGAATGAATGTAATAAATCACGTTTTGTTTTAAATACTAATTCTTCATCATCTACCATATTACCAACTTCTTCAATGACGATATCAAAGAAGTCACCACCTTCTTCAGTATCAGTAGTTAATAAGCCATCAAAGAAATCTTTAGAATCTTTATTTAAAGCTAGTTGTGTTAAAAGTAAGCTCATCATTCGATTACTGATTATAGCGTTCTTAATATTGAAATCATTAATACTACTTAAGTTTTTCGAATCTAAAAGTTCTGTTACAAAACTTAATTCTTTCCGGCGACGATTTGAAAAAGCTGATTGAAGAGCAATAAGGGTTACAAAGACATTCGCATCATAACTATCTGAAGAAACTGTATCATCAGATAAAATTAATACTCTTTTAATACCTGGTGTATTTTTAATATCTTTTATTAAAGTGTCCGTATCATTTTTTTCATAAGAATGGACTTCAAAATTAGTACCATAACCAATTTTAACTAAATCTAAATTTTCTCTAATGAAGCGTCCTTTTTTATTATCACCGATAACAAAGATTGAACAATCATAAGAAAGCTTATCATTTTTTATTTTTAATCTTCTAGCCTCTGCTAATGACGATTTATTATTACGTTTTATACCTAAATCTTTTTCGTCTTCAGCTAAAACAAATAATTGATTAAGGCGAATAATGGGAATACCATTATTATGGGTTACTAAATATTCTTCCACTGTTTCTTTATCAAAAGAATAAAATTCACAACCACGATAAGATAAGAGTTCTAAATAGATATTAGCAAGCGCTGGTTCAATCATTGTTTGGGCAATAATTTGACCAATCTTTCGATTAAATGAAGTTGGAATAATTGATTTATTTCTAAGATTCTTTAAAGTAAGCGTTAGATTTTCAATCCGATTTTTCGTTTCTTCCGTATCTGTTTCAATAACAATATTACAATCTTCTTTTATCGCAAAATTGCCAAGTGCTAACATTATTTTTAAAGAATATAAATCGTGATTAGTGATGTTTTCATCTTCACCGATTTCCATATCTTCCCGAGACATGATAATAATATTCGAAGCTTTTTCAATAGATATATCATCAAGAGTACCATGGAGGAGTGGATTACCTACTTTAACAATTAAATTTAGTTTTCTTTTCTTTTTATCATTATAAGATGATATTAAAGAATCGATTTCGGTATGAATATAATCTTTATTCTTTTCGGAAACAATGATAACATTATTTCTAAAATCTTTTTCCATCAAATTATAGATGATATCAGGTACTTTACTATTCCAATTGAGAATAACAAAATGATTTTCTAATTCTAATTTTCCTCTTGCGTTACTCTTCTTATCAATATATGAACGAATGGCTGCGGTTAGGGTTGCGATAACAGCACCGGAAAATAATACTAATTCGGTTGCGATAACGACAATACTGATAAAGACGATATGAATATGATCAGCTATTTGGTCCATTAATTTAGTAATAGTATTAGCTGTTAACATACATGATAAGAAATGAACAATACTATTTAAATATTTATTATTAAAATAGCCGGGATCAATATTATAAGCGATGATTGATGCCGCAAAAATAATTATTAAATTTAAAATCAATAAAGTTACAATTGTAGTAATTAAAGGCTTTTGATATGTCTTTAAAGTTTGTTTTGCCTTAATTTTCAAAAATATGGATTTTATTTTTTTCATTCTGGTCTCCCGAAATAATTCTTATTATTTCTTTAATTCTAAGAATTTATTTTGCATTGTTGGATTATCTTTGGTTAATTTTTTTATTGTTATATCTTGGGCTTTATCATTAGCTAAACGATAATTCTTTTCAGCACCAAGTAAACTATCTTTTACTTTTTGTAATTGAGCGATTGATTTGTCAATTTGTTCTATAGCTTCATTAAATTTCTTATTAGCTAATTCATAATTATGAGAAAATTTATCTTTAAATTCATTTAGATTATCTTCAAAATTAGTAATATCGATATTTTGTTCTTTTAAATATTTTACTTGTTTTTGATACTCCAAACTATTTAAAGCAGCATTACGAAGAATAGTAATGATTGGGATAAAACATTGTGGACGTACTACATACATTTTTGGATAACGATGACTGACATCAACTATACCATTATTATATAATTCACTTTCACTTTCTAGTGTTGATACTAAAACAGCATATTCACAATTCTTTTCTTTTCTATCTTTATCTAATTCTTTAAAGAAATCTTCATTTTTATGTTTGGTTGTCGTTAAGTCAGATTCATTCTTCATTTCAAACATAATAGAAATAAATTCAACGCCATCTTCTGTTTCCCGATAAATGAAATCACCTTTAGATGATGTTTGTTTACTTACTTCATTATCTTTTTCAAAATAAGCATTAGGTAGGGTTGGTCTAATTAATTCAAAGGAATTGTAACAATGTTGTTCTAAAGTTTCACCAATTAATTTATTATTAGCTTTTAATTTTAAATCCCGATAATATTCAATTTGTTCTTGTAAGCTTTTCTTTTCTCTTTGATATTCATCTTCTAAACTCTTCTTTTGCAGATCATATTCTTTATTATTTATTTTTATTTGATTTTTAAGTTCATTGATTTCTTTATCAAGTTCAAATCTAACTTTATTAATTTCATTATCTAAGGTAGCATCTTTCATTTTTAATTCAGCATTTAATTCTTGATTTTGAGTTTTTAATTTATTTATTTCTTCAAGATTAGCATTATTTAATTTATTTAATTCTTCTTGATGTTTATTTTTTAATTCTAGTTCTTTTAATTCACGATTAGCTGCTTCTTTTTCTTGAATTATTTGTTCTTGACGAGCTAATTCTTGATGGAATTCTTCATCTTTTACAATTTTTAAAATAGAATTATAATCACTATTATCAATGGAAAATTCTTTTCCACAATGTGGACATTTAATACTTGGCATATAGGCCTCCCTATTTATTTTCTTATGTCTTTAGTATATCATAACCATATGGAAATTTCAAGAAAAAATATTGACCTCTTTTTAATAAAAGAGGTCAATTTCTTATAAGAGAATTTCACTTAAAGTTTTCTTTAATTGTTCAACATTGATTGGTTTTGCGATATGAGCATTCATACCAGCTTCTATTGCGGCAGCAATATCTTCACTAAAGGCTTTAGCAGAAAGGGCTATAATTGGAATATTAGCTAATTCTTCATTCTTTAGATGACGAATTAATTTAGTTGCTTCATAACCATTCTTGATTGGCATTTCAATATCCATAATAACGCATACATAATCACCTGGTTTTGATGCCGCAATAATTTCAACACCTTCTTCACCATTAATAGCAGTATCGACAATAAAGCCTAATTGTTCAAATAATACTTTTGCAATATCAAGATTATCTGGATTATCTTCGACAAGTAGAAGTCTTAAACCAGAGAATTCTTTTATATTACTATTTTCGACTACTTCTTCTACTTCTTCATTTTCTTTTTGTAAATCAATTGGGAATGATAGATGAATAGTGAAGGTTGTTCCTTTGCCTTGTTCTGATTCAACATCAATAGTACCTTCCATCATATCTACAATACTCTTAGTGATTGCTGTACCAAGACCCGTACCTTGAATATTTTCAACGATATTAGTTCTTTCTCTTTCGTATGCTTCAAAGACTTTTGATGCAAATTCTTTACTCATACCAATACCATTATCTTTAACGCTTAATAATAAATTAACACGATCATTAATACGTTCAGTTTCTTCAAGTGTAACAACTACTGTACCACCAGCAGGAGTAAATTTATAAGCATTACTGATTAAATTTAATAATACTCTATTTAATCTATTAGCATCACAAATAACATATGGGGCAATCATATTAACTAAATTAACTTCAAAATTAAGTCCTTTAGTGGCCATTTGTGTCGAGAAAAGATTCTTCGTATCTTCCATTATTTTATTTAAATTAGTTGGAACAGGTGCTAATTCCATCTTACCACTTTCAATTCTACTCATTTCTAGTACGTCATTAATTAAAGCTAATAAATGATCACTAGAAGCTTCAATTTTTGATAAATAATTCTTAGTAGAATCTGATAATGATGGATCAGCTTTAGCAAGGGAAACATAACCGATTATCGCATTCATTGGTGTTCTAATATCATGACTCATATTCGATAAGAAAGTTGTTTTCGCATTACTACTTTGTTCCGCAATGTTTTTATCTTTAACTGCCGTTTGATGACTTTTCTGAACATTTCGATAAATTGTAAAAATAATGGATAAGGATATAACAATAATAATTAATAATAATAAAGTATTATAGAGTACAGAAGAAGTTAGATTACTAAAGGTTTTATTTAAAGTTATTTCATAATTATCCTTTTCTTCATCAGTTAACGTTATACCGTGATTTTCATATTCTTTCGTATTTAATTCGGTTAATGAATCAATAGCAGTCTTATTTAAATTATTAGTTGTTTCTCGCATCCAAATGAAAGAAGTAAAGAATACTAGAGCTAACATTACAACCCAAACAACTGTACTCTTACCAATTCGTTTTAATTTATCTTTCTTAAACATTACATAGAAGACAATAAAACCAATTAAAATCCAGAATAATAACATTAAATATGATTCTGACGCAAGTTTAGATGCTGCCCACTTATTAGGAAATAAGAAATATAATAAGAAGAAAATGGAAATTACAATACCAATAATACCAAAAACAATATTCTTCTTATTTTTATTTTTAAAAGCTTCTTTTAAAGCGGCTGCTGAAGTATACGCATAAGCGATTGTAACACCAATAGTATTAATATCAACTACCCAACCAATAGCCGAACGACCAAGGAACGGAATTGGTAAAGTTAGAATAATTAATAATAAGAAGGCATATTTAGGAGTACCTTTATCATCCAATTCTCCTAATTTTTTTGGTAATAAACCATCATCTGCCATGGAATAAATCATTCTACTTGCAGCTAATGAATTACCAATTAAACCAGTGATAATAGCACAAGCAGCGGCTAAACCAATAAAAATTATTCCGACAAGGCCCATGGATTTATCAACACTATTGAAGACTGGATTACCTTCTATCCCACTAAATTTATCTAAATTCTTAATATAATCAAGCCAATTAGCATAACCTTCTGGTAATTTTGAAGCGCCAATTAAAACTAATAATATATATACTAGAGCGGCCACTCCTAAAGCTATTACCATTATTGAAAATGTTTTTTTAACCGGAAATTTATATTCTTCTGCCGAATGCGAAATTGATTCGAAGCCCGCAAAAGCCCAAGGAGCTAAAAAGACAATAAAGAGAGAACCAACAAAAGGACTATGATTATCAGAAAATGCTGGTTTTAAATTAAGTCCTTCTTTTGAGCTAAAAACAATAAAACCAAAGCCAATCACAACAACAGAGATTAATATTATTGACATGATGATTTGTAATATACTAGCTAATTTCTTTCCTTTAATACAGATAAAACCAAATACTAAAAGAACTAATAGCGATGATAAAACTTCACCAATAAATACATCATAGCCACCAATGGTATATAAATAACCAAATTGTAAAACTTCACCAAATAAGTTACGGAAGATAAGGGGTATTGCGGTAACATTAGCCCAAATAATTGCTAAATAAACAAGTCCCATAAACCAAGAGGATAAGAAACCATGGTCATAACCAAAAATATGTTTATTAAAACTATAGGTTCCTCCTGAACTTGGATATTTATTAATTAAATAAGAATAATTAACACCAATAATTAACATTATTAAGGCACCAACAACAATACCTATTGCCGTTCCAGCTGGACCAGCAATTGGTAAAAAAGTTGTTCCCGGCATTACAAAGGAACCCCAACCAACACTACAACCAAAAGCTAAAGCAAAGACAGCTAGAGGACTTAGATATCTAATTAATCTTTTATTTGTTTTTTCCATATTTAGCCTCTTTTCTTCTTTAAGACTTCATCAATGGTCTTATTAATCATTTCAATATCAATTGGTTTGGTAACATAACCATCCATACCAGCATTTATCGCATTATTATAATCTTCTTGATAAGCATTAGCTGTCATTGCGATAACAGGGATTTTAGCAAGTTCTTCATTACCTGATTCACGGATGGCTTTTGTTGCTTCATAACCATTCATAACTGGCATTTGTACATCCATTAATACGACATCATAAGAACCTACTTCTTTATTTAATAATATATCTACTGCTTCTTTACCGTTTTCCGCAAGATTGACTTGATAACCAACTGAAGTTAGCATTAATTGGGCAATTTCTCGATTGATTTCATTATCATCAACAACTAATAATTTAAGATTTCTTTGTGTGTTAATTACTTGTTCTTCATTTTTATTATCAACAATTTCTAAATCAAATTCAATAATAGCTTTAATTATTCCATTATTGCTTTCAATTTTAATATTGCCACCCATTTCATCAACATAGGCTTTAATAACCATCATCGCAAGACCAGCACCATAAATACTAGTTGCTTCTTCCACATTTGATTTAGTCCAAGCATTCATATCAAAAATATGTTTTAATTGTTCTTCAGATATATCTAAACCTTTATTTTCAATAATGAATTTATAATGTTTATTCTCTTGTTCAATAGAAATATTAATATTATCTTCTTTTATAAAATTCAAAGAGTTTTCTACTAATTGACTAATAATTTGACTGATGATTTTCTTATCAATCATAACATTATGATTAATTACTTTGGATGTATCAAGATTAATTGTTGTATTTAATTCTTGACATTGAGTTTGATATTTATCACTTATTTCTTGAAGGAGATTATCTAAATTAATTTCTTCACTCTTTATTTCTAATTTACCACTTTCAATAATACTCATCGTGAATAAATTATCAATGAACTTAAGTAATATTTTACTAGATTCATCAATCTTTTCTACGTAATCTTTAATCTTAATAGGATCATTTTCTTTTTTAGCAAGATCAGAATAACCTAAGATACCATTTAATGGTGTTCTTAAATCATGTGATAAATTAGAGAAGAAATGAATACGTGCATCATTAGCCTTCACAGCTTCTTCTAAAGCACTTGATAATTCTTTATTTCTTTCTTCTTGTTCATTATGCATTGCGGTGGAATCTGTTAATAACATTAAGAAATAATTTACATCCGGATTGATTAGATAGAAGATAAAGTGTTTATAGCATTGTTTACCATCAATAGTAAATAACGCATTAACATCATAAATACCTTTTTCTTTTAATTCTTTTTCAATAACTGATAATCTTAATTTATTTGGTTGACCATCTTTTGATAAATATTCTTTCGAAATATTAGGTAAAATATAATTATAATAAATAGATTCATAAGTATCTTCATCATCATTTTGAAGTAACATACCTTCTTTTTTACCCGCATTACTAATTAATACTTTATAATTACCATTGATAACATAAGCAATACGGTCATATTGATCCATTAATACTTTTTCTAATAAAGTCTTCTTAATTACTTCTTCATTATATGGAGTTTCTACAATAAAAGCAACAATATCACCAGTTACTGGTTTCTTTGTCATTGTTACATCGAATTTAACAAAGGAAGGTACACCATCACTTCTTTTAACAAATAATATTTCTGATACATTAGATTGACCATCTAAATATCTTTTAATTAAACCTTCTTTAGAAAAAACATCTTTATCTTTAATACTATAATTAGAATCAATAACATATTTTTCTCTTGTTTGCATTAACTCTGTATAACTATCCGCATGATAATCAGTTTCATATAAATAATTACCACTGCGTTCTTCTATTTCATCATTTGTTAAATTAACACGAAAGCTGCATAATGATTCTTTAGTATATTGATCAATTTGTTCTTTTAATTCCTCAAAACGATGTGCTAGCATTTGTTCTGTATCTTTAACATGCGCAACAATTGATACCATAACCATAATTAATAGAAAGACAAAAATACTTCCACCAAGTAGGATTGATGCAACCATAATATCAGCTATACCACTAAAGCCAATAGATATATAACCTATTAGGAAGAAGATAAGTAAAAGTAAGGGAATAATGACAGTTACTCTATTACTTGATTCTTTATCTAAATCATGATCATTTTTGATGAAGAGAAAATAGCGAATAATATTATATACCATTAAGCTACTTCCTAAGATAATCATTATTAAAATTAAAGTCTTCATATAAAAACTCCTATAAAACTCATTATGTATATTTTAACACATTATTTTTAAAAAACAAGTAAAGCCTTTTTTTAGTTGTGAAAACAAAAAATAAAAGCATTAAAGTTTACAACTTTAATGCTTCTTTTTTAACTATTATTATTATTATTATTAAATTATCAATATTTATTCTTTATTATCATTGTGTTCTAATTTGTCAATTTCTTCTTTAATTATTTTATCATCATTTTCTTTCTTTGTTTCATTATAGAAATTAACAATAATAGAAGTAATTAAAGCTACTACAATAATACCATAGATACCTAATACTACTGATAAGATACGGCCAATTACCGATGTTGCGGCAAAATCACCAAAACCTATTGTTGTGACTATCGCAAAGCAATACCATAAAGCATCACCAATATTTGTTATACTTGGTTCAAGAATAGATAACATTAAAGCAATAGCAATAATCAAAATAATTAAACCATATAATATTTCAATCGCATAAGTCTTTCTTAATATTTGTGTTAAGGTTGTTCTTCTGATACCAGAGAAGACCATAACCATTGCTAGATAAAAACAAATACCTGCTAAAACTAAATTAACAATTATAAAGATTAGTCTAAGTCCTTCTTGTTCAAGAGAAAAATCCGTAAATATTAACGCAAATAAAATTGAAAATACAATCTTTAAAATATTAGTTATAAGTGAGCGTTTCTTATGATTTTCAATCATTTTTAAAACACTAGATACAATGATAATAAGCGAAAGAAATATTGCGTAAATATTAAAGAATATATAATTAACCTTTATTAAATAACCTAAGATTGTTAAAACGATATATAAGCTACTAATGGTTACTGCATAAATTACCTTTATTTTTGTTCTTTCTTCAAAAAATAATCTTAGAAAATATATTAATGCTAAAGTAAAGGTGGAGATACCTAAGGTTACTGGTATTAATATTTCTTTATCTTTGTCTACAATAAATTTAGTCGATATTATTGCGAACAATAACGCGATAGTAGCTAAGATACCATTGACGACTAATTTAATAATTCTTTTTTGATAAGCCGTTTTATTTTTCATATCTATTCCTTTATTTAATTCTCGTATTTCTTACATTATAAGTTAAAGCTAAAGTAGCTGACATTATAGTTGGAATAAAAATTGATGCGTACATAGCAAAATAAGTTGGAAAATTACTTGATATATCACCTAAGAATTTAGTATCTGCCGTAATTGAAGAATAAATAGAAAATACTAAAGAAACAATTACCATTAAGAAGGAAATAACATAAGTAAATTTTTCATCTTCTTGTCTCAATAAAAACGCAAAAGTTAAAGAAAATAATACTGTAAGTAAAGCTACTTGAAAACTATTTCTAGTTGGCATAATCGTATTAACTAAAATAGCTACTAAAAAAGGAAGTGCAGATAATAAATAATATAATTTACCTTTCTTATAGCCATATACACTATAACCTATTATTGAAAGAACGGAAAGAATGATAAAAATATAAGAGATAATCATCCAAGCACCCAAATGATTTTTAGTAACAAAATCAAGTAAATAAATTGAAACACCTAATAAAATAAGTACTAAAAACATTTGTATAAATAAAAGAATCGCTTTTGATTTCTTTAATCCAAATTTCTTTTCTGTATCCATAATATATATCCTTTTCTTTTTTATTCTGGTGCTGGCTATTGGAATCGAACCAACGACCTGCTGATTACGAGTCAGCTGCTCTACCAACTGAGCTAAGCCAGCCTTTACATTATTTTATTATACTAAATTTTAAAAAATAATATTGTTTTTTGCAAAGAAAAATAAAATATGTTATAATTCATACGGTGATAAAATGAAAAGATTAATTATAGATTGTTGTATTAGAGAAAAAGAATCTGGTACTAAATTATTACTTGATAATTATTTAAAAGACACTTCTGGTGATAATCATTATTTAAATCTTATGAAGCTTGATTTAAAACCATTAAATATTAATGATTTAAAATACCGTGATGAATGTTTAATAAATAAAAAAAATGATAAAATCTTTGATTTAGCTAAAGATTTTGTTACTTATGATGAAATAGTTATTGCAGCTCCTTATTGGGATTTATCATTTCCTTCTCTACTTAAAGTTTATTTTGAACATATCAGTGTCGTAGGTATTACATTTACTTATCAAGAAAGTATACCTATTGGACTTGCAAAAGCTGAAAGAATGATTTATTTATCTACTTGTGGTGGGAAAATACAAGAACATTTAGGATATCTCTATACCAAAAAATTAATGGAAATGTTTGGTATAAAAAAGAGTTATAATTTCTATATTGATTCCCTAGATTTAGATTTAAATAAAAGAAATTCTTTATTAGATGAAGGTATTAAAAATATCAAACTGCAAATGCAACAATTAGGATTAATATAATAATACTTTTTAAAAAATATGTTATAATATTTAACAAGGAGTTTTCTATGCAAAATTTAAATGTTTTTTCGGAAATAGGACCACTTAAAAAAGTATTACTTCATGAACCTGGAGAGGAAATCAATAATCTTACTCCTAAATATTTAGAAGAATTATTATTTGATGATATTCCCTGGTTACCTCTTGCGAAAAAAGAACATCAAGCTTTCGCAAAAGCTTTTAAAGATAATGGGGTTGAAGTAGTCTATCTAGTTGATCTTGTTTGTGAAAGTTTATATAATGAAGAAATAAAAAAAGAATTTATTAATCAATTTATTAAAGATTTAGCAATTCCCTACCGGAAAATAAATACTTTATTATATGAATATTTAATTAATATTAAAGATACTAAATCTTTAGTTTTAAAATGTATTGCGGGAATAAAGGAAAAGGAATTACCACAAAAAGAAGAAATGAGCTTATCTGATTTTGTACCACATTCTATCTTTGTTGCTAATCCTATGCCTAATTTATATTTTACCCGCGATCCCTTTGTTATATTAAATAATGGGGTTATTATTAACCGGATGTATTCTAATACAAGAAAAAGGGAAACTATCTTTGGTGATTTTATTTTTAGATATCATAAAGATTATAAGAATGTTCCTATTTATTACAATCGCTATGAAGATTTTAATATTGAAGGTGGCGATATTTGTGTATTAAATGATAAAACCTTAATTATTGGGGTAAGTCAAAGAACATCAGCGGCTGCTATTGAAGAATTAGCTAAACACCTCTTCTTTGATTTTAAGACTGGTTATGAACAAATCTTAGCCTTTTCAATTCCTTCCGCTCGAACCTTTATGCATCTTGATACAATCTTCTCACAAGTAGATTATAATAAATTTACTATTCATCAAGGTTGTTATAATGAAATGCAAGTATTAGAAGTCACTAAACATCCACTTAATAAAAATAAATTAAAAGTTACTAAATTAGATGATAAATTAGAATTAATCTTAGAAAAATATATTGGTAAAAAGGTAACCCTTATTCCTTGTGGAGGAAATGATTCTATTAATAGTGACCGTGAACAATGGAGTGATGGTTCAAATTGTATTTGCATATCACCAGGTGTGGTTATTGCATATGAGAGAAATGAGATAACTAATAATATTTTAGAAGAAAATGGTATCAAAGTAATTAGAATACCATCTAGTGAATTATCAAGGGGTCGGGGTGGACCACGTTGTATGTCCATGCCATTATTTAGACAAACATTATAGAAAGAAGGAAAATATGAAAATTAATAATAAACATTTACTAACATTGTTAGATTATTCACCTGAAGAAATATCCACTCTCCTTTCTTTAGCAAAACAACTTAAGAAAGAAAAGAAAGAAGGTATTTCTCATCAAGTCTTAAAAGGCAAAAATATTGTTCTTTTATTTGAAAAAGATTCTACTCGTACTCGTTGTGCTTTTGAAGTAGCCGGATATGATTTAGGAATGAATGTAACTTATATTGGTTCTAGTGGTTCCCAAATGGGAAAAAAGGAATCAATCAAGGATACCGCAAGAGTTCTTGGTAGAATGTTTGATGGTATTGAATACCGTGGTTTTAAACAAGAAACAGTAGAATGTTTAGCTAAATATTCTGGAGTACCAGTTTGGAATGGTCTAACAGATAAATTCCATCCTACCCAAATCTTAGCTGATTTCTTAACTATTCAAGAATATAAAGGTGACCTTAAAGGATTAAAATTTGCCTATCTTGGTGATGGAAGATATAATATGGGTAATTCTTATATGGTTGGTAGCGCAAAGATGGGTCTTGATTTTCGAATGGTTGGTCCTAAAGAATTATGGCCAAGTAAAGAATTAAGAGAACAATGCGAAAAAATAGCTAAAACAACCGGTGCTAAATTAACATTTACAGAAAATGTCGATGAAGGTGTTAAAGATGTTGATGTTGTCGCAACCGATGTTTGGGTATCAATGGGTGAACCAGATAGCGTATGGAAAGAAAGAATTGAATTACTTAAGAAATATCAAGTAAATTCTCTTCTTATGTCAAAAGCGAAAAAAGATGCTATCTTCTTACATTGTCTACCTTCCTTCCATAATCTAGAAACTAAAATTGGTATGGAAGTATATGAAAAATATGGACTTAATGGTCTAGAAGTTACTGAAGATGTATTTGAAGGAAAACAAAGTGTGGTCTTTGATGAAGCAGAAAATAGACTACACACTATTAAAGCTGTTATTTACGCAACAATGGTGAATGATTAATGAGAATAGTGATTGCTCTTGGCGGTAATGCGTTAGGTATTAATCCAACTGAACAATATCAAAATGCAGTTATCACTTCCAAAGCTCTTCTTCCTTTATTTAAGGCTGGTCATGAAATAATCATAACCCATGGTAATGGTCCGCAGGTAGGTTTAATCAATCTTGCTTTTGATGAAGGAAAGAAAATAAACGAAAAAGTTTATCCAATGCCTTTTGCGGAATGTGGTGCTATGTCACAAGGTTATATCGGTTATCATTTAACTAATGCTTTAATCAATGAAGGAAGGAAAGAAAATCTTGATATTAAAGCTACTAATATTTTAACTAATGTTTTAGTTAATCAAAATGATGAAGCTTTCTTAAATCCTACTAAACCAATTGGCTCCTTTTATTCCAAAGAAGAAATCGAAAAATTCGGATTTCCTTATAAAGAAGATAGTGGTAGAGGCTACCGAAGAGTAGTACCAAGTCCAAAACCTATTAAAATTATGGAAGAAGAACAAATCGTTTCTTTAATAGAAAAAGGTTATTGTGTAATATGTTGTGGTGGTGGTGGCATTCCCGTTACCAATATTGATAATAAATTAGTAGGTCTTGATGCGGTAATCGATAAGGATTTCGCTTCTAGTAAACTAGCTAGTGATATTAATGCTGATGTATTATTAATTTTAACAGCTGTTAAAAATGCTAAAATTAATTTTAATACGAAAGATGAAAAAGATTTAAAAATTGTATCAGTAGATAAAATTACAGAATATCTAAATAATAATGAATTTAAATCTGGTTCCATGAAACCAAAGATTGAAGCTTGTTTACAATTTGTAACAAACAATAATCGATTAGCTATTATTACTGATATTACTCATGCTAGTGAAGCTATCGAATTAAAAGAAGGTACTATAATAAAATATAACGCTTAGGAAGATCTGAAATGATAAAATATTAGTAGACACAAAAAAAGTCTACTAATATTTTTATTTTGTTATAATATTATTGGAGGTGATTATATGGGAAGACCAAAAGGTGGAAAGAATAGAGAATGGACTGTTGATAAGAAATTAGAAGTACTTAATTACTATTTTGAAGGTAATTCAAGACGAAATACATGTGCGTTCTTTAAAATAAGTAGTCGTCAACTACAAAAATGGCTTGTCAGTTATGAAGATGGTGGAAAAGATGCCTTAAAAAATAAGAGAAAACCGGGCAATCCACTTGTTAAGTATTCTAGAAGAAAAGAATTAACACCAATTGAACAATTAGAATTTGAAAATATGATTTTAAGAATTGAGAATGAACGCTTAAAAAAAGGATACGCCCAGGAAGATGTAATCTTAGCGAAAGAGAAATTATTAGAAAAGAATACGAAATAATTTTAGATCTTTCTGGGGAATTCAATCTTAAATCTTTATGTATAGCTATGGGAGTTTCTCGTAGTGGTTATTATAAGTGGCTAAATCGAAGAGGGACAAAACCAAACTATCTTAAGACTAGAGAAGCACTAGAAGAATTAATAAAAGATATCCATAGTCATCATTCAACATATGGATATCGTTCTATAGCTCAAAATATAAGAAATAAGTATGGATGGATAATTAGTGATAATTTATGTCACAAAGTATGTAAAAGTCTAAATTTACGCTCAAAAGCTCGTAAAACATACAAAAAAGCAGGAGAAGAAAGCATTAGATATCCTAATATAGTAAAAGGTAATTTTAATCCTACTAGACCTTTTGAAATAGTAGTTAGTGATACGACAATGATTTATAATCGTGGCAAAGTGTATGATTGGACATTTTATGTTGATACATTTAATAACGAAATAGTAGCATCCGATGTAAAGCCTACTAAACATGGCTGTGGAATTCAGAATCATTTTACTGCTTATAAAAAATTTTTAGAAGAGAAAATAAAAAGAGGATATAAAGACCTTGAAACTATTGTCCACACAGACCAAGGTACAGTATATTCCTCAGTAGCCTTTAACAAACTACATAAAGATTATACCATAAAAAGATCAATGAGTCGAGCAGGAACCCCTACAGATAATCCGATTATTGAATCTTTAAATGGTTGGATTAAAGAAGAGTTATATATAGACTTCAAAATATATTCGGCGGATAATATTGATATAGCAATAAATGATTATATCAAATATTATAACACGCAAAGATTAGCTTATAGTCTAAAATATAAAACCCCAATTCAGTATAAAACTGAACTGGGATTTCAATAAAGTTTTTTTGTGTCTACTTTTATTTGACTATTTCAGAAGATCCTAAGCGTTTTTCTTTAATTAATAATTTACATATTTCTTTTTCCCGATAAATCATATTTTTATTTTTAATATTTGTTTGATTATAATTTATATATCTCTCATTAGTTTCAATAACAACTTCTGGACTAACAAATTCTAAAGTGAATTCTTCATCTTTTTCATAATCATCTAAATTTTGTTTTTTTCTTTCATCTTCTATTTCACAAAGATAATAATAATTATCTTGGAGAAATAAACCTCCATTTAAAGTTTTATCTTTTCTTTTTACCATTCCATATTCTTTAATCGTATCTGGTTTAATAATTAAACCAGCTTCTTCTTTAGTTTCCCTAATTAAGGTTTGAATTTGATTTTCTCCTTTTTCCATGCCACCACCAGGGAATTTATAATAATCATATTTTAAACTATGAACCATCGCTAATTTATTATTCTTAATTATTATTCCTCTAACTGAAGGTCTAATAATTATTTCTTTCTTTTCATCATAATCTAAAGTATCAATCGTAAATAATAATTTCATATTCTCACCATTTATATTATATAATATTCTAAATAAAAAAGAAATTGATATATATGTAAATACCAATTTCTTCTTTTTTTATTCTATTTTACTACCACACTAGAATAACAAATTGTTCTGCCATAACTATATTTATTAGTAAAATTATAAGTTGTTCCATCAATTGTTACACTATGATCACCACTTGAATGTAATGATAAAGAATATGCTTTAACACCGCTTGTTCTTACATTACCATAACCTAGAATAATTAATGTACCACCAGTTATAGTAACACTTGAATCAGCATCAATAGCTGCTGCCATTTGTTGATTAGGACCACGAGTAATAACAATACCACCACTTTGTGTATAAGTACCATTACTATCAATTCCATCTGTATCACCATTTGATGGAACTGTTACATCAAGATAACCACCAGTGATAACAACTTTAGGTGTAGTTATACCACTACAAGCATTAACACCATCATCATTTGCGGATACAATAGAAACACCACCGTTAATATTAATAACATTAGCTTCTAAACCTTCATAAGAACTATCAATATTAATTTCTCCACCAGTAATATTTAACATATAATCAGCATGGATAGCATCAGCACCAGAAACACTTTGTTGACCTCCCCATCCACCTGGGCCCATTCTTCCGCCACCAGTTTTTGCATTTGGAGCATAAACAACCATTGTAATAATTCCTCCGTTTACATTGATTGTTCCAAGGCCGCTTGTTCCATCATCAAATTTCGTTCCATAATTTGCATGTAAACCATCATCGTAGCTCTTAATTTCAATTTTACCATTATTAATATTTAATAGATTTTCTACCTTTACTCCTTTATAAGATGTAGTAGTAGCTTTACTTGAAGTATATCCACTATAAGAACCGGTATAAATCGTAACATATGGACTATTACCATCTGCATCATTATCTAAAACAAAATTATGGGCTGCTTGAATACCATCACCTGCCGCATAGATAACAACATTACTACTACCAGTAATTGTGATATCTCCTCTAGTTACACCATTTTTATTAACATCAGTATTTTGTGATTTTATTCCATCACCAGCAGTTGAGATTGCGACAACATTTCCGCTAGAAATAGTAATTGAATCATTACCTTTTAACGCATTATTATAAGCAGTAACTTTCAAAGATAATTTTTGGATTTTTAAATCTTTAGTAGTATGGACACCATTATTATAATTAGCAGTTATCACTAAAGTACCTGTACCTTTTAATTTTAAATCTACTTTTGAATAAATAGCACCTTCACCTAAAGTATCAGTATCAACCGTCTTATTATTTCTTAAATCTTTGATAACATTTTCGGTATTCTTTTTTGCGGAAATATCTACTTCATCAGCAGTTAAAATCTTGATTGGTGAATCAGTAGATGATTCAATTGTTACATTACTCAATTCTAAAACAACCGCATCTTCTTCACCTGCTTCCACTAAGATTTGACCATTTAAATAACCAGATAAAGTATAAGTACCAGCTTTCGTAATAGTATATATAGCATCATTTACACTATATTCACCGTCGGATGTAACAATACTAAATTCCCCGGAAACTTCGGTTGCGTTAATAGTTTCATCAGTTACCGGATTTTCTGTTACAATTTCGGTTTGATTACTATTTGTAGTATTATCTTTAGTACTACCTTGATTACTTCCAGAATTACAAGAAGTAATAAAAATTAACATTAAACAAATTAAACTAAGAATTACTTTTTTCATATCTATCACTCTCTTTTCTTTTTTTATTTACACCATCATTATAACTTAATAGCCTAAAGTTTGTTTGAATTAAATCTGAATTTTATCTAAATTTTTATCAAAATATATCCATTTAAGTGATATTAATGTGAAATAAAAACTTAGGTTTATTCCTAAGTTTCTATTTAGTGTTATAAAATTTTATAAATTATTCTTCTGGGACCATATAATCCACTATTTGTCCATCAGTACATACAATAATAGTAGCAGTATCTGGAAGTCCATGAGGTCTAACTACTACTTTTGACCAATCTTCTTGAGTACCATTATAATAAAAACCAGAAAGTTTTTTAGAGTCACCTAATGCATGATCACTTATTGTCTTAATTGAACCTGGTAAATAAAGGAAAGAAATATTACTACAATCATCAAATGCTGAGTTACCTATTTCTTCAAGTTTGCCAAGATATTTAAGATCAATGTATGATAAAGAAGTACAACCATTAAACAAATAACTTTCAATTTCCGTAAGACTACTTGGAAGAGTGAATCTTTCAAGTTTAGAACAATCTTTGAAAGCACCCATTCCAATTTCACAACTTTTTGCACCATCAATAAATTTAACTTCTACTAATTTTGTACAATTATGAAATGCATAAGTTTCAACACAAGTAACACTTGCTGGAATTACAACTTCAGTAATAGCTGTTCCTTCAAATCCAGCCGCATCAATTTTTGTAACAGGTTTATCATTATAAGTTTCAGGAATAACTAAAGAACCTGAAATAGATGAAGATGCTGCTTTAACACTATAATAAGCACCAGATGAATCTTCAACTAATGTGAATGATATTTTACTCAAAGTTGGAAGTTGAGGAGTCATTACAACTTCAGATTGTTCAATAAATGCTTCATTTGTAAATGTTGCTTCGTATAATATAGCTCCTTCATGTTCTTCAGTTGCTTCTGACATCACTCTTGATTTAGAATCTACAGTTTCTGTTTCAACATGATTTGCATCATTATTACAAACACGAGTTGCTGTACATTTTGAATAATCAGCTGACCATGTATAAGTAGCGTATCCCCATGAATGTCCATAATGATCAATTATGTATTCTCTTTCTTGTTTTTCGAATGCTTTATTAGTAAATGTTGCCGTATAAGTATTTTTACCATCTACTACGCAGCCTGAATCAACATGTGTTTCTTCTGCATTTACTGTTTCTGTTTCAACATGACTTGCATCATTTTTACAAACACGAGTTGCTGTACATGCTGAATTATCAGCATTCCATTCATAAGTGGGTTCATCCCTAGAATGATTTAAAGCACTAATATTTAATGCTGCTAAAGTTGTTTCATTTTTGTTTTCATCAAAAATCTTGTCACAGCCTTCACAAATATAATGAGCCTTAACACCATTTTCAGTACAAGTAGCAGCTACTTCATTGACTAATTTATATTCATGAACGTGCTCAGGTTCTTTATTATTTTCGTTATCTTGGTTTTTCTTTTTACAACTTGCAAAAGTTGTAATAAACATCAATAAAAATATAAAAATAAATATTGTCTTCTTCATTATTTTCTCCTTCTTTTTCTTTTTTTTTACTTAATAATTCTATCATTTCTATTTCGTTTTTTCAATTATTTAGTTTTAATTATTGTGATTAATTAATCCTTATTTTTTAGTTTCCTTTACTATTATATTGAATAATAGATTATATATTTTATTTTTCCTTCATTTTATATTTAAATATTATTATTGCAGTTATAAAAGAGATAACAGTATATGCTAGAACTATTAATAGAGGTAATAGAAAATCACTAAATGAATTATTTATGCCTAAAATCATGTTTTGAATAATTGTGGTTGTATTTTTAAATGGTAATACTTTCATGAAGGTAATTATCCCCTCACTTAATCCTTCTAGAGGAAACCACATTCCAGATAAAACAGATTGACCAACAATAACAATTGATGATACACCACCAATAGATTTTTCATTACATAAAGATCCAAATAAGATTCCCATTCCAATAAAAAATAATGAAGTAACGATGCTTAATAATACCGCAAATATTAAACCGATACTAAATATCGATGAATCAAAAATTACACCAACTAAAAAGAATAATATAGACTGTAATAATGTTATTGGTAAAACTGATAAAGCATATGCAAATATAAATTCATGTGATTTTGCTTTAGAAACATATAGTCTTGTTAGAAATGAAGTATTTCTATCTGTTGCTATTAAAAGACCCGTAAATAATGTTAAGAAAGCTTGAGAAAATACAACTATTCCTGGAGCTAAATATTTCATTTCAAATTGTTTTGTTAAATTATGAAATATCAAATAAAATAAAATTTCCATAACAAGGGGCAAAGCTAAAGTAAAAATTAATGATAATGGATCTCTTATGATTTCTAAGATATTTCTTTTAGTTAAAATGAGTATTCTTGATAATGATTTTTTCATTTTAAATCACCTCCAGAGACTATCTCAATAAAAGAATCTTCAACATTAGATTTATTAGTCTTTAAAAATAATTCTTCTTTTGTACCAACAAAAAGTAGTTTACCATCTTTCATAATACCAATTCTATCTGATAATGCTTCAGCTTCTTCCATATAATGGGTAGTTAATATAATGGTCATCTTTTGTTTCAATTCATTTATTGTATGCCATAGTTCTCTTCTTGCAAGAACATCAAGAC
This sequence comes from uncultured Bacillota bacterium, assembly GCA_946611195.1. Lineage (GTDB taxonomy): Bacteria > Bacillota_I > Bacilli_A > ML615J-28 > CAG-313 > UBA1737. The sequence continues at coordinate 34,117 of CAMODB010000008.1, forward strand.
CTAGTGTTGGTTCATCTAAAAATAATATTTTAGGTTTTGTAACAAGTGCTAATGCAATTGATAATTTTCTTTGCCATCCACCCGATAATTTAGAAGCAATTTTGTTTTTTACTTTATCTAATTTGAATGAATCATATATATATTTTTTAGTTTCTATTATTTCTTCTTTTGTTTGTTCAGAAAGTTTAGCATAAAATTCAATATTTTCTTCAACTGTTAATTTTCTTGCTATAGCAGTTTCTTGCATTGATATATCAATCAATTCTTTTATTTTATCGATATCTTTATTTATTGAATAATTATATATATAAGCATCACCTGATGTGGCTTTAGTTAAACCAGATAGCATTTTAATAGTTGTTGTTTTACCAGCTCCATTTACACCAAGAAGTGAAAAGATTTCACCTTCATTTATATTTAAACATAAATCGTCTACAGCAACAACATCTTTATATTCTTTGGTTAAATTATTAATCTTTATTACTTCCATTAGGCATAACCCCTTTCATTAAAGAATAAAAAACATCATCTTTTAATATGGCTAATCCTTTTTCCTTATCACCCATAATCATTAATGTGTCACCTTCTTTTATATCAAACATTTTTCTTGCGGGAGCAGGTACTGTAATTTGCCCTTTTGGTCCTACTTTAACACTTACTATAAATCTATCTTCTTTAATGTCTTTCATTATGTTTCCTCCTTCTAATCTTTGTTACTATTTTATAATATATATTTACTAATTATTTATTGACTTGTACGACATTTTAAAGTATGAATTTTCTTACATTTCTTATTATACTAATTATTATAATTATTTTCAAGTACTTAGCAAATGTTTTGTTTCTAAAATTCAGGTTTTTTGACATCAAAAAATTAATAAAAAACAAACTGATACATCGTTGAAATAATAAAATGTTAGTAGACACAAAAAAGTCTACTAACATTTTATCATTTCACACTTTAAGATGATGTCCATCATAATCAAAGAAAACTATCATATAATTCCAAGCATTTTTTCTAGAATATATAATCTTTTAAATACTTAACCTAACTATCAAAAATAGTTTAATTTCCATATTTTCTTATTAATTCTTTTGCTATCTTTGATGATAAAATTCATAGAATCACATAGAAAAGAATTAATATGGAAATTGCGGTTCAATTCTATAATTAACGTTACAATTATCCAATTCTTTCTTTTTTTCAAAAAGCTCATAAGCTTTACCTCTATATATTATTGTAGGATTATTAATAAGATCTATTGTCTTCAAAAAATTAAGACCTGTAAATTTAGATAAAGCTTTTATAATGTTTATGTCTTTTGAATCATTTTCTAGCAGAATAACTGAATATATATTATCATCATCGTATATAGGTTCTGTAGTTGTTGTAGCCTCACCATATCCACATTTAGGACACACCCAGGCAATTGAGAATTGTTCCTTTATTACTTTCATTTCTGTTCCACATTCTGGACATTTTCTATTTACCATATTTATTTCCTCCAGGTACAAATTTTATAAATTCACCTTTAATACTATAATCAGGTCTTCCATTTTTTAATCTACCTGCTATAAAATGTTTTCCTGATGGTGTAGCCCAAATAAAATTATTTGGTGCATAAACAGGTTTCCCTAAAGCATTTGCTAAATTTTGCGCAAATCCATTTTCTATAGATCCAGTATTACAAGATAATAATCTAACAGATTTGCTATTTTTATAACCTGGTGCTTTGCGAATTAGTTTTGCTGCATCTCTTGCGGTAAGAATATGGATCTTACCAGCATTTTCAATTTGAATATATGTTGAACCACCATGTGCAATAACATCAAATTTTCCATTAACATCAACGTCAATTCTTTTAGATACATATTGAGCAAATAAAGAATTGTTCCCTTTACCCATATATGAAACATCACCTGATGCCGGTCCATGATATTTCACATTATTAAATAATGAATTATACCCCTTCATCTCTATTATTCTCTGAAAGTCTTCGAGTTCTATCTTTCTCGTTTTCTTTCATTGTATAAGAATCATATTGATAAATAGAAATTCCTTTAGTTTTAACATAATCAAATATTACATCTGGCGTAGGACCATAAACGCATATTCCAGTCGGCTCTAATGTATCTACTATCTTTTTCATCTGTTCGCCAAATTTATAACGAACTTCTAATCTATGTGTAAATCCATTAGTTCCAATTGATATAAGTGTATGGTTGGGATATGCTTCAAGTGATGATAATGTACTATCATCACCAAGTCTTACATTAGAAATAATCTTAATGCATTTTCAAATTCATATATATTTTTAGCATTACTTAATTTTAAAGATTCTAAAATATAATTATTAAGCATGCTTTGCCTCCAA
>CAMODB010000009.1 GCA_946611195.1 uncultured Bacillota bacterium
AGATAATCAATTAAGAAAAGAGCGATTAGCTAAAGACCATATGCGACTACTTCTAACTGTTGGTGGAGCAGGAGCAGGTGGTGATATGTTTATCACAATGATTAAACATCTAATGCCATATGTAAAGAATGGTAAAGTCAGCTTATTCATTAATTTTGGTGACCATTTAAATGTCTATGAAAATATGAAAAAGAAGATTGAAGGCTTTAATCCCGTAACTTATTTTGATCAATATGATGAATTTAAAACCTTTGTTAATGATTTAAGAAATAATGATCATAAAGGCATTTATGCAATTTACAACAAAGATATCTTCCAAGCCGTTTATTCAACTAATCTATTAATGCCTGAATGTGACCTTTTAATCACTAAACCAAGTGAATTAGCATATTACCCTATTCCTAAACTCTTTATGAAACATATTGGTGGTCATGAAGTATATGGTGCTATTCATTCCCAAGAATTTGGTGATTCCACCTTTGAATGTCCAACTAAAAAATCAGTTTGTGAAATGCTAGACCGCCTAATTAATGATAAAGAAATCATGTATCAATTAATTGATACCATTAATAAATTAAAGAATGAACATTATTATGATGGTGGCTATGAATGTGTCAAACTAGCTGCTGGTGAAAAATAAAATGTTAAAATCATTTCAATCAATCTTTAAAGAAGAATATCAATCAATCTATCAAGCACCCGCTAGAATTAATCTAATTGGTGAACATATCGATTATAATGGTGGAAAAGTCTTACCAGCTGCTATCTCTTTATATATAAAAGCTTGGGTTAGAAAAAACAACACCAAAAATGTTCGCTTATATTCATCCTTAAATGATCATTTATATATCTGTCCTCTTACTAATATTGAATATAAAGAAGAACAAGGCTGGACTAATTATCCCTTAGGAATGATCTACACTTTACAAAAACATGGCTATAATATTAATGAAGGTTTAGATATTTATTATACTTCGAATATTCCAGCCGGATCAGGACTCTCTTCTAGTGCATGCCTACTTGATTTAACATGTTTTATTTTAAGCGAAGAATTTAATTTAAATATTTCAAAAAAGGATATTGCTATTTTTGCTAAAGAAAGCGAAAATGATTTTAACAATTTATCTTGTGGTATTATGGATCAAGCAGCAATTTCCTTGGGCAAAGAAAAAAAAGCTATTTTAATTGATACAGCTAATTTTAGTTATGAATACAAAGATATTAAATTAAATGATGGTTATACAATTGTTGTAATGTCGACTAATAAACCACGTAAATTAACGGAATCTAAATATAATGAAAGAGTTAAGGAATGTAATATCGGTTTAAAGACTTTACAAAAAGAATATAAGATTAATAATTTATGTGAATTATCATCTAATGATTTACCAAAAATAAAAGAATTATTAGATCCGCTTATTTATAAAAGGGTTAAACATGTCATTACGGAAAATGAACGAGTATACCGCTTTATTGAAGAAATGAAAGATGGTAATGTTTATAATATGGGTCAAATCTTAAATGAATCAGATGAATCATTAAGATGTGATTATGAAGTAACCGGACTTCATTTAGATACTTTAACTTCTGTTTCAAGAAACCATCCAGCATGCCTAGGTGCTCGTATGACCGGAGCAGGTTTTGGTGGTTGTTGTATTGCGATAGTAAAAGAAAAAGATATCAAAGATTTTACGAAAGTTGTTAAAAGAAAATATTATGAAGTAACTAAAATTAAACCATCGATCATGCAAGTAGAAATTGTAGATGGCGTAAAAAAGATAGCATAGGAGTATTTATAATGATTAATGATTTAATTAAAACCTTAGTTAATTACGCAATAAAAAATGATCTTATAACACTTGATGATGAAGTCTATTGTATAAACCGCCTCTTAAGATTCTTAAAATTAGATAGTTATACTGAAGGTGAAATCTTAGAATTAAGCTTTGATAATCTAATTGAAGAATTTATTAATTATGCGGTAGAAAATGAATTAATAAAAGATACGCAAAATTCGAAAGATCAATTTGATACCGAACTTATGAATATCTTCTTAGATAAACCATCAAATGTCATTCGTAAATTTAATTATTATTATAATATAAATAAAAAGAGTGCTACCGATTATTTCTATAATTTATCTGTTAAATCTAATTATGTAAGAAGTGGAAGAATTAAAAAAGATATTCGCTTCAAAAAAATGACCGAATATGGAGAATTAGATATAACTATTAATATGTCTAAACCAGAAAAAGATCCTCGCGATATTGCGGCGGCTTTAGAAAAGAAAAGTATAACTTATCCTAAATGTCAATTATGTATTGAAAATGAAGGTTATGAAGGACGTATCGATCACCCCGCAAGAGCTAATATCCGTTTAATTCCCTTAAAGCTTAATAACCATGATTTTTATCTACAATATTCACCATATGCTTATTATAATGAACATTGTATTATTCTTGATAAAAATCATGTACCAATGGTAATTAATCATGATACATTTAATTCTTTAATTGATTTTGTCACCATGTTTCCCCATTATATGATTGGTTCTAATGCGGATTTACCAATAGTAGGTGGGTCAATACTAACGCATAATCATTTCCAAGGTGGTAATTATAATTTCCCAATTTTTAACACCAAAGCCATAATGGAAAAACAAATTGGTAATGTGAAATTAGAAATCCTTAAATGGCCTCTTTCAACCATTAGACTTACTACGAAAAATAAGAATGATTTAGTTAATATGGCTGATAAAATCTTAGATAAATGGATTAATTATTCCGATTTAGATAATGATATTATTTCTTACACTAATGATATTAGACATAATACGATTACACCAATTTTAAGAATGGTAGATAATAATTATGAAATGTATCTAATCTTAAGAAATAATCGCACAACCGTTCAATATCCAATGGGTTTATTTCATCCCCATCCAGAATATCATAATATCAAAAAAGAAAATATTGGTCTTATTGAAGCAATCGGTCTTGCGATATTACCATCAAGATTAAAAAAAGAAATATCTTTAATGATGGATGCAATTCTAAATAAGAAAGATTATCATGAAGATACTAATCTAATTAAACATGCTAATTGGTTAGATAAGATGGAAAATAAAGAACAGCTTAATAAAGATAATATTCAAACTGAACTTTATAATTATATTGGTGAAACCTTTAAACATATTCTAGAAAATGCTGGCGTCTTTAAACAAGATGAAAAAGGTCTAAATGGATTTAAAAAATTTATTGAATTATTATAAGCATATTATTAATTTTAAAAAATAAATATAAAAATTTGAGCTCTTTTAATTATTTTTCTCGTATAATATCTATTAGTATAAAAAATGAAGAAGTTTTCATTAATAATATTATTTATTCTTTCTTTCTTTTTTGTTTGTTATATGCGGTAAGAATATAATTAAAAGGGATAAAACTTAATTATCATAAGACTATTATTTTGACAAAATAAAGAAAATTTGTTATAATATACAAGGTAAAAATAAAACTTTCTATGATTATAAGTTAATCATGGCGGAAGGAGAACAAAATGAAAAAAGGAATTCATCCAGAATATCATAAGGTTACTGTAACTTGTATCTCTTGTGGTGCTACATTTGAATCAGGATCAACAAAGAATGAAATTCGTGTTGATACATGTTCTAAATGTCATCCATTCTATACAGGCGAACAAAAATTTGCAGTAGCAGCTGGTAGAGTAGACCGTTTCAACAAACGTGTTGCTGCTAGTAAAAAATAATAAATCAATAAAACGGCATCAAATAATGATGTCGTTTTAATTTTATTATCTATCTTATTTTCTAAAAACATAGTAACTGTGGTATAATTAATTGAAAGTGTAATATTGGTTATTAAGAATTGTAAAAAAAACAAAATAATGATATAATAAAAATATAAAAGGAGCTAATTATGGAAAAATATGTAAAAGAATTATTTGATTTTATTGAAGCATGTCCAAGTCCATATCATGCAGTAAATCAAATAAGAGTTATTCTAACTAATCTAAAATATACAGAACTAAAAGAAAATGAAGAATGGAATCTTGAAAGCGGAAAAAAATATTTTGTGGTCCGCGATTCTGCTTCTGTTATTTGTTTTAAAACTCCATTAGATATATCTAATAGTGGATTTAATGTAGTTGCCAGTCATCTTGATTCACCAACATTTAAATTGAAACCTAATTTCTTAAATGTTGCGGGTTCATATAAAAGACTTAATACGGAACCTTATGGTGGTATGTTAATTAATACTTGGTTTGATAAACCATTAAGTGTAGCAGGTCGAGTCCTTGTTAAGACAGACGAAGGAATCGAAGAAAGATTAATTAATTTATCTGGTCATTCCTTTATTATTCCGTCTCTTGCAATCCACATGCAAAGACCAAATAGTGTTGATTTAAATCTGCAAAATGATTTATTTCCTTTAGTGGGGACAAATGGTAGTAAGAATGATTTATTGAAACAAATGGAAAAGATTATTTTATTTAATGAAAATGAAAAGATCTTAGCTCATGATTTATTCTTATATAATAAGGAAAGACCAACAACAATTGGTCTTGATCATGAATATCTAGCTAGTCCTAAATTAGATGATTTAGAATGTGCATTCTCATCTTTAGAAGCCTTCCTGGAAGCTGATAATAAAAATAAATTTAATGTTTGCGCTATCTTTGATAATGAAGAAGTTGGTTCTGGTTCTAATCATGCAGCTAAATCGACTTTCTTAACGGATACTTTAGAACGTATTTGTCAAGCCTTTAAATTAGATAAATATTTAATGTATGCTTCTAGTATGTTAATTTCAGCTGATAACGCCCATGCTATTCATCCTGCTCATCCTGAAAAGAGTGATGTAGATAATACTGTTTATATGAATAAAGGTATTGTTATTAAATATAATTCATCTCTTTCTTATACTACCGAAGCTATTTCCAGCAGTATCTTTAAATATCTACTTGATCAAGAAAATATTCCATATCAAGAATATACCAATCGTAGTGATATGAGAGGTGGATCAACCCTTGGTCATCTTCAACAAGAATCTTTATCCATTCCTTCTGTTGATATCGGTCTAGCTCAACTTGCTATGCATTCAAGTTATGAAACAGCTGGTTGTAAAGATTTATATTATATGGTAAAAGGAATCAAAAAATTCTATGAATCAAATTTAAAATTTGACGGTAAGAAAATATCTTTATAGGAAATAATTATAAAACAAAAAAAGGAGGAATTATGCGAAAATTATATTTTTATTTGTTTATTATCTTCTTTTCATTAACGTTATCTTTTTCTTTTAGCTGTAAAAAGAATAACAATGGTGAAAAAGATAATGAACCGACAGTATTTAATTATGATGCAGAAGCAACAAAATTACCAGCCTATTTTCTTGGTGACACCATTTTACCAACTAAAATTGGTGAATATGATGTTGAATTTAAATTAGATGGAAATAAAATTGACAATATTGTTACTGATAAAAATGATAAAAAAGTAATTACTTTAAGTGTAACAATTAATAATGAAACGAAAGATTTAAATTTTACTACATATCCTGTTTCCATTGAAGAATTAAAAGAAAATATTTTTAAGGAAATTGATAAAGAAGTATGTGAAGATATAAATCTACCTACTAATTATCTTGCATTATATAATATTGAAACAACATCTAGTAAACCAGAAATAATTTCTAGTACTGGTAAATATAATAAACCTAGTGTTGATACTAATGTCGATATTAATTTTAAATTTACTATTCCGGATATTAATGTTGCTACTTCTTATAGTCTTTCTTTAACCGCTATGGCGGAATCAAAACAAGAAAAAATTAATAGACTTATAAAAGAATTAGAAGAATTAAACCCAATTCTTAAAGAAAATCTTGATCCTAATATGGTAGATTCAACTGATTTAATTTCTTCTATTCCTGGTCATGATGATGTTGAAGTATTATGGAGTGAATCAGATGATTCAACTGATTATGTAACAAATTTAAGACGTAATAGTAAAAAGATGGAAAAACAAAAATTAACATATATCATTAAATATAGAAACAATGATGATGCTTTATATAAAAATAGTTATGAATTTAATGTCTATCCTAAAACTTTTGCGGCTGTCTATAATTATTTCTTAGGACAAATGCCTAAAGAAATTATTGAAGATATTGATTATCTTGATACTACATATCTCGATTGTTATGCCTTCAACTGGACTAGTAGTGATACTTCTTTATTAACAGATGAAGGAATTTATCATAAACCGGAAGTTGATACACCAGTTAATATTACTTTAACTATTTCTTTAATAGCTAGTAGCGATTATAAAATCGAAAAGACTTTTGAAGTAATGGTTATTGGTAAAACAGATGTAGAAAAGATTGATGCTGTTTGTAATTGGCTAAATAATGAAGTAGAAACAGAACTCTTTATTGATTCTGATATTTCCTTACCTAAAGTAGATCCAGTTTACGGAATCAAACTTAATTGGAAGACTACTAATAAAGATGTTATTGACCTTGAAGGTCATGTTAATCGTTTCGTATATGATCGTTATGTTGAATTATCTTGTGATTTCTCCTCTGGTTTAACTAATAAACATCTATTCTTCTGGTTTAAAGTTAAAGCCTTAGATATATCCACAATGACAAAGCAAGAAATCGTTGATAATTTTGTTAAAGGTATTGCGGTAAAAGATTTAAATTATATTACTTTTAATATTCCAAGTAGTGATGAATATACTAATATTACGCAAAGCTTTAATGTCTTAAGTTTCTTTAATAATACTTGGGAACCAGTAATTAAACATATAGCACCATCAGGAAATAGTAATCGACCTGGAACAATAAAAAAGAATGAATTTATTTGTGTTCATGATACAGCTAATAATGGGGAAACTGCTAATGGTCTTGCCCATGCTAAATATGTTGAACAAGGTGGAGGCGGAACTAGCTTCCAATATGTGGTAGGCAATGATGGTATCTATAACTTAATACCAGATAATGAAGTAGCATATCACGCAGGTGATGGAACAGCTTATCAATATAAATTATATGATACAGGAGTTAAAGCTTTAACTGAGAAAGCAAATTTAGGCATTAGTGAAGATGATTATTTCACTTTCAATGGTCAAAAGAGTAAAATCAAGATTCCTGCTGATACAATTATTAAACGGATTACACCAAGTGGTATTTATTATGAAATTGGTGAAAATGGTAATTATTGGTTAAATGAAAATTATTATAATAAAACATATGAAGCTATAAGTAACCGTGGTGGTAATAATAATTCAATTGGTATTGAAACTTGTGTTAATTATGGTAGTGACTATTATTTAACTTTCATGTTAAATGCTAATAATGTAGCCCGTCTATGTACAGAAAATAATTTATCAGTAGATCGGGTATTGCAACATAATAACTTCTCTGGTAAACCATGCCCTAACGCAATAAGAGTAGCCGGTATGTGGCAACCATTTAGAGATTATGTATCACAAATTAAGTTTGGTATGGCTCAATTTAAAGATTTAACATTTGAATACCATTCAAATACACAAATTTTATCTGATAAAGGCTTTATTAAACGTGTAGCTACCTATCCTGATAATGTTAATTATCATATAACAGTTAAAGATAATTTAAATAATGTTTTAGTTGATAAAGATTTTACAACTAATTTAATTAAATAAAAGAAGACGTCAAGATTTTTATCTTGGCGTTTTTAGACAAAAATATTAATAATTACCTATCTTTGTGGTATAATATAGATGGTGATAAAATGTCTAATAAGACGATAGAAAAAACAATGGTAATGAAAATCTTAGATAAACAAAAGATTACATACATTCCTCATCATTATGAATCTGATTCATTAGATGCAGTAACTTGCAGCAAAATGCTAGGTAAAGAGGCTCATCAAGTATATAAAACTTTAGTTACTGTGGGTAGTGATAATAATCATTATTGTTTTATGATCCCTGCAAATAAAGAATTAGATTTAAAGAAATGTGCTAAAGTAGTAGGAATTAAAAAAATAGAAATGATTCCGCAAAAAGAACTAGAGCCTTTAACAGGTTATGTTCATGGTGGTTGTAGTCCCATTGGTATGAAAAAAAGATTCTTAACTTTTATTGAAGAAGAATCTTTAAAAGAAGAAACAATTTGTTATAGTGCTGGTAGGGTCGGTTATCAAGTAGAAACTAAACCAACTGATTTAATTAATTTTATGAAGATTAAAACCGCTAATTTAATAAAGGATTGTGAAGAATGAAATATTTAATATTAAGTGATATTCATGGCGTATATCAAAATCTAGTTAATATTTTAAAGGCCGAAGAATTTGATAATCTTATTTTATTAGGAGATAATTTAGCGCATGGGCCAAGAAATGATATTCCAGAAGGATATGAACCCAAAAAAATAATTGATTTATTAAATAATTTAAAAAATAAAATTATTGCAATTCGTGGTAATTGTGATGCGGAAGTCGATGATATGGTTTTCTCTTTTCCCCTTCTTAATCTAGCTATGCTAGAAATTGAGGGAATAAAGATATATCTAACACATGGTCATATCTATAACCCGAGTAATAATTTAAATATCGATAATGGATATGTTTTATTCGGTCATACTCATATTAAAGAAATTACAAAAATAGGTAATGTGACATATATCAATCCAGGTTCCGTAGGAATACCAAAAGATGGTAGTGCTTCTTATATTGTAATAAGAGATAAAGAATTATTAATTAAGGATTTACAGCAAAACATAATAGAAAGAATAGAATTATGCAGAAATTAGAATTACAATTAGAATATAAAACAACTAGTGGAATGTTTGATAAAGATGTCTATATGAAACCATATGCAGCCCTAGATCTTTGTCAAAGTATTGCTGGTCGCCATGCTTATTATCTAGGTATTGGTGCTGATACCTTATTAAAAGATAATTTAGGTTGGATTACCGCAAGACAAAGAATTAAATTCTTTAATACACCCCATTTATTTGATAATCTAACAGTTATAACATATCCTCATCCCCAAAAGAAATATGAATATTTTCGAGAATATGAATGTTATGATCAAAATAAAAACCTAATCTTTCGGGCCTTGTCTCTTTGGGTAATCTTAGATTTTAATACCAACCGTTTATCTAATAAAAATGTTATGCCGGAAGGCCTTTATCATGAAGGTAGTTATTTTGATGGTATTATAAAACCTATCAACGCAAAAAACGATGGTATTTTAGTTAATAAATATCAAGTAGTTAAAAGCGATATTGATATGTATAATCATTTAAATAACGCTAAATATATTGATATAATCTTTGACACTTTAAAAATAGATTCCAAATATTATGATGAATTAACTATCTCATATCAATCACAAGCAAAACTAGATGATTTAATAGATATCTATAAATTAGATAAAGATGGAACCATTTATCTAACGGGCTTTATAAATGATAATCTATGTTTTTCATCAGAAATAAAATTAAAGGAGGAAAAATAATGAATTTTACAAATTTAAGTAATACCTTTAGTATCTTTGGTAATTTTGCGGTATTCGATGATGATAATATGAATATTATTCATAAAATCTTTAGTGATTGTAATATTGCGTTAAACCAAGAAAATAATCAAGCAAACCATAGTGGTAAAGTAATGATTATTACCGATAATAAAAAACATAATACGATTTTTCTTCGTCCTAATCGCCTTGATGTACAAGTAGCAGGTAGCATTAAAGAAAATAAAGCAATTATTTTAAACATGGTTAATGATATCTATAAAGCTTTCTCACAATTATTTAAAGAAAGTCTCGGAACAAGAATTGCTTTTGTTACTAATTTCTTTGTTTTTGATGATGATGAAGAAAAAATAAAAACCATTGGTAAACAAATCAATTTAATCAGTGGGGATATAAAAGAATTAACATTACGTACTAATCAAATAACTAATGTTTTAAATGAAGATACTAATTTAGTATTTAGTATTAATAATATTCGTATAGCTGATAATAGAGACCCTAATAATAAAAGAAAAGCTCTTATGTTAACCTTTGATATTAATACTCTTGGTCAAAATAATGATGAACGTTTTGATTTACATGAATTAAATAATTATTATGATGCTTTTTTTGATTTAGCATATCAAAAAATCGAAGAATTAAACTATTTATAAAATAATCAATTTTATAAAATATTTGACTTATTTATTTAATTAGTATATAATTGAGGCAATTGATTAGAAAAAATAAAAGAAAATCTTTTAAGGACTTTTTATGAAAAAAACAATAATTAGAAACTTTGTTTTAGTATTAATATTGATATCTACTCTGTTATTAATTTGTACTTTTTCTTATTCATATATAAGTAATCAAATTATTAATGATAATATCAATAACAATTTAAAAAAGATTGTCGGTACGACAACAACAAGTATCGAACAACAATTTCAAATTGACCATAATCGACTAAAAACAAAAATTGATACTTATACAAAAGATGAAAATACTAGTGATAATTTAACAAGAGTAAAAAATAAGATTGCGATTGTTGAAAGTCACAAAGATGAATTACTATATGGTTCTTCTAGTGGTATTGGTGGCTATGTTGAAGATAGTGTTAAGGGTGATTATTTCTTAATTAATGGGAAGAAATATCAAGACCAAAATTCAGCTGACCATAACCAAGAAAAAGAATATGATGTAATTATTGCTGATTTAGGTAAAGATTTTAAAGTAGAAACTGGTCAAACTAATGATTTTACTGGTGCTGATTCAATCTATATCGTTTATCAATTAGGTGATATCATTGTTTATTTTAAAGCTTCTGATACTTTTAATGCGATATTCGTTGATGAAAAAATCATTGATGATTATTATTTAATTAATCTTGATGGTGGTATTCGTTATACAACAAGTAAAAAAGGAAAACTACTTTTCTATGATTTATTAATTGATGAAGGAAATTCAAAAGAAACTAAAGATATTTTAATCTATGAACCAATTGAAAATATATCGAAGGATAATCCTTACGCAATTGTTAATAATATTAAATATAATAATAAAACATCATGGATGCTTGCAAGTAGTTTAACTACTGATGAAATTAGTAATAATTTATATTTAGTTTTAATTATTGATAATGAATCAGCTGTATCAAGTTTAAGAACGGTGTTTGCACCACTTCTTGCAACATTCTTCTTAGTACTTATTATTGTTGCTATTGCTTTAGTTATTTCTTATTATATTATTGGTAAGAAACATAATGATTTAACAAATATTACGAATCGTAAATATGGTAAACCAGTTTATGAAATTAAACTTCGTACTGATGGTACTATTATTAATTTTGATGCTAATTTCAAAGAATTACTTAAAGATATTAAAGAATATCAAAAATTTTCGGATTTTGAATTCGTAGAAGATTATGATGATATATCTTCAGCTCTCTTTAAACAATTACCATTTACAATTAAACTTGCAAAAGAAAAAAATAATAAAGATAAAGATTTAATCTTCCGTTGTTCAATTTTAAAAGAATTTAATCACTATATTGCGATATGTCTTGATTCAACATCTATTGAAGAAAAAAATGATAAATATCGTACTATCGCAACCATTAATCCAACTACTGGTGATCCTAATATGGAAGTGTTTAAAGAAGATATTGTTAAATCTATTTACAATATTAAAACGGAAAAAACAATCTTTAAAACATCTTTATTATATGTTCATTTAATTAATTATCAAAATTTAGGTTTATTCTATGGTAAAAAGATTGGTGAACAAATTCAAAGATTAATTAACCAAAGATTAAAAGAAATCTGTGAAGGCTTAGAAACTAAATTATATACATTAGCACCTGATTCTACAGGTATTATCTTATCAAATCTTGATACTTATGAAGAAGCTAATGATTTAGCTAAAAAGATTGAAAAAGATATTAAGAAACCAATCGAATTTGGTGAAAACCGTATTATCTTAGAAGCCTCTATCGCAATATATAATCTAGATCCCGATGTTTATACTTTAAATGACGCAGGCGTCATTGTTGATGGACTTGAAAGATTATCCGGTAGAATGAATCAAAATGCTACTAAAAAAATTGATATCTTCACCCCATCTGTTGAAAAATATATTTCTAACGAAGAAGCTTTCGAAGAAGATTTAAAAACAGCTGTTTTAAATAATGAATTTGTTATGTATTTACAACCACAATATAATATCTTCGAACATCGTATTCAATCTTTTGAATTATTAATTCGTTGGAATAATCCAAAATATATAAGAGAATCACCTCAACACTTTATTGAAGTTGCGGAAAAGAATGGTTTAATCATTCAAATTGGACGTTTCGTTAATGAAGAAAGTTTAAGAATTGCGAAAGAATTAGAAAAATATGATCTAGAATTCTCTTTAAACGTTTCTCCTGCTCAATTTATTCAAACCGGTTTCGTATCCGAATTAATTGATTTAGTTAATAAATATGAAGTAGATCCTAATAAGATAAGTCTAGAAGTAACAGAAACTTTCCTTATGGAAAATCTTACTGTTATGAGTGAAAAACTAAAAGAATTAAAGCGTTATGGTTTTAAAATTCACTTAGATGACTTTGGTGTTGGTCACTCTTCACTTTTATATCTAAAAGAATTACCAGTTGATGCGTTAAAGATTGATAAAGAATTTACAAGATTTATTTCATCTGATAAATTTAGTCGTAATACTATTAGATTTATTACTAACCTTGCCCGTAACCTTGAATTAGGTATTATTTGTGAAGGTGTCGAAGATGAAAAACAATTGAACTTCCTTGCAAGAAACGAATGTAGCTTGATACAAGGATATATCTTAAGTCCACCTGTACCAATTGATGAAGCTATCGAATTAATCGATGAATATAATATTAAAAAGACCAAAATAATTAATGATGATAAAAAAGAAAAGAGAAGATAAAAAAGTATTTTCTTTTTAAAACATTTGATTATATGATAAACTAATGAAGAGGTAATATTCTATGCTTATAATCAAAAATATTTTAATAGGATATATATTAACAGAAACAGATAATGATCCATTTAAAATGTGGCCAAAAGGAGCAATTATTTTAGTAGCTCTTCTTGCATTAATCGTTTTAATCGGTTTAGCTGTTTTCTTAGGTTATCGGACTATTAAAGAAAGAGAAAGATATCTTGAAGAAAAAAGTTCTTATATGGAAGGTGTCTTATCTAAAAGTGAAATTAAAGCAAATATTAATTTACTTATTTCCAAATCAACATCCGATACACCATTTAGTTTAGTATATATTGATATTGATGAAGTAACACAAATGACTAATGCTTTTGGTGAAAAAGCTGTCAAAACGATTATTGAAACTATTGCACAAAAGATTCTTAAAATTCTTCCTTTCCAAGTCCAAATGGGACGACTTGGAATTGATAAATTCTTAATTCTCTTTAGAACTGAATATTCACATGAAGAAGTATTTAGAATTGCTGATCAAATCAAAGATGTTATAAAAGAACCAGTTCGTATTAGTTATGATACGGAGACTACCGCAACAGCTTCAATTGGTATTGCTTATTTCCCAACCCATGGTCAAACTTATAATCAATTACTTAATTCCCTAGAAATTGCCGTAATAACGGTAAAGAGAAATGGTGGCGACCATATTGTAGCTTATAGTGAAGACTTAGGTGGCGAAGAAGGTCAAAACAAATTATATTACGAACAAATTAAAACGGCAATTATCAATAAAGAATTCGTTTTATTCTATCAACCAATTATTAATACTGAACATAATACTTTTATTTCCGCTGAAGCATTACTTCGTTGGAACCATCCAAAACGAGGAATATTAAATCCAAAAGAATTCATCAATGTTATGGAACAATCAGGTGATATTTATTGGGTAGGTATTTGGGGATTAGAATTAATGATTGAACAATACAACGTTTTGCGTCGTATAATGTCTAATGGTGATTTCACATTATCAATTAATCTAAGTGTAAAACAATTGATGAATGATAGACTTGCTCTTGATTTCCAAAAACTAATTAAGAAATATAAATTCCCAGCTAAGAATTTAGTAATTGAAGCTGATGAATTTATCATCTACAATAAACACGAAACAATTAATGAAAATATTAAAAAGATTAGAGAATTAGGATTTAAGATTGCGGTTGATGGTTTCGCCTTTGACTACAATACATTACTAAAACTTAATACCTTGCAAATTGATGTAATTAAATTAGATGCAGGATTCGTTGATGAAGATAATAAAGAAATCTTAAAGAATTTTATTCAATTATTATTGAATTACGCAAAAAAGAATAATGTTGAAATCATTGTCGAAAAGATTGAAAATAGAGAACAAATCGAATATTTCGAATCACAGGGAATCTATAATTTCCAAGGTTATTTCATTTCTAAACCAATCAGTTCAGAAGATTTACAAGCTCTTGCAGCAAATGCAGATTTCTTAGAAGCCTTAGCTGAAAAGAAAAATATTGAAGAAACTAAAACAGAAGAAACACCTGCTGAAGAAGAACAATCAGAAGAATCTACTTCAGATGATCAACCTATAGTTGAAGAAGAGCAACCTGAAGAACCAGTAACTGAAGAGACTCCAGCAGAAGAATCTAATACTGAAGAACAATCTCAATCAGCTGAACAAGAAGTTGAAGATACTCCTGTAGAAGAAACTCCAGTTGAAGATGTTCAACCAGAAGAATCAGTGATTGATGAACAAAATAATGAAGATCAACCAGCTGAAACATCTTCAGAAGAAGATAAAAAAGAAGAAACAGAAGGGGAAAATAACCCTGAAAATGAATCTTTAGAAGCACAAAAATAAAAAAATTTTAACTTTTTGAGCAAAAATACTTGACAAGTTAAAAATTGTGTGCTATAATGATGCCGTAAAGTGTAAATAGCAAAGCATGAGAAATCGTGTGACGCAAAGCTAAAGGGCCTGATTTAAATAATGGTAGCCAGTTGTCATGATTACTAATAATCTTGATAATTGGCTATTTTTATTTTCATCTAGAAAGGACAAATATGAATAAAATTCGATATAAACATGCTCGAAAAGTATTTCGTATTGGTTACTTCATAGCCTTAACAATTATGTTACTACTTGCATTTCTTACTTATTATGGTCAATACTCAGGTAACTTCGTTATGACAGTTGATGAGGAGACATATGACAGAGGTATAGCAATATCCGAAAAAAGTGATTTTGAAACCTATGCAAGATGGCTAACAGCAGATGCTGTCGAGGAAGTAAGAGATATCACCCTCGAACAAATTATATTTAATGATCTGGAAGGAATACTTACAACTGATGGATCATTTAAAGATAGTGTTCTTGGTGGAGCAAATAACAAAAAACTTAATTATTTAGCCTATACATTCTACTTAAAAAATGTTGGTAAATTTGAAACTAATATTGGTTATGATGTAGTTATTACCGATGTAACAGGAATGTTAGCTGCTGGTATCAGAGTCTTAATCATTCAAGATGGTTATATTGACCCTGGACAAGCTAAAGTAGCAACCTTATCTGATTTACATGCCGGTACATATCAATTATATCAATTAGCTGACACGAAAGATCATGTTTATCCAGAAGGATTAAGAGACGCCAAAGAATTTGTTTCTGATGCGGTTGTATGTAAAGAAACAGTAAATCAATTAGGCGCTAATCAAACAAAGAAGTTTACAATTCTAATGTGGCTTGAAGGTGAGGATCCTGATTGTAGTATTGATAATATTGATCAAATCTATGGATCAAAAATCAAAATTGCAATGAACTTCTATCTAGTATAAAAAAAGGGGGTACAAAATGAAAGTTAAGAAAAAAGTTATATTAACTCTAGCTCTTGCATTATTCGCAGCTATGACCTTACTTACCAGTACCTTCGCATGGTTCTCCATTGCTCAAAGTGCTACAGTTGGTGATTTACAATTAAAAGTTACAGAATCAGAATCTTTGCTTATTTCCGTTGATGGTGTTAATTACTATGAAAAATTAACTCCTTTACAATTTGGAAGTTATATAAAACAAGATTTAGCTTTAACAAATGTTACAACTTCAGATTTAGAAAACTTCTATAATTCTTATGAAGGCGATGAAGCTTTAGAAAATGAAGATTACTTAACCTTCACATTATATTTCAAAAGTCTTTCACCACATAATGATGGTTTATATTTAATAGATAATAAATCAAATAGTTATACATATGATTATGCAATAAGAGATGATATTAACATCGCAGGAACTTACGTTTATAGTAAAGGTGTTGAATATAAAACACCAGTAAGTTTCCAATATGCAGAAGATGAAATAAGAGAAGCAGGTTCAACTGATAAATATTATGCAGCCGAAGCATTAAGAATGGGTTTCAAAGAATTACCTTTTGATGCTGAAGATACAAGAACCGAATTCTCAAGTTTTATATATGATCCAAGTGGTAAAGAATATCGTGGATGGGGTGTTGAATATGGAGCATTAGATTTTGTTAGAAAAACTGTTGATTCTAATGTCTATGTTCCAACAACAAATATTCCTGATACAAAATACGCGTTAACTACTTTTAGATATGGTAGGGATGCATTAAACAATGATTCCTTATGTGGAACTCTTCAAGAAAGAACATCCGTATCAGGAGAAGTAGCATATTATTCTAAAGTTCAAGTTTATATTTGGCTTGAAGGATGGGATGCAGATTGCTTTGATTCAATCTACACAGATAATTTGCTAATTCAATTTCATTTTAGATCAGCTATTAAAGCTATCTAAAATACTAAAACCGGTTTTAAGTGAAATAGAAATATTTCCTAAAACATATACAGGCTCTTAGAAAAAAATATTTACAATGAAAGGAAAATTAAAACAATGAAAACTCTAAGAAGAAAATTATTTTTATCTATTTTAGCTGTTGCTTTCGCTGTAGTTAGCTTAGCAACAAGCACATTCGCATGGTTCGCAATGAACGATGAAGTTACTGCAACTGCTATGACAGCTACAGTTAAGACTTCAGAAAACTTATTTATCGCTGCAAAAGGTGATTATGCTAACGGTGCTGAAATTGATGAAGCTGATGGCTTCGGTACAACAGTAGCAATGAACGTTAAAGGTCAATTACAACCTTCTTCAACAGTTGATGCTGAACATTTCTTTAAAGTAAATGATGCAAGTAAAGTATCTAATGCTGGTGCAAAAGGTGCTACTGATACATATGTTGCATGGACAGAAGGTGTTGATGCTACAACAGTTTCTGGTGATGCAAAAACAGGTGCATTTGTAAAATTTGATTTATATTTAAAAGTTGTTACTAATAACTCATCTAATGCAACAGTTAGATTAAATGGTTTAAATTTAATTTATACTAAAAATGATGCTGAATCAGTTGGTAATAATAAAGCAATGAGAGTTGGTATTATTGCAGCTGCTGATGATTCAAGTGTATTAGTAAATTCTGAAGATAATAATAAAACTAGAATTTATGCTCCAGATGGTGCTGAATATTTTACAGATGAACAAGCAGTAGCAGCTGCAGGAAATACAACTGCAGCATTTGGTAGTGGCGTATTAGGCGGTGCATTAGAATATGAAATCTTACCTAGTAAAACTGCATATTTCAAAGTAACAGTAGTATTATGGCTTGAAGGTGAAGATAAAACTTGTAACAATGATACATTCGTTAATTTAACAGGTTCATATGCATTAGATTTAAAATTCACTATTGGTCCTGTTAATCCAAGAGGCGCTTCAGTTACAAACTTAAATCTTGCTGACGCTGCTTAATAATTTGTAAACAATAAAATCATATTTGAGAAATCAAATATGATTTTTGTTTTTATATAATCACAATATAATTTTTATAGGAAATAATTAAAAAATTATTTTTAAATTATTAAATAAAAAGTTATTATATTTGACAAAATAAAAAAAAAGTAGTATAATTAAGAAAAGAATTAGATAAAAATGTTTTTGGCAAACTTATGGAAACATAAGGACGCAAAGCTATAGGGTCTTAGAATAGACAGCCAGTTGCAAATTATTGCAATTGGCTTTTTATATTTTTAGTTAAGGAGGTATAAGCAATGTTTAAATTATTTAAGAATTCTAGTATTAGATCAACTGTTCTTACTTTAATTGTTAGTTTAATCTTTTTAATTGTTGTTGGCATTGCTTATATGTCAATAACTTTTGGCTGGTTCGCTAAAAACGAAGTAGTTGATGCTTATGGTATGAATATTAGTGCTGATTTCGATGATACTATTGCAACATATTACATTTATAAATATGATACTGCACGTGAAAGAGCATCTCTACAAACAGAAGTAGTAGATGATAACGGTAATAGAACATTAAGCAATAATATTATTTCTAACCTTGTTATCAATCCTCATGATACTATCTTTACTTCACGTAATGCATATAATCCTGTAGTGATTAGAATAGAACTTACTGGTAGAAAATTAAAAGAAAGTGGAAAAATTACAGTTCATTTAAATAGAGCATCTCATGATGATGCAACCTTATCAGCAACTTATAAAGATGGTCTTTATAATGGAACATTAAATGAATATGCTTCTTCAGTCCTATATTTTAAAGGTGCTGCTAAATCAACATTAGCTACGGTTAGAGATAAAGATAATAATTTAATATCTTTAACAGATAATTACACAGAAGAAAATGCGAATGTCTTCTGGGAAGGTTATAAAACGGCATTTACAAATTATAGTGGTGATAAAAAGATGTTTACTACTATTGATGATGATAGTGTTGAAAAAGAAGATCGTACTTATACAAAAGTTGATAGTTTAAGTATTGATATTAATTATACTTCTTCCGATTGGATTTTGGACGGCGAAGGAAATAGAACTTCTTTAAATGTATTTATATTTATGACTTATGATGAAACATATGTTAATTATTATGTTGAAGAACATAAGAAAACAAATTCCTTAACTGAAAGTTTATCAACACCAATTAATAGCGATATTGTTAAAATATCTGCTCGTCATGATTAGAGGTGAGAATATGAAAGTAATTAAATCAATAATTAAAAAGACTCATATTTTCGCAGCAATGTTACTAGTATTTATTACAGTACTTATGGTTGCTCCTCTTGGTTTTGGTTGGTTCTTTGATGGCGCATCATCAGATGCAGAAGTATCAGGTGCAATCATCGGATCATATTTTGAATCAGGTGATGGTTTAACTGAAGAAACAGCATATGAAATTGCACGTCCAGTACAAATGTATTATTTTGCATGGCTCCAAAATTTAGGTTTCTTTAATCGTGAAGATGGAAATGGTAATATTCAACAAGTTTATTTCAAATTATCAGATAAATTTGATCCAACTAATAAAACTATTTCTTTAAAGAAAAATGAAGGAAAGAGTGATGATTACGAATATAAGATTCCAGCTATTGGTACAGTTCAATATCCATTTGTTGGTAAACTTAATGGTAATGGCATAACTCTTACAAATGTTACTGTTGATAATAAATTAACAGAACTTACTGATGTGCCTCTTGAAGCTGAAACAAATGATTATATCATTAAAAGTGGTCTTCAAGTTATTGGCTTATTTGGTGTTGTAGGTTCAGTTGGAAATGAACTTGAAGGAAAATATGATACGCAAATAAATTCTATTTCTAATATGCATCTTGATAATGTTGAAATAAAAACAACAACACCTCAAGATTCTGCTAGTCTTATTGGTATTGTAGCTGGTTATGTAAATGGTACTATTACTGGTGTTACTGTAAATAATTCCAAAATTACTATTGCATCAGGCATTACAAAATTATCTGATAACAAATATGAAAATACTTCTAATTATTCAATTATTGGTTATTGTGAAGATGAATATATTGATAAAACAGATATTGAAGTAAAAGAAATGGCTGATCCTAAATTCTCATATACAGCATTTAATGCAGTAAATGCTGGTGATGAATGGGGTGGATCAATCAATATGAAGGATATGTATGATAGACTAGTTGCAATTTTAAATACTGTAAATGAAAACTCTAAATTTAATATGTATTTTAATGGTACAACATATCCTTTTAGAACGTATTATAATGCAAGTAATCCTGCTGCAGGATCATATTCATACTATGATAGATATGGTAATACATCTAGTTTCATGTACATGTTTGGTAAAACATTTACTACTTCCGATGTTATAGTATTTAAAAATTCAGATGGACAATATATGACAATTAATCAATCTGATGAATTTAGTACTACTACTAGTTATTCAGATGCGGCAAAATGGGTCTATACAGTTGTTAATGAAGCTGATAAAACATATTATTTAAGTTGTTCTTTAAATGATAAAACATATTATTTAATTAATAATAATGGTTCTTTAAGTTTAACTAACACAGCTGCCAATAGAACAATTTGGGTTTATAATAATAATGAATTATATTCACCACAAAATGTTTATTTAGGTATTACTGATACAGAATGGAATTTAAGTGTAACTAATGCAAATTTAGAAGTGCAGTTTATTCCAAAAGGTTATAATATTACAATTAACGATGGCACAAATTATTTATATGCTACATATAATAACACAACAACAGGTACTATTAGAAATTCTACAATAAATGATACAACAGTTATATGGTATCCAGAAGAAGCACAAAATGGTAATTATTATTACCAAAATGTAGTTAGAGGTGGTACAACTTATAAATATTATTTATATGTGAATGGTACAACTTTATCATTATCAACAACTAATAAAACATCATTTGAATATGATGGTTATAAATTATATTATAATAGTGGTGATTATCGCTATTTCATTACATATAATGGGTCTTGGGGATTAAGAAGATTAGATGTCTCTACAGCATATTACTGCCAAAGTATTCTTATCGATGGATCTACTTTAGTAAATGTAAATAATAATAGTCAATTTGATATAATTGAAAGCGATAGAAACGACGAGTATTATATCAAATTTCATAGTAGCAATACATATTTGTATGCAGAAAGAAGATCAAATAGTACCACATATACTTTAAGTTCTGCAACTACGCAATATGATAATTATTCATCACGGCAAGGTTATTATGGTAATTATTATTATATTTATCGAGATTCACATTTTAAAATTGATGAAAATGGTAATTATTATGCAACAGTAAATGGAACTAGATTATATATTAGTGGTGCTTCATCTGTTTCAACAACTGCTCCAACATCAACAATAACGCAAAGAATAATTGCTAGTACCAAAATAACAGATGGTACAAATTATTTAAGACTATATCGTAAAAATAATAAAGATATAAGTATTACCAATACAACAACTTCTACAGATACAGGAACAACATGGGATTTAATAGCGTATAATGATGGATATCGATTATCGACAGTTAGTACAAATACATATTATTTAACATTTAATGGAACTACCTTAACCTTAGGTAATACAACAAATGCTAATAACGCAACAACTTTTTATTATGAAGATGGATATATATATACAATTCGTAATAACAATAGATATTATATAAATTATGGTACAGCATGGAATTGTAATAGAATTAATGTTGAGGATATTTTGTATTATGCAATTAATTGCGGCAGCAATTATTTAACTAATTCTAATACAACTTTATCCAATACAACAGATATTAATAATGCTAGTGCTTGGTATCAAGAATATAATAATAATCAAATAAAAATATATACTTTAATTGGTTCTACAAAATATTATTTAACTAATAGTGATATTCAAAATAATATTTTAGGAAATAATATTTCGAGTACTTTATCTTTAACAAATAATGTTAGTAATTCTACTGTTTTTTATAATGATGGATATAAATATTATATTATCACTCATATATATGTTGATTATAAAACTTCATGGAATTTATATACAACAGAAAATAAAGATATCTTTTATCAAACAACATTAAGAAATTATAATAATAATAATGGTCTTGTGGATACTTATTTTCCTTTAAATGCGCAAAGTTCAAATCCTTTTAGCACCAATACTAAAAATACTGGTTATGTTATATCTGGATCAAATTACGCAAGCCAACCAGGTGATATCCGTGTATCTAAATATTCTATGTCTGATATTAGCGTTGCATTAGGAGGAAGTGAAACTTATACAGCTAGTAAACTAGAAATAGTAACTAGAACGGCAAATACGAATGGATATGCGCGTGTTAAAGATGATTATAATGCAAGTAACGATATTAAAAATAATTATGATTATAATACTACATTAAGAAATTATTCAGAATATAGTTATGATTCAACTCAATTAAATTTCCAAAGTTATAAAGATGCAAGAAATTCTCTAAATACTTTATTTTCTGGTGAGAACAATAATGGTGCTAGCGATATTTATGGTCTTCACTTTATGGATGCTTCAATTGATGTTGCTAACTATATTGTGGCACCAGAAGTATTGATTAATAGCAAAACATATTATAATTATCAAATGCCAACTGATGCAATTGACTTTACATTAAAAGAACAAGGATTTATTACTTTCTTTGCGGGATCATATTTCTCTGGTAATAACTCATTCTTCTCATTACATAGAATTTTTAGAAATGATGATAGCAATAAAACATTAAAAGAAATAAAAGAAATAAAAGAAATTAGAAGTATTGGTAATGTTGGTTTTGAAAAATATTTCTATGTTTATTCAGATGGTACTTGTTCAGAAATAATTGGCGATGATGGAGAAGTAGTATTAGAAAATGGTAATCCTACTTATTATACGGCTAATCAAGGAAATTTAGTCTTTGATACTGAATGGATTAAATATCCAACAATTATTGAAAATGCTGTTTATTATTTTGAATTCCCTGCACTTGCTGGTGAATATGCATTAGGTTCTGTACCAGATACTACAGGTGCATATCTAATGTATCTAGATATTGCTGGTGGTAACCAAGAACTTCAAAGAGATGAAACTTGTGAAGTAGAAATTACTACGACATCTAGTTATGAATATCCAAAAGGTGTTATGTTTGGAAATAAAACTGATGAATTTGATAATGCTGATTCAATTGCTGTTGCATTACAATCTGGTTTTAATGGTACAATGACTTATAATAGAGATGGAGATAATGTTACATATAGTAATGGTGGTAGTGGCGATATTGCGTCAACAGCACTTAATTATGCTAATCCAGCTCTCACAGTTAAGAGTAATAATGTAGATGCTACATTAGTTGCAAAGAATCAAGAAATTATAACGAAAGAAAGATTAACTTTCTATGATTATAATACTGGTACTAAACAATTCTTTAAGATAGTTATTGATACTGTGGATACAGAAACTAAGACTAATAATGTAACACAATCCAAGACAAGAAAAGTAACCGTTAATAGGTATGATGGTGGTTATAAATCTAGTGAAGATCAAGTGGCTCAATATAGTGAAACACCAAAGGAAACTATAGAAATTAATTATACATATACTAATTCAAATTGGGTAATTAATAGTGCTGATAGTGGAAAATTATCATCATTATATGAAATCGTTCCAGTCTGTCAAGAAGCTCTTAAGACTGATCAAAATAGTAATGGTAAATCTTATGCAATAAAGAACGATGGTAAATTCTATTTTAATCCTGCACATGATATTGACACATCTAATATTATTGCAATGTATCAATATATTAAACCAGCTAATGCGGAAGTCACAACTAATTTCGTATTTAGTTATAAAGCTGATGAACCACAAGAAGTTGATGGAGTTTACAGTAAAAATATCTTAAATGAAGGTTATGTAATTACTATTACATCATCAGCTGCCTTAAAAGTTACAGCTTGGTTACCTAATGCATTACCTAGTGTTTGGAATGGTACAGATCCTAGTAAGATTAAGGTAAATAACACTGAATTAACAACTACAAAACAAGAAATTAATGTTACTGGAGCCTAAAAGTTAAGAAAAATTCTTAATATTATACAAATTATTAGATTTTTTTAAAAAAATATGATATGATTATTTTTATAGAATGGAAACTTTTTAAAAACATATAATATGAGAAAGAGGTATTTAAATGGAAAATACTAATACAAGCGTAGTAAAAGAAGAACAAACTTGGCAAAAAGTAGTTAAGATTGTTGTAAATGTTATCTTTTATATTTTAATATTTCTTCTTCTTTTATTCTCAATCGCAAATTTAAATAAGAAAGACCAATATTCCGTACCATCCTTATTTGGTAAAGGATTTACTACTGTTGAAACACCATCAATGGCAGGTAACGAAAAAGATTCCTTCACTATGGATGATTTAGTATTTTTAAGTGTTGTTACAGATAAAAATCGTGATAAAAAAGTTAATTCTTTAAAAGTTGGCGATATTATCTGTTTTAAAGCTTGGAACGCTGAATTAAGACGTGATATGTTAAATACCCATAGAATTGTAGAAATTCATTATGATGATGATGGATCAGTTCATGAATTTATTACAAAAGGTGATGCTAATGAAGTTCGTGATAGTGTTGAAGTATCATTAGAAGATATTCGTGGTATTTATACAGGTAAATGGGTTGGTGCTGGTAAAGCTATGAAGTTTTTACAAACATCACTTGGTTTTGGCTTATGTATTGTTCTTCCTGTTGCGTTATTCTTTATCGCGGAATTAGTTATTTTAATTTTAAGATTGAATAAGATTAAAAAAGATAAGAATGATCAAAAACATGAAGCTGAACTTGAAGCTTTAAGAGAAGCTCAAGCAAAAGCTCTTGAAGAAGAAAAAGCTCGTATTCGTGCTGAAATCTTAGCTGAACAAGCTAAAGCTAGCGAAGCTGAAGATGAAGCAGAAGAATTAGATGAAACAGAAGAAAATAAAGAGACTGAAGAATAAAAATTAGAAAAAAATAATTAAAAAAGGAGACGATAGTATGACTGCTTTTTCAAACTATTTCTTAACTTATATTAAGACTTTGCTTGAAAACATTGGTAATTTATTTAACCACTTATGGCAGATTATTATTCATATCTTTTTTGTGGATCCTGTTCAATATTTCACACAATTGATTCACAATTGGGGAAATTTTGGATTTGTTGACTGGTTATTTGAATTATTAGCAATCGTTGTTAATGTTGCATTCTTTGGTTTCTTAGTTTTAAGAATCATTCAATTAATTCGTCGTTATATTCGTTTTGTACGTCGGGAAATTGAAAAAGATGCTTTACTTGAAGAAATAGCTGAACTTAATAAAAGAACAGCCGAACTTGTTGATGAAAAGAATAAGATTTTAGCTCTTAAGATGACTAATATGGGTATTGGTACTTTCAATAATGAAGCACAAGGTGCTGCATCAGGTATGGAAAGTAGCGATAGTGGTAAAAAAGAAGTTAAGAAAGATAGTGGTGCTAGTCGATTCTCAAAACTTATTGCTGTTGATGAAAAATATGATGGTGAACCACAGGTAATAATTATGGAAGATAGTGATCGTTTAACGCTTCCACAATTAGTAGATCGTTTTATTAATTTCTCGGCTTCCCAATTACATCTATATTACAATCATAAAGTAATTAGAACTTTCTTTGCAGGTTTAGCTACATCAAAGATTATTATCCTAGAAGGTATTTCTGGTACTGGTAAAACATCCCTACCATACGCAATGGGTCGTTTCTTTAAGAACCCTGCTGCAATTTGTAGTGTACAACCATCATGGCGTGATAGAGCAGAAATGATTGGTTATTTTAACGAATTTACGAAACGTTTTAATGAAACAGATTTCTTAAAAGCTTTATATGAAACCTTATATCGTGAAGATATTAACTTGATTGTTCTAGATGAAATGAACTTAGCACGTATCGAATATTATTTTGCTGACTTCTTGTCAATCATGGAAATGCCAAACGTTGATGAATGGTTAATTGATATCGTTCCTGATTCTTGGTCTACCGATCCTAAATTTATTATAGATGGTAAATTATTAGTTCCACAAAATGTTTGGTTCATTGGTACAGCTAACCGTGATGACTCAACATATACAATTACTGATAAGGTATATGACCGTGCTACTTCAATTGAAATGAATAGACGTGCTGATGTTATTGATGCACCTTACACTGAAGCAATCGATATGACATATGATTACTTTAATGAATTATGTAAGACTGGTCAAGCTAATAATCCTATTTCGGAAAAGGTATTAGATAAATTAAGCAAATTAGATGAATTTGTTGCGGAAAAATTTAAGATTACTTTTGGTAACCGTATTCTAAAACAAATTAAATTATTTGTCCCTGCTTTCGTTGCTTGTGGTGGTGATGAAATCGATGGACTAGATTATATTGTTGTAAGAAAGATATTTAGAAAATTTGAAACATTAAATATTGCTTTCTTAAAAGATGAAATCAATCAATTAATTGCTTTGTTAGATAAATTATTTGGTAAGGGAGCATTCGCCGAATCAATTGATTTTCTACATGAGCTTGTAAAGAATTATTAATAAAATAGAATGCATAGCAAATGTTTTATCTATCATAAAACGAGTCGCTATGCATTTAATTTTTTAAGGAGGTCCTTTATGGAAGAAAAAAACCAAGTAAATGAAGAAACTATAGAAAAGAATAGTGATTCGGTTGATACTAATAAAAATAATAATAACGAAGAAGTAGAACTAGAAGTAATTGAACCAGATGATAAATTACTTAAATATTATAGAAAAGCAGTAAATAGCTTAAAGAAAGTCGATAATGATTTTTCTAAATATTATATTGAATTAACAAATACTGGTGATAACAAATTCTATCAAAAAAATATTACGGAAACTAAATTTATTGATGAAACTTGGATTCTAACATTAGAAGGTTTAGTCCAAAGTATTGATAGGATTATTCGTAATCCTAAACATACAATAAGATATGAAGATGATATTGTTGTTGTTGAAAAAGCGAAAAAGATTGATTCAGCTTCTGTTCGTCATTTAGCTAGTCACACAGGTTTAATTAGAGATATCGATCATAAAAGTGGTCAAGTAACGCCTACTAAAATCTTAACAAGATTTGCGGAAGAAGAAATAGCTACATACGAAAATAGATTTGTCATGACTTTAATTGAAAGATTATATTTATTCGTTAAAGCACGTTATGATATTATTAAAGATAATGTGGAAAGTTATCAACATGATCATTTATTCTATACCTCTAAATTTAATCTAAAAGATGAAGAAGTATCTTTTAATCTCGATATCGATATCAAAAGAGATTTAGATAATCCTAATATTAATAAACATAATATTGAACTTTTACAAAGAGCTAATAATCTAATGATTTTAGTTACTGGTTTTAAAGCTTCATCATTCATGAGAGAAATGGCTAAAGCAAAAAAAGTTCAACCACCAATCATGAAAACTAACGTTATCTTAAAAAATGCGGACTTTAGAAATGCTTATACCTTATGGTTATTCTTAGACCGTTATAATAGCCTAGCTTATGATATCCATGTAAGAGAACGTCCAGTACGATTATCAAAGGAATTTAAGGGCGATTTAGACCATATTTCTGCACTTTCTTATTCCGCATTAGTAAATAATAAAAAGAAGAGACAAGAAGATTTTAGAGTCATTGAAAGTATTGAACCAATCGTTAAAAAATCAACAAAGATGGCGAGAACTAATCCGAAAGATGTTGTTAAAAATCCTGATGCGATTGAAATTCAAGACAATGCGGTAAACGAATATTATCTATTACTTAATAAAAAGATAATGAATCAAAAGATTAATGATCTAATGGATCATCGTACAAGCTATTTACAATCTGCTAAAAAGGTAGTTAAAGAAAGTATTGATATCACTAACGCAATGTTCGAATCATATTTCAATTTTGAAGAAGATGTCGATTATTTCGATCGTTTTATTCAATCCAGTGATCCTAAGAAAGTATTTGAAAAAGCTAAAGAACAAGCAAGAATTGCGAAAGCCATTAGAGAAGCTAAAGATAGCGATTATAAACGAAGCATTAAACTTGAGAAAAGTCTTTATTCCGCAATGCTAAAAGCCACTAATGAAAGAGTAAGAGCTATCAATTATCAAAAGAAACAGGAAGCCTTCAGTGATGTCTTAAAACAACTCGATAAAGAAAATAAACAATTAAAGGCTGAGAAGGAAAGAATCAAAAAACAAATTTCTATTCTTGATGGTAAATTAGTCGATATTGAAACCGGTAAAACTAATCGTGATACCGAACTTGAACAATTAAAAATAGCTTCAGATGAAGAAATGAATAAAATCAAAGAAGAAGCAAAGGTTAGAAAGAATACAGAACTAAAGAAAATAGTCGATAAACATAATCAAGAAATGGCAGCTCTAAAAGAACAAATGAATAAAGAATTAGAAGAAGCCAAAGAAAGAAGAAGAATTCAAATCGAACAAGATAAAGAAAAAGAAAGAATTAAAAAAGAAAAACTAAAAGAACAATTAAAATTAAAAGAACAAAAAGAAAAAGAACTCTTAAAGAAAAAACTAAATAAAGAAAAAGAAAATCTTAAAAAGAAACATAAAGCTGACCTAACTAAAGTAAAAAATGCTAAATCACTTCCTAATAAAAAAACAGAAAAGGATCAAGTTGTAGTTGAAGAAGAAACAAACAACGAAGAATAAGAATGTCTTAACCATTATTATTTCAATAATAACTGGTTTACTATTTATTCTTGCGGCTTATATTTTTATTTCTGGTCTTGTAGCCAGAAACAACAATTCAATGGCTTCGATCTTTGGTTACACATATTCAGTAGTACCAACAAACTCTATGGAACCGGATATCAAAGTAGGTGACAGTGTAATTGGTAAAAAAGTAAAATATGATAAATTGAAAATAGGTGATGATATTATTTATTATAGTAAAGAAAATAATATCTTTATCGTTCATCGTATCATATCATATGATAAAACTAAAGGATTTTTATGCCAAGGTATCAATAATCCTGGTAGTGATAATGAATATGTCACTAAAGATAATTATATTGCAAAAGTAGTATGGAATGGAAGTTTAGCTAATATTGGTAGTTTTATTATCTCTAGTCGAGGTTTTATTTTAGTAATTCTTTCTCTTGCAATCCTGGTTATCGGTGGTAATGCGGGAATTGAAATCTATAAAGTAATGAAAATTAAAAAACAACAAGAAGAAATCAATGCCGCAAAAAAACTTCCAACAGAAGAAGAAATAAGACAACAAGTCTTAAAAGAACTTGAAGAAGAAAAAAATAAATTTAATTAATTAAAAAATGAAATAAGATAAATTATCTTATTTCTTTTTTATTATTGAGTATATTTTAATAAAAAGGAAAGAATATTTGATATAATTTAATAAAGAAAGAAAATAATATGAAAAGTAAAAGAGATTTATACAGTTATGATGATATAGTATATGAACAAGCCGAAATCAGCGGAAATAAGTTTAATTTACTATATAGTTTTGCGATGATAATACTCTCCGTGGGAGTTGTATTATTGACGGTTTTAAAAGTATTTCGTGTTTCAATTACTATTGTTTTACCAATTTCTATTTTGGCAATGATTCTTTTTATTCTTCCCTTTTTCATTCTTATTTTTCATGATAAGATTATAAAAAAGAATCCTTCCCTCCTTAAATGGTGGCGTTATAAATATGTAATTTATGTCTTTACTTATTTTGGTCTTCTGGCTATTGATTTAACATTTTCTTTTCATGCGGTGATCTTAATTGTTATACCACCATTAATGGCCGCCCAATATCGATTCATTAAACGAGACTGGATTATCATCTTTATCACAACAATTATTACAATACCATTAGTTTTATATGGAAGTATCTTAATAGGTATTCCTGATTTGAATATCTTTAAGAATATGATTGAACCAGATAAATTAAATGATTTTTCTTCCCGCTTAAGTATATTGACAACAAAAAGATGTTTTGAAATCTTTATTCATTATTGCCTACCTAGAATTCTTGCGGTAATAGCTATCGATTTCTTAATAGCAGAAATCGTAAAGCGTAACCGCGAAATGCTTGACAAACAAGCTGAATTAAATAAGAAAATCAATCTACAAATGAAAAAGAGTAATGACTTACAAAATGCAGTCATTGAAGAATTAGCATCAGTTATCGAATCAAGAGATATTAATACCGGTGCTCATGTAAGAAGAACAAAGAAATATGTAGAAATCTTATGTAATGAAATGATGAAGAATGATAAATATAAAGATATCATGACACCTGATTTAGCCCATAAGATTATTTCTGCTTCTCCTTTACATGATATAGGCAAAATAGCAGTATCAGATTTAATATTACTAAAACCGGGAAAATTAACGCCAGAAGAATTTAATAAAATGAAAATTCATACCATTAAAGGTGGTGAATTAATCGAAGATTTCTTTAAACAATTTGAAGATGATTCTTTCTTAAAAGAAGCTTATGAAATAGCTTTATATCATCATGAAAAATGGGATGGAACTGGTTATCCAGATGGACTTAAAGAAAAACAAATTCCTTTAGTTGCCCGGATAATGGCAATAGCTGATGTCTATGATGCTTTAACAAGTAAAAGAGTCTATAAAGAACCCTACACTAAAGAAGAAGCATATAACATAATAATTGCTGGTACTGGTAATCATTTTGATCCCGACTTAGTAGAAATCTTTAAAAAAGTAAGAAACGAATTTGAAGAAGTAATTAATTTAAAATTATAGAAAGGAATATTATATTTATGAATTTATTTAGAAAAGGCATTGCGGAAGCAATCGGAACATTTGTCTTAGTATTTTTTGCTTGCGGTGTAGCCGCTATAACAAGTGGAGCTTTTTTAACTCCAATATCTTTAGCATTTGGTTTAGTTATAGTTGCAATGGCATATTCAATTGGTCGTATATCAGGCTGTCATATTAATCCAGCCGTAAGTCTTGCTTGTCTTATTTGTAAAAAAATGACTGTAAAAGAATTCTTTGTTTATGTCTTAGCACAAATTATTGGTGGCTTATTAGGAGCCCTTGCTTTCTTTGGCATTCTCTTAATGGCTGGAATCAAGCCAGATAGTATCGGTAACGCATGTAACAAACTAATTGGCGAAAAAGATAATTTTGGTTCTTATATGGGAACAGTATTATTCGAAATTATTTTAACTTGCGTCTTTGTTTATGTAATACTTAACGTAACAAGTTCGAAAAATGAAAGTGTGGGAAAACTTGCCGGTCTTATCATTGGTTTAACTCTAACTCTAGTTCATTTACTAGGCATTTATTTAACAGGAACAAGTGTTAATCCTGCCCGTTCATTAGCTACTGCTTTAGCTAATTTAATATATACTGGTAAAACAGATGCGATAAAAGTAGTATGGGTATTTATCATATCTCCTCTTGCTGGTGGTGCCTTAGCTTCATTACTTTATAAATTATTACATAAAGAAGATAAAGAAGTAAAAGAAGAAAAAGCAGAAGAAATTGAAGTTCAAACAACTGAAGAATAAAAAAATAAAGCAGATATTAATAAAAAATATCTGCTTTTTTTGTATAACAATTGCTAAAAAATAATAGAAAATGTTATAATAAATTATCAAAACAAAAAAGGAGAGAAAAGAATGAAAAAAATTATAACTTTATTAGTTGTTTTTCTTTTAGTATTTTCATTATTTAGTTGTAGTAAAGAAGAAAAGCCAAAAGAAGAAAAACCTATAGAAGAAAACAATCCTACTGGTAATGTAGATAAACCAGGTGGAAATGAATCTGAAGAAGACGAAACTGATCCATCAAAAATCACAAAAACTGATTTAGAAAAAATGTTGGAAAAGAGTATTGAAGGTTTTGATAAAAAATCTTATATGATTAAATTTGATATGCAAAGTGGTACTTCTACTTTTTCATCAACAATAGAATATGAAAATGGTGTAATGCGTTATGTAGAAAGTAATGAATATTATTTTGAGGAAAATGGTAATTATTATAGAGGACAATATAATGCTTATGATCATTTTATTGCGGAACGAATTTCTTCTGAATTATCCGCAAATGAAACGGGTATGACAAAAAAACCAGATTTTTCTGAATTACTAGCTGATTTTGAAAAATTAGAATTTTCTAATTATTCAAAAAAGAATGGCAATTTAACTATTTCTTTAGAAGATAAATGTTTAGTTATTGAAAATGGTGTTTTAAAAAGCATAAGCATTGTTGGAACAAGTATACTAGGTTCATTAAATTTAAATTATGAATATTCCAAATTTGGGGAAGTAAAAGTAAATCGCCCTGAAGTATTTGGTTATAAATTAAATGCTACTTATTGTGATATGATAAAAGAAAAATTACATACATGTGGTGTTCAAGCAAAAGTATTTGATACCGATTTTACAATCGTTCAATTCTTTAATAATAATTTTGGTGCTGAAATGTATGAAATCACTAATGAAGAGGGTTATGGTTTTATTTATGATGATCCAGCAACTCATGATAAAAAAATGGTTAGTGGCCAAACTGGTAAGATAACAAGTGGATCAGATATA
The DNA here is from genome assembly GCA_946611195.1 of uncultured Bacillota bacterium. Lineage (GTDB taxonomy): Bacteria > Bacillota_I > Bacilli_A > ML615J-28 > CAG-313 > UBA1737. The sequence goes on from CAMODB010000009.1 coordinate 32,542, forward strand.
TTTGAAACAATTTATGAAGCAGTCATTAAATATACAGAAACAGCTTTAGATCGAGCTAGAGATACAGAAACAAGTCTTGATGGTAATGGAAAAATTACATTTACCGAAGTTGGTGTTGAAGGAGAAGTAATAATAAAATCTGAAAGCAGTTTAGAATTAAATGTTACAAAAGATGGTAAAACAAATAATTACGTAGTTGAATTTGGTGTTACTGTTCATCTTGATTCACCATACTTACCAAAAAAATAATAATCAAAAAGTAAAAAGTGTTTTTGAGCACGATAGATATATTTTAAAAAATTAAATAATGCGCCATAAATTTTGCATAATCGTTGATTTTATGGCGCATTTTTGATATTATTGTAATTGAGGTGAAGGCAATGCTTTTAAGAGAAGATTATTTAAAAAAAATTAGAGAGTTCTATGAAGCGGATTTAATAAAAGTTATAACCGGAATGAGAAGGGTTGGAAAATCAGTTATTCTATCCCAAATTAGAGATGAAATAATAAAGATTACCAAAACAAGTAATGTAATTGAGATAAATTTTGAAAACGAGAAATTTCAAAAAATAAACACTTACACAAAATTACTTAGTTATATTAGAAAACAGATCAAAAACAAAAACAAATATTATATTTTTTTGGATGAAATACAACATGTAAGATCTTTTGAAAAAGCCTTATCATCATTACGTGTAGAGTATAATCTATCTATTTTTGTAACTGGTAGCAATTCAAAATTATTGTCTGGGAGATTGGCAACTTTGCTGGTTGGCAGATGTATTGAATTTAAAATATTGCCATTTTCTTTTAAAGAAGCGTATGACTTTTTTTATAAAGAGAAAGATGATAATGTAGATTTATCGTTTCAAGATTATATTAGATGGGGTGGATTGCCATTACGCTTTTCTTTTACAGAAGAAAATGTAAGAAATTACATACTACAGACATATACAGGAATCGTAGAACGAGATATTGTCACGCCTCAATCAAAAATTAATTCCCATAATTTCAACCTTTTTTCTTCATATGTTTTGTCTAATTCTGGAAATGAATTGTCAATAGAAAATGTGGTAAAAATATTTAAAAACGAAAATAATGAGCTATTAGAATCAAAGGCATTATATAGATATCTTGATAAAATGGAAAAAGCATGCCTTATTTCACGTGTTAAAAAATATGATATTAATGGCAAGAAAAAACTCGCCTATTATGAAAAGCAATATGCAATGGATACAAGTCTTATTACGATTAATGGAAATTACGTTAATATTGCAAATGGTTTTGTTCTTGAGAACGTATTATATAATGAATTAATAAAAAGAGGATATATTGTATTTGTTGGAAAAACAAAATTTGGAGAAGTTGATTTTGTCGTAACAAATGGTGCAGGAAAGAAATGTTTTATTCAGGTATCGTACCTACTTGCATCCGAAGAAACTATTAATCGTGAATTTGGAGCATTCAATAATATAAAAGATAAGGCACCAAAATATGTTTTTAGTCTAGATAAATTTGACTTTTCAAGAGATGGTATTGCACATATAAATATTATAGATTTTTTACTAGGAAAGAGAAGTATAGAATTATTGTAAAATACGCCATAAATTTGACGCTTTAATCAATTTTATGGCGTTTTTTAATCATCCTTATCTAGCCTCTTCATTAGAGCATGCCTGCTAAAGATGATTCAAACACAGCTTTTGAAATAAATGTATTTAGAGATAGAGTTACCATATATAGTCCGGGTTTTTTTCCAAATGGATATACTCCTGAAGATTTTGCAATCAAACATGAAGAACCTA
>CAMODB010000010.1 GCA_946611195.1 uncultured Bacillota bacterium
TTTTTTATATGTCAACAGCAATAATAATCCTAAAACAGTGAGAAATTATTTTGCATCTTTAAATCTTAAATGTGATAATATTCAATTACAAGAATCTAGTAATCCATTGTTATTAATATATCGAATCTTGACTATCGCTAGTAGTTTTAATGTAATTATTAATTTAATCATTTATTTAGTAATTACTTATTTCCTACTTCGAAGAATTTATCGCAGTCGAATTAAAGATTTTGAAATATTAAGAGTATTAGGTGTTAATAAGAAAGACATGGCGAAAATTATTCGTTTAGAATTATTATTAATTACTATTATTACGAGTATTTTAGGTTATGTTATTATTTATATTATCGCCTTTAGCGTTCCTGCTTTAGAAGATTTTAGAACCTTTGGCCTCTATCGACTTATTTTCTATTTTGTTGTCTTGTTTGGCTTTAGTTTAATTCTAGCAAAAAATATCAATCACCGAGTTTTCAAATTTACAGCTAGTCGTTCCATGAGAGGAAGTGATGAAGATGATTAAAATTGATAACTTAAATAAATATTATTTTAAAGGTGATTCACGAGAATTACATGTTGTTAATAATGTATCATTAACCCTTCCTGATAGTGGTCTTGTTACCATTCTTGGTCCTAGTGGTAGTGGTAAAACTACCTTATTAAATATTATTGGTGGTTTAGATAATTATTATAGTGGTCAAATTGCATATAACGATAAATTATTTAAAAAATATCGAGCTAAAGATATTGATTTAATGCGTAGTGAAGAAATTGGTTATGTATTTCAAAACTATTTATTATTTCCTAATTATTCAGTTTATGATAATTTAAAAATAGCTTTAGAAATTATTGATATTTATGATCCAAACGAACAAAAGAAGCGAATTGAATATGCATTAAGCAGTGTTGGTATGTATAAATATCGCCGCAAGAAAGTTAAGAATTTATCTGGTGGTCAGATGCAAAGAGTATCGATTGCGAGAGCCTTAGTTAAAAAAACAAAGATGATTATTGCGGATGAGCCAACTGGTAATATTGATAGCGAAAATACCATTGAAGTTATGAATATCTTAAAAAGAATTAGTGAAAACACCTTAGTTCTTTTAGTTACTCATGAAGAAAATATTGCTTATCATTATTCTGATCGTATCATTAAGATGCTAGATGGTAAGATTATTGCGGATGACGAAAATATTGAAAAAGAACATCTTATAAGTGATAAAAATATCAATAAAATTTATTTGAAAGATTTAGATAATAAAGTTTATGATGATGATGTAAAATTAGAAGTCTATACCGACCATTCTTTAAATGATGAAGATATTAAATTAATTATTAAAAATAATACAATTTATATTGAAACAAAGAATAATCTCATTAATATTAAAGAATCAAGTGTACAATTAATTGATGATCATTATCAAGAAATAGTAGAACAAAAAGAAGAAGATTTTGTTTTTGATAATAGTTTTTATGTTGATAAAAAATCTAATGATTTTATCTTCCGCTTAAAGAGTCATTTTAAAGAAGCTTTTAGCGAAGTCTTTAGAAAAGGAAAGAAGACGATTGCGTTATTAATAGTATTTGCTTTACTCGGTGGTTTATTTGCTTTATCAACTATTAATTTAGCTAAAACTATTAATCGTGATGAAAATTATCAATTAAATTTTACAAATTCTTATACTATTAAAGAAAAATCTGATTATCACTTACTATCTGATGATGATAAAAAAATATTAAAAGAAGCTTATAATCAAAATTTAATTAGAGATCTAATTGTTGTTAGTGCTTATGAACGTATTAACATAACTAAACCAGTTAATAGTTTTAAAAATTCAGAAACAAATAATGATGGTTTCATACTCTATGGTCAACCAAAGAATATAATTTGGCATAATGATAATACTGATGGAATAATAATTAGTAAAAAATTTGCTGATGATATTTTGAAAGATGCTAAAAATAGTAGTTATGAATTATTAAATGATTATAAAATAAATCATAACGTAATAAAAGGCGTTTGTTCTGATGATTTTTATGGCTATTATAGCACTATAAATAATGATCTTTTTAATGAATATTGTTTAGATATCATCTTTAATGTCAATAATTATGAAAACGCAAAAACCTTCTTTAATAATCAAAATCATAATTTATCTAATGTAAAAGATAATTATCTTCAACAAAATAAGACAATGAATTTAAATAATAATCGTAATAGCGTTATCTTCTTAGTTGTTTTAGTTGTGATTTTTATTCTTTATACATATTTTTCTAATCGTAGTAAATTAATTAATGAAAATTATTTTTATGGTGTTTATCGTTCATTAGGTAAATCAAAGAAACAAATGTATTTAAGTAATATTTTATATAACATCTTAAAGACTACTTTTTCTAGTGTCATTGGGTATTTTGTAGTAATGGCTATTTATTTCTATTTTAGAAGTGAGTTAGCTTTATTATTTGATCCATTGAGTGCTTTATCTAGAATGGTTATTATCTTTGGCTGGATATTATTATATTTATTTAATATCCTCTTTGGTATTATTCCCCTTCATGGATTATTAAAGAAGACTCCAGCCCAGATAAATAGTAAATATGATATGTAGATTTTAATGTTAACTTGAAGGCAACATGTATAATGTTGTCTTCTTTTCGCATATTCGAATAAATTATCTTGATTTTGTGTTATAATATTATTGAATAAGAAAGTAAAGGAATAATTTATGGATAAAAAAATTATTTGGACATTTGATGATTTAGAATTTGAAAAGATTTTTATTGGTCCAGTCAATCACAGCTTAGATATTATCAATAGTGAATTGAATGTACATTTAAATCACATTAATAATCATTTATTAATTGAAGAAAGTGATTTAGATCATTTAGAAGTGGTTGTTTCCGTTATCAAATTATTAAATCGTTTATATAGTGAACATATTGAATGGCATACACGTGATTTAATTCATTATGTCATGGAACTCAAAGAAAGTAAGAATTTAAATGAAACCATTGAAGATTTAGTACGCTTCAGTTCGCATAAAGTGATTGTTTTAAATACCTTTGAGGGAAAGAAGATTTACGCAAAAACTCTTGGTCAAAAGAAATATTTAGATTCTTTAAATAAAAATAATATTGTATTTTCTTCTGGACCAGCTGGTACTGGTAAAACATATTTAGCTGTGGCATATGCAGTTAGTGAATTAAAGAAGAACCATATTAATAAAATTATTATTACTCGTCCGGTTGTTGAAGCAGGTGAAAAATTAGGTTTCTTGCCGGGAGATTTGAAAGAAAAAGTTGATCCATATTTAATTCCTATTTATGATGCGTTAAATGAATTCTTAAGTAAAGAAGTAGTAGAAAGAATGATGGAAAAAGGTGTTATTGAAATAGCTCCTTTAGCTTATATGCGTGGTCGTACTTTAGATCAAGCAATTATCATTCTTGATGAAGCTCAAAATACAACTACTAATCAAATGAAGATGTTTATCACTAGACTTGGTTTTAATTCGAAAATGATTATTACTGGTGACGCCAGTCAAATTGATTTAAGTAGTGGTGTTCGTAGTGGCTTTATTGAAGCTTTAAATATTTTAAAGGATATTGATGGTATCCAAATGATTCATTTTAGTAAAAATGATGTTATGCGGCATCCATTAGTGGCGAAAATAATTGAAAGGTATGATCAAATATAATGATACATTATAATTTATTTACCAATGATTATCATTTTCCTTTTAAAATAAGAGGAGTAATTCAAAAAATATTAAGAGAAATATACCATTTCGAAAATTTAAAAGGGGAATATGTTGTTAGTTTTATTATCGTTTCTAATGATGAAATACAAGAAATTAATAAAACTTATCGTCATTTAGATCGACCAACCGATGTAATTAGCTTTGCGGGAATCGATAGTAATGAAAACCATAAACTTGATTATGAATTAGGGGATATTTATATTTCATATGATAAAGTATTAAGTCAAGCTGAAGAATATAATCATTCTATTTTAAGAGAATTTAGTTTCCTTTTAACACATGGTATGTTACATTTGTTAGGTTATGATCATATGAATAAACATGATGAAGAAATTATGTTTAATAAACAAGATGAAATCTTAGAAAATATTAAAATATTGAGGGATAATTAATGAATATTGATGAAAAATACCGTTTAGTAACCATAGCACAAGGATTTAGTTACAGTCCATATTCGAAATTTAAAGTAGGTGCTTTACTTATCTTTAATGATGATTCTTATGTAATGGGTTGTAATATTGAAAATGCTTCTTATCCTTTAGGCAATTGTGCAGAAAGAACAGCTATTTTTAAAGCTTTATCTGATGGTAAAGATTTAAAAAATGTTAAAGAATTAGTTGTAATTGCTCCTAGTCCAAGAGCGGTTTCCCCATGTGGTGCTTGTCGACAAGTAATGAATGAATTATTACCAAGTGATTGTATTATTACTTTATTTAATAATAAAAAAGAAGTCCTTGTCTTAAAAAATAGTGATTTATTACCATATGCCTTTAATGAAGGTGACTTAAATGGCTGATTTTAAATCCGGTTTTGTTGCGATAATAGGTCGCAGCAATGTTGGGAAAAGCACCTTATTAAATCAAATCTTAAAAGGACATTTCTTAATTGTTAGTCCAAAAACCCAAACTACTCGCAATAAGATTAAAGGTATTTATACTAAAGATGATTGTCAAATCGTCTTTATTGATACACCTGGACTTCATAAAGCTACAACTGAACTAGGTAATGTAATGAATGAATTTGCTTATAATAGTTTAGAAGGAGTCGATTTAGTCCTCCTTGTTGTTGATGCTAGTGTTAAAAAAGGTAAAGGTGATGATTTTGCAATTAGCATTTTACCGAAAAAAGTACCTACGATTCTTATTTTAAATAAAGTTGATTTAGTAAAAAATGCTGATTCATTAAAAGAAAATATCGATTCTTATAAAGAAGCTTTCCCCTTTAGTGGTGGTATAACTGTATCTTCAACCGAAAATTTCAATGTTGATACCTTAATTGAAATGATTAAAGAAAAATTACCGGTAGGACCTAAATATTATCCTGATGATGAAGCTATTGATTTACCAATTCGTTTTGTGGTTAGTGAAATAATAAGAGAAAAAATCCTTTTACTTACTAATGATGAAATACCTTATAGTGTTGCGGTAACAATTGAAGCCTTTAAAGAAGAAGAAAAAATGGTTTCTATTAACGCAACAATAGTTGTGGAAAGAAGCAGTCAAAAGAAGATAATTATTGGTAAAAATGGTAATATGATTAAACAAATCGGTCATGATGCCAGAATTGATATTATGAAATTAATTGATAAGAAAGTATATCTCGAATTATTTGTTAAAGTAGAAGAAGAATGGCGAAATAATAAACATTATTTAAGAGAATATGGTTATCATAATGATGATGAATAAGAAATAATATGAAAGAAATATTAAAACAAACAGGTATAGTTATCCATAATCAAAAATATAAAGATACGAGTTCTTTAATATCAGTGTTATCAAAAAATGAATTGATGACTTATCAAGTTAAAGGCGTTGAAAAAGCTGGTAGTGGAACCTTAAAATTCACTCAACTTTTAACAAAATTATCATTTAATTATGCTAATGGTAGTTTAAGAACTTTAACTGATGCTTATATCGATGATAATTACAGTGATATTAAGTTAGATTTGAATAAATATAATTATGCGTTAATCATTATGGAAAAATTAAATAATTTCTATTCAGCAATATCGGAAAAAGAATTAATTTATGATTTCTTTAATGAATTGATGGAAATATTAAAAATAACAAATTATCCAAAAGAAGTAGCTTTAATTTTTGAAGTTAAATTATTATATCTATTAGGAGTATCACCTATTTTTAAAACTTGTGTAAATTGTGGCAGAACATTTGATATAAAGAATGGTGTTTTTAATTATGCACAGGGTGGTATGATTTGTGATAATTGTAAAAGACGTTTTGTCGCCAATCTTAATGGTGAAGAATCGACAATATTAAAAAAAATTTATGTTACTAAAATAAAAGATGTTGATGAAGAAGTCCTTTTAGAATATAGTAAATATTCAAAAATTAGTGAAGTTGTCGATGAATATTATAGATTTCATTTAGAATTTGATTCTAAAGTCAAAAAAGTAATGAAAGAATTAAATAAATAGAGGTTTTTATGCAAAAAATTAAAATCATTTTAAGTAATGATAAAGTAATAAATTTAGTTTTAGATGAACAATATGCCCCTAAAACAGTTGAAAATTTTATTAAATTAGTTAAGAATAAGTTTTATGATGGATGTTTATTTCACCGTATAATCGATAATTTTATGATTCAAACTGGTGGTTATTTCTTAGATGGAAATTCTATATATGAAAAAGAAACTCCTAGTATTAATGGTGAATTTAAACAAAACGGTTTTGATAATCAATTATTACATAAAGCGGGTGTGATTTCGATGGCTAGAACTAGTGATCCTAATTCGGCTAGCTCACAATTTTTCATTTGTAGTGTTGATTGTCCGCATTTAGATGGGGCATATGCGGCTTTTGGTTATACGACAGATGAAGATAGCTTAAAAGTAGTAAAAGAAGTTGCGAAAGTTGAAACAACTACGGTTGCTAATTATTTTACAGATTTTCCAGTGGATTTAATTAGTATCAAAACCATAGAATTGGTAGATTAAATGAAAAAATTATTTGTTTTATTCCTTTTATCTTTTTTAATTCTTAGTCTAAATAGCTGTACTAAATTTGATGAAAATAATACTGATAATATTTATGCTCAAATAGTACTTAAAGATAATCGGAAAATTAATCTTAAGCTTGAATATCAAGCAGCACCCCGCACTGTTAAGAATTTTATTAAACTTGTCAAAGAAGGATTTTATAATAATAAGATTTTTCACCGCATTATCGATAATTTTATGATTCAAGGTGGTGGTTATGAATTAGATAATAATTTACCAATTAATCATAGTACAGATGCCATTTATGGTGAATTTTCATCTAATGGTTTTGATAATCCTTTAAAACATGATCTTGGTGTAATATCTATGGCAAGAACGACTAATCCTAATTCTGCAAGCTGTCAATTCTTTATTTGTAGTGCCCCAAATGATAAAATAAGTTATTTAGATGGTCAATATGCAGCTTTTGGTAAAACTTATGAAGATAAAAGTAACCAAGTTATTTTAGAATTATCAAAAGTAAAAACGATTAGATACAATGCTTATCTAGAAGATTATCCGGAAGTTCCTATTATTATTAAAAAAATTAAATTAGCTAATTCAGCATTTTAGGAGTTAAACATGTTAGATTTTAATTTTTATTCACCAACCAAAATATATTTTGGTAAAGATAGAGAAAAAGAAATCGGAAAAATTATTAAAAGTTATGGCTATAAAAAAATACTACTTGTTTACGGTAAAAGTAGTATTGTTAAAAGTGGCTTATATAAAACAATAATTGAGAAATTAGAAGAAGAACAAATTGAATATTTGATATTAAATGGGGTAGAGCCTAATCCTAAAGTAGATTTAGTGCGTAAAGGTGTTAGCTTAATAAAAGAATCGAAAGTAGATTTAATCTTAGCTGTTGGTGGTGGTTCTGTCATTGATACCGCAAAAGCTATTAGCTGTGGTTATTATTTAGATTGCGATCCTTGGTTACTTAATAGTCATGAAGTTGAACCAACTAAGGCTTTACCTATTGGCGTAATTTTAACAATTAGTGCAGCTGGATCGGAATTATCTAATTCTTGTGTAATCTCAAATCCTGAATTAGGAATTAAAAATGGTTTTAATACTGACATTATTAGACCAATTTTTGCGGTTGAAAACCCTACTTTAACATATTCTGTATCCCAATTTCAAACAGCTTGTGGGGTTGTCGATATTATAATGCATACTTTAGAAAGATATTTAACCGATACTTTAAATAATTATTTCCAAGAAGAAATGGCTTTAGGTCTTTTAAGAAGTGTTATTAAGGCAGGAAGAATTGTTAAAGATAAACCTGATGATTATGATGCGAGAGCCTGCCTAATGCTTGCATCAAGCTATAGTCATAATGGTTTAACAGGCCTTGGTAGTAAATTCTATTTTACAGTTCATAAATTAGAACATGAAATTAGTGGAACTTTTGATCATGTAGCACATGCTGCTGGTTTATCAGTCTTATATCCAGCTTGGGCTAAGGCTGTTTATAAATATTTACCTCATAAATTTGCTAGTTTTGCGCGTGATGTTATGAATGTTATAGAAGAAGATGATTTAAAGGCTAGCTATGAAGGTATTTTATGCCTAGAAGCATTCTTTAAAGAATTAAAAATGCCTACGAGATTTAGTGAATTAAATATTTTAGAAAAAGATTTTTTACCAATGGCTAATCGTTTAACTAAGAATGGGAAAAAGAAAGTAATTGGTTTTGTAGAATTAGATAAGAATTTAATTTTAGAAATCTTTAATAACGCTAAATAATTTACAAATAAAATATTGTATGTTAAAATGTAGTTAATACAAGGAGAATTATCATGGAAAAAATTAAATATTGTCCTAAGTGTCAAAAAATACATTCAATTGAGGAAACAAAATGTGATTGTGGTTTTGAATTCTTTGTACCAGAAAAACAAGAAGAAGATCAAACTGTTGCAACATCAAATACAAGAGTAATCGTTGATAACGTACCATTAGGTATTTGGACATTCTTATCATTCATTACAGCTTCCATTGCTGGTTGGTTATTCTATTTCAAATTTAAAGAAACATATCCGGAAAGAAGTAAACATGCAAAACATGGAGCAGTAGCTTTTTATATTACTTTAGGTATTGTTGTCGCAATTGCTTTATTTATCATCATTCTTGATTCTAAAGGTCGAGTAATTTGGAAATAATTTCTCGTTTGTAAAATAGTTGAAAATTATTAAAAAATATAGTATAATATAATAGATTTTTTAGGAGGACTACTATGCGCGTTAGTATATTATTAAAATGCTCAGAATGTGGCGAAGAAAATTATCTTTCTGAAAAGAACAAACGTAATACTCCAGATCGTATTGAAGTAAAGAAGTATTGCCCTCGTTGTAAGAAGGTTACTCTTCATAAAGAAAAGAATAAAAAATAATAGCTACAAAATAAATAGCAACCAAATTAATGGTTGCTATTTTTTCTTTTCATTTTTTTGGGCTTCACGAATATAATTTTCAATTTCTAGATAGCGATTATAAAGACTTAATTCATTTTTAGAGGTTGGTTTTGGTGTGTAATATTTAACACCTACTAAAGAATCTGGTAAATATTGTTGATATACCCAAGCATTAGGATAATCATGAGGATATTTATAAGAGGCTTGATTAGGATCAAAAGAAGAAATATTCTTTAAATGAATAGGTAGGGAACCACTTTTACCATCTTCAATATCTTTTAAAGCTTTATCGATGGCGATAACAGCAGAATTTGATTTAGGTGAAAGTGCCATTTCAATGACAATAGTGGCAAGAGGTAAACGAGCTTCTGGATTACCTAATTCTCTTGCGGCATTACAAGCTGCTACAACTCTTGGACCAATACCTGGATTTGCTAAAGAAATATCTTCATAAGCAACACATATTAATCTTCTACATAAAGATTGTAAGTCATCCGCAATAATTAATTTAGCTAAATAATGTAATGATGCATCAACATCACTACCTCTTATGGATTTGTGTAAGCCGCTTAAAGTATCATAATAATTATCACTATTACTATCCATGCTTACATTAGCTTTTTGAATTACTTTAGCAGCATCTTCAATTGTGATATGTTCACCAGTAATACTAATTAAAGTATCAAAATTATTAATTAAGGTTCTAATTTCTTGATTACAAGAGGTAATTAATAAATCATAAACTTCTTCATCAATTATCTTATTATTACCAACTAATTTATAAGCTTGATCTAAAACAGCTCTTAGAGCTTTTTCATCAATATCATGTAAGTGATAAATATGACAACGAGATCTTATTGCGGGATTAACCGCATGATATGGATTAACAGTTGTTAAACCGATCATTGTTAAGGTGCCATCTTCTACATATGGTAATAGATAATCTTGAATATCTTTTTTCATACGATGAATTTCATCAACAATAATGATGGTATTTTCTTCGAATCTAGAAGCATTAATTATTTGTCTTAAGGCTTCTTTATTATCGGTTGACGCATTAAATTTATGCCAATCATAGCCACTCATACGGCATGTTGCTTCCGCAATCGTAGTTTTACCACATCCTGGATTTCCATAAAGGATAAAAGAGAAGAGGGATTTAGATTCTAACATTTTTCTTATAATGCCATCTTTACCGACTAAATGATCTTGACCAAAGATATAATCAAAGTTAGTGGGACGCATTTGATATGCAAGAGGTTTCATAATAATAACACTCCTTATTCTTCCTTATTATATAATAAAATAAGATTTTTTTAAAGTAAAAAGAGTCTAATTTTTATTATAATTCATATAAAATTAATGAAAATATGATATAATTTATAAAAAGTAAGAAAATTTATTTATTTTATAGTTAAGAGGTGTAGAATGAGTAAAATTTTAATCGTTGATGATGAACAAAGTATTCGTGAATTAATCGCAAAATATGCTAAATTTGATGGTATTGAAACTGATCAAGCTGAAAATGGTATGGAAGCTATTGAAAAAGCTTTGAATGAAGATTTTGATTTAATCATTATGGATATTATGATGCCAGAACTTGATGGTTATTCAGCTGTTAAAGAAATCAGAAAGAAGAAAAATACACCAGTTATTATGTTATCAGCACGTAGTGAAGAATATGATAAATTATATGGCTTTGAATTAGGTATTGATGATTATGTAACAAAACCATTTTCTTCTAAAGAATTAATAATGCGAGTTAATGCGGTTATAAATAGATATAAAAATAATAATAAAGAAGAAGTAAAAGAAGAAGAAAAGAATATTTGGTCTTATCAAAGTTTAGAAATTGATTTGAATGCTTATATCGTTACGGTTGATAAGAATAGAATTGATCTTACACCTAAAGAATATGAATTATTAGTTTATTTATGTCAAAATGCTAATCGCGCGATTACAAGAAATCAATTATTAGAAAAAGTTTGGGGCTATAATTTCTATGGTGATGATCGTACTCTTGATACACATATGAAATCATTAAGAAAAAAGATTGGTAAATATTCCGATAATATTATTACTATAAGAAGGGTTGGTTATCGTTTTGAAACCGAATAAGATTAAATTAAAGTGGAAGATTTTCGCCTATGTTTTAGTCTTTTCAATTGTTGTTGTTTCTTTATTCGTTTTCTTCCAAATGTTTATGTTGGAAAGATTCTATAAAAATACAAAGATTAATAATATGGAATCGTTATTTGATGATATCGAAACATTAATAATAAACGAAACGGATTTAAATAATGATGAATTCTCCCAAAAGATAAGAGAAAAGTCAGGTGAAGAAGAAACATCAATTGTTTTATTTAATGAAACAAATAATATTGTTACACAAGTTGGACAAAATGATGTTATCTTTAAATTACAAAATCCTGATACGATGAATAAAGTTCGTTCATCTGCGCCTAGTAATAAAAAATTTTATATTTCTTTTACATCTAATTTCGGTCCAATGCCGAAAATGGGACCTCAAGAAGTAACAGTCTTTGATAATAGTAGTGAATTTAAAAAAGCATCTAAAGATTCTAATATTATCTGTGGAAAAATCATTTCTTATCAAGGTAATAATAATTATTTATTAATTCTTGAATCTCGTTTAACTCCGGTTGCGCCAGCAGTTAAGGCTTTCCAAAGTCAATTATTATATATTTCAATTATTATTTTAGTTTTAGCTGTTGGTATTGCGTTATTCATTGCGTCTAGAATATCTAAACCAATTAAGAAGATGACTGATACAGCTAATGAATTAGCTAAAGGTAAAAGAGATATTGTTTTTGAAGGTAGTGGGTTTGCGGAAATCGAAGAATTGGATAATACATTAAATTATGCGGTTGCAGAACTTAATAAAACTGATACATTACAAAAAGAATTATTAGCGAATATTAGTCATGATTTAAAGACACCATTAACTTTAATTAGTGGTTATGCGGAAATGATGAAGGATATTCCAGAAGAAAATACACCAGAAAATCTTCAATTAATTGTTGATGAAGTTAATAGATTAAATGAATTAGTTAATGACTTAGTTCCTCTTGCAAAACTTCAAGCAGGAACAGAAGAATTCAATATAAAAGAAGTTAATTTAACCAAATTATTATCGGAAATAATCGATAGGCAACAAAAATTATTAGAATCACAAGAATTTACAATTAATTTCGATTTTACTGATTATATTATAATTGATGCTGATCAACATAAATTAGAACAAGTTATTTATAATTTTATTACTAATGCGGTTAATTATAGTGGTGATTCAAAATTAATTGAAGTCAAACAAGAAATCATTGGTGATGAAGTAAAAATATCAGTTAAAGATCATGGTATTGGCATTAAAGAAGAAGATTTAAGAGTAATTTGGAATCGTTATTATCGTGTTGATAAAGGTCATAAACGTAGTGTAAAAGGTAGTGGCTTAGGTCTTGCAATTGCCAAAGAAATCTTACAATATCATAAATTTAAATATGGTGCAGAAAGTGTTGTTAATGAATATAGTATTTTCTATTTTATTGCGCCAATAAAGAAGAAGGAAGCAAAATGAAAAAATTATTTTTCTTAGTTTTATTATTACTATTTGTTACTAGTTGTAGTGTAACAAATAAAGAAATAAATGAAGTAGTAAATCATGTAACAAATGAAATAACTACTAAAAATGTAACTGTTGAAGATTATACAATTAAGTCTTTAGAAGATAATCTTAATATTTGTATTGAAAAAGTTGAAACATCAGTAGTTGGAGTAATTCTAAAAGCTGAAAAAACCGTTAATGTTGATGGTGATGATTGTACATTTTTGGAAAGAGAATCATTAGGTAGTGGTGTTATTTATAAGAAAATTGAACATCGTAATGCTGAAGATGTGATTGATTATTATACTTATTATGCTTATACTAATGATCATGTTGCAGTATCAAGTGTTGCAATGGTAAATCATAAATTATTTGTTTATTTGAAGGAAGCAAATCTAGAAATTGAAGCTGAAACTTTAGGTAGTGATGCTAAATTAGATCTTGCAATCATTAAATTTAATACTTATGTGGATTTAAATCCTATAGAATTAGCAAATATTGATAATGTTAAAAAAGGTGATTTTGTTGTTGCAATTGGTTGTCCTGAAGGATTTGATTATTATCGTACTTCAACATTTGGTATTATTTCTAATTTAAGAGTTAGACGTTCATCAGATACGGATGGTGATGGTATTGGTGATTTTGTATCAGAATTTGTTCTAGCTGATGCGGCAATTAATCATGGTAATTCTGGTGGTGGTTTATTTACTTTAGATGGTAAATTACTTGGAATTCCGTCTCTAAAAATTGTTAGTAATAATACAGAAGGTATGGGCTTTTCAATTCCATCAAATTTGATTGAAGCAGCAACGCCTTATTTAGAAAATGGACAACCAATTATAAGACCAATATTTGGTATTACATCGAGTCCAGTTAGGGTTGTTCCAGCATCCTTTATGCAAACATATAATATTAAAGCTTGGCCAAATGTTTATGATGGTGAACAACCATATGGCTTATATATTACCGCAAAATCCAATAAGGGAACGTTAAAAGATATCGATATTGAAGTAGGAGATATCATTATTAAAGTAAATGATATTAAATTATATGATTCAAGCGATTTAAGTATTCATTTAAATGGCTTTGAAGATTTTAATGTTTCGGATACTGTTACTATTACTTATTATTCAAGTAAAACAAATGAATTAAAAACGATTGATGTAGTTTTAAAAGCGGAGTAATTAATGAGTAAAGTTATATTTCATGTTGATATGAATAGTTTCTTTGCAAGTTGTGAAATAGCTGAAAATCCTAGTCTTAAAGGTAAAAAAGTAGTAATTGCCCATGATAGTTTAGATAAAAAAGGAATTATTGTTGCGGCGAGTTATGAAGCAAAACGAGAAGGTATCTATACTACACAACCTTTGTATGATGCGATAAAAAAAGTCAAAGATCTAATAATCGTTGAACCTCGTCATCAATTATATGAAGAATATTCACATCGATTCTTTGAATATTTTTATAAATTAACTCCTCTTTGTGAACCAGGTAGTATCGATGAAGCTTATCTAGATGTTACTGATTGTGTTAGTGATAATAAATATTTAGAATTAGCCGAAAAAATTCAAAAAGATATTTTAGAATTATATAATCTGCCTTGTAGTATAGGAATTGGACCGAATAAGTTTTTAGCTAAAATGGGTTCCGATATGAAAAAGCCTTTAGGAATAACAGTGGTTAGAAAAAAAGATTTGAAAACTCAATTATGGCCACTGCCTTTAAGCGATATGTTTGGGGCAGGAAAGAAGACTTGTTTAGCTTTAAGTAATATTGGTATTAAGACAATTGGTGATTTAGCTACTTATCCTAATCGAAAATTGATTTTTGATTTGTTGGGTCAAGCACAAGCTGATTATTTATTATCTAGTGCTTATGGTAATGGTAGTGATGTCGTTGATCCTAATCGTTATAATGATGTATCAAGTATTAGTAATGCTCATACATATGATTATGATGAATATAATCAAGAAAATATAAAATTATTAATTCATTATTTAACTAATAATGTTCAATCAAGAATGGAAGAAGCAGGTTATAGTGCGCAAAATTTCCGTTTATTAATTAAATTTAATAATTTTAAAGCGGTATCGAAATCTGTTAGTACTACTACACCAATCATTTCTTCAATGGAGATGTATTATTTATATTTAGGTTTATATGATGAATTATCTGATCCTGATTTAGGTGTACGTCTAGTTAGTGTTACCGCAAGTCGTTTTACTAAAAATAATGAAAATTATAAACAATTAACTATTTTTGATTCATTAGATAAAGAAAAACAGGATTTAGAAGTCAATAAAGTTTTAAAGAATATTAATAAAATAGTTGGCAAAGATTTATTAATTAAAGGTGTAAAAAAATAATTTTCGCTCTTTACTTGAAAAAATCTTTATTTTAAAGTATAATATTAAAAAATAATAATAAAAATCTTTCAATGAAAAATCTGACAAATTTGGAGAAAGACGTCTTAACGCGTTAAGTAAAAATTAAGAGTGGTAAAACCAAACCAAGGTGGTATCGCGCAAATTTTGCGTCCTTGGAAAGAAATGTGTTTTTACCATTTTTTTAATAGGAGGCTCTATGAAAATAAATAAAATTAAAGGAACTTTTGATTTTTATGGTAAAGAAGTAGAAAAATATCGCTATATAGAAAAAGTTGCGGGTGATTTGGCGCAAAAATTCGGTTTTGAAGAAATGATTACCCCGATGTTTGAAGCTACGGAAGTCTTTGTTAGAACAGCTGGTGATTCTAGTGATATTGTTAATAAAGAAATGTATACTTTTAAAGATCGTGGTGATAAATCATTAACACTTCGTCCAGAAGCTACAGCTGGAATTAGTCGGAGTTTTGTCGAAAACAAATTATATGTTGAACCAGGATTAAAGAAATATTATTATTTTGCACAAGCATTCCGTTGTGAAAGACCACAAGCTGGACGTTTTCGTCAATTTACTCAATTTGGGGTTGAAGCTTTAGGAAAAGAAAGTCCATATCTTGATGCTGATATTATTTATTTCGGTTATTCAGTTTTAAATAAATTAGGAATTAAGAATGTTAAACTTAAAATTAATACTTTAGGTAGTAAAGAAGGAAGAAATCTATATTCAAATCGTTTAAGAGAATATTTTAAAGATAATATTTCTTGTATGTGTGATGATTGTAAAAAGAGATTGGAAACTAATCCTTTAAGAATTCTCGATTGTAAAATTGATAGTGATAATCCGGTACTTATTAATGCACCTAAAATTCAAGATTCATTAAGCGAAGCTGATAATGAACGTTTTAATAAAGTATTAAGTATTTTAAAAGAATTAGGTGTCAATTATGAAGTTGATTCTAATTTAGTACGTGGTCTTGATTATTATAATCATACTGTTTTTGAATTTATTTATAATGAACCAAATTCATCCATCTATAATTTAGCTATTTTAGCTGGTGGACGTTATAATGGTCTATCTAAAGAATTTGATGGCCCAGATACTGACGCAATAGGTTTTGGAGCAGGTGTTGAAAGATTAATGGTAATCTTAGAAGAATTAAATCTTTATCAAGAAAAGAAGACAAAAGTAGATGTTGTCATCGTTAATGTTGGTGAAAATTCTAAATTAACCGCTTTAAAGATGGCTGGATTCTTAAGAAATAATGGTGTTCGATGTGAATTAGATTATGAATCGAATTCTTTAAAACCACAATTTAAACTTTGTGAACGAAAAAATACACCTTTAATTATTATTATCGGTGATGAAGAAATTGAACAAGGCATCTTTAAATTAAAGAATACAGAAACAAGAACTGAAGAAATAAAGAAAATAGAAGAATTAAATGATTTATTTAAAATCGAAGGAGAAAAATATGCGTACCAAAAATAATGGTGAATTAAGAATTGAAAATGTTGGTGAAGTAGTTACTCTTTGTGGATGGGTAGCTCGAAAGAGAGATTTAGGAGGTTTAGTTTTCATCGATTTACGTGATCGTTGGGGAATTACCCAAATTGTAGTTGAACCATCTAATCCTAATTATGATGTAGCTATGAGCTTAAAGAGTGAATATGTTATCAAAGTAACTGGTAAAGTTGTTGAAAGAGAAAGCAAAAATAAGAATATCCCAACTGGTGATATTGAAGTTATTGCGGATGAAGTAGTAATCCTTTCAACTGCTGAACAACCACCAATTTTAATCAGTGATAATGCGGATACCTTAGAAGATACTAGACTTAAATATCGTTATCTTGATTTAAGACGTCCTTCAATGCAAAAGAACCTTATTTTAAGACATAAGGCAGCAATGAGTATTCGTAATTATTTCAATGAACATGATTTTGTGGAAGTAGAAACCCCAGTCTTTGGTAAATCAACACCTGAAGGAGCTCGTGATTTCTTAGTTCCATCGCGTGTACATAAAGGTTGTTTCTATGCCCTTCCTCAAAGCCCACAATTATATAAACAATTATTAATGGTTGCGGGAATGGAAAGATATTTCCAAATCACTAAATGTTTCCGTGATGAAGATTTAAGAGCAGATCGTCAATTAGAATTTACGCAAGTCGATGTCGAAATGAGCTTTGTTGATGAACAAGATGTTCAAGATATGATCGAAGGTTTATTAGTAAGAGTGTGGAAAGAAACTCTAAATATGGATATTAAAACACCATTTATTAGAATGACTTGGGATGACGCAATGAATTATTATGGCTCAGATAAACCAGATACTCGTTTTGAAATGTTACTACAAGATATAACTGAACTTGCTAATAAAACTGAATGTTCATTCTTTAAAGATAATATCGCTAGTGGTGGCAAAGTTAAATGTATCGTTGCTAATGCAGCTAATAAATATTCCAGAAAAGAAATTGATCGTTTAACTTTACTTGCTAAAAAATATCATGCTGGTGGTTTAGCTTGGTTAAAATATGAAAATAATGAATTCAGTGGTAGTGTAAGTAAATTTTTAACTGATGATAATAAAAAAGAATTTGTTGAAACCTTAAAATTACAAAATAATGATTTAATTTTAATCGTTTCTGATAAATTAGCTAATTGTAATACAGCTTTAGGCGCTCTACGTTCAACTTTAGGTCATGAATTAGATTTAATTGATAATGATAAATTTAATTTCTTATGGGTAGTTGATTGGCCATTATTTGAATTTAGTGAAGAAGAAAATCGTTGGGTAGCTGCTCATCATCCATTTACATCACCTAAGAATGGACATGAAGATATGCTACTTACAGATCAAGAACATTGTCATGCGAAAGCATATGATATCGTCTTAAATGGTTATGAATTAGGTGGTGGAAGTATCCGTATTCATGATCAAAATATCCAAGATAAGATGTTTAAGGCTATTGGTCTAAGTGAAGAAGAAATTAAAAATAAATTTGGTTATTTCGTTGATGCATTAAAATATGGTACACCTCCTCATGGTGGTTTAGCTATTGGCTTTGATAGATTAGTAATGTTATTAACAAAGGCTAATAATATTCGTGAAGTTATTGCCTTCCCGAAAGTTAATTCAGCTAAATGTTTAATGAGTGGCGCCCCTACGGAAGTTACTGATGAACAATTAGAAGAATTGGGTATTCAAATTCGTAAATAATTATGATATTTAAAATATTAGTAGTTTTAATCCCTTTAGCTTTATTTGTGGTGACCTTATTTATTAATCATAAGATTACACCACCAGAATATAGTAAAGAAGAAGATGAAATTTGCGCTTCTTGTAGTAATGTTTTATGTAAAAGAAGCCGAAAAGAAACAAAGAATTGTGAGGAATTAAATGATGAACAAAAGTAAAGATTATATTTCTTGGGATGAATATTTTATGGGTGTAGCCTTACTTTCTAGTATGCGAAGTAAAGATCCTAATACAAAAGTAGGAGCTTGTATTGTAAATCCTAATAAAAGAATTGTCGGAATCGGTTATAATGGCTTCCCTCATGGCTGTAGTGATGATGTTTTTCCTTGGAATCGTGATGGAGATTTTCTTGATACGAAATATCCTTATGTTGTTCATGCCGAACCTAATGCAATTCTTAATTCAACATCTAATTTAACTGGAGCTACTTTGTATGTTACCTTATTTCCCTGCAATGAATGTGCAAAATTAATCATTCAATGTGGAATTAAAGAAATTGTCTATATTTCCAAAAAATATGAAGATACAGATAGTTTTAAAGCTAGTTTAAAGATGTTTGAAGCAGCAGGACTTACAACTAGACAAATGAAAAGTCCAAAACTAACTTTGAAATATGATTAAAATATTTAAAAAATTTAAATTTGTCTTAATTTCATTTATTGTTTTATCTTTAGGCTTAATTACTATTTCTTATATACCGACACATAAAGATTTAATTGTGCCAGCTGAAGCATATAATATTCAAAACACTTATCAATTTGCAGGAATTGATACCAAAGATGTTCACGTATATTCGGTATCGGTTTATTCTTATTATAATGTAACTTTATCACAATATTTATTCAGTTTGCTTAATCCTTATGCGGTTATCAGTGAACATAATGATATTGTTAATACTTCAAGTGTTTATATAAATTCTTCAGGGACAGTTCAAAAGAATGTAAGTTTAATTAATGCGTTAATAGCTGGTTATCAGGAAAGTGGTAAAGATATTTCTTATACTTTTTTAGGTAATATTATTCATAGTCTATATGGAACTGCTAATCGCTATTTTCAAGTCGGTGATGTCATTAATGAAGTAGAAGGCGAAAAAATAACTAAAGATAAGGATGTTAATAATGTTCTTTTAGAAAAATATGGTTATATCCAAATCGGTGATTATTATTATATTAATTTAGAACTTAATAAACCATACCAATTTAAAGTATTAAGAAATGGTGAAGTCATTGATATTGAAGCCTATTGTATGAATTATCAAGTTGATGATAATCTTTTACCAATTCTAGGCATTAATTATTATAATTATAATAGTATTAATAAAGAAGAAACTAATCCTAAATTTGAAATCAAAAGTCCAGATACTTATGGCCCATCCGCTGGTTTAATGCAGTCATTATTTATTTATGATGCGCTAAGTGGCGAAAAATTAACTAAAAATTTGATTGTTGCGGGGACAGGAACTATTGATGAAGATGGTCGAGTTGGCTCAATCGGTGGCGTTCAATCAAAATTAACGGCAGCTATTCAAGCTAAAGCGGATGTTTTCTTCTGCCCTGCTAGTAATTATATAGAAGCTAAAGAAAGATTTGATAAATTAAATTATAAAACAAAGATGAAATTAGTTTCGGTTAATACTTTACACGACTGTATTGAATATCTAAAAGAAAATATGGGAGGAATTTAAATGAAAGAACTCCTATTAAAAATAAAAAACGATATTAAAGAATATCGTCAATTAGATTATAAAATAAAAAAGCCGGCCATAATATGGACTTTGATTATTGGTTTATGTCTTCTTATCAGCCTTATCTGTATAGTTAGTCCTATTATGGTAAATTATTATGGTAATAAAACAAGTTTTTTGATTATTTTAATAATTACAGCTTTTGTTATTTATTTATTACAAGCCTTCGTTTTAACAATGTATTATAAATTTTTAGTTGTTAATTTGGATTATGAAAAAAGAGTTCCTTTTTTTCCTTATTATCTTTATCATTTATTGGATATTGCAATGATTATTACAATCATTGTTCTCACCGTGATGGCTTATTTTATTATTAGATTTGTATTCTAGAGGTGTTGTAATGAAGAAAAAAATTAAAATTAATACCTTGTCAGTAATAATTTCTCTTATTTGTGTAATTGTTTTAATTGGATTGGATCAATTAACTAAATATATTGCTAGTCACAATGAAACACTACTCAGTGGCGAAAAAATTATTTTCATCAAATATTTATTAAGCTTTGAACTTGCTTTTAATAAAGGTGCAGCCTGGAGTATTTTATCTGGTAAAAAATTCTTATTAGTATCCATTAGTGTTATTGCATCCTTAGCTTGTCTTAGTTTCTTAGTCCTAACTAGTGATTTTAAGAAAAAGAAATTATATAGTATTTCATTAATCTTGATTACTTCAGGCGCCATGGGTAATTTAATTGATCGAGCATTCTTTAAAGATGGAGTAATTGATTTCTTAAATTTTGAATTTATGACTTTCCCTATTTTTAATGGTGCTGATAGCTTCTTGACAATTGGAGCGGTGTTACTCGCAATTTATTTATTGTTTATCTATAAAGATGATAAAAAAGATAAAGATGCTTGTGATGAAAATAAAGAAGAAGTTGAAACTAGTAATGATGAAGTTAACACAAAAGAAGAAATAGAAAGTGAGAATCATAATGATCAAAATAATAGTTAATCCTGATGATGAATTAATTCGTTTAGATAAATTTATTGTTGCTCATTATAAAGAAGTTTCTCGTAGTGAACTTAAATATTATTTTGATGAACAAAAAGTAATGGTTAATAATAAAATAGTTAAACCAAGTTATTTAGTTAATTATGGTGATGAAATTATTATTATGGACCGTGATGAAAAAGAATCTAATTTAGAAAAAGACGATATTAAATTAGATATTGTTTATGAAGATGAGGATATTATTGTTGTTAATAAACCTAGTGGAATGGTTGTTCATCCAGCTGCTGGTCATCATAGTGGTACTTTAGTTAATGCGTTATTAAACCATTGTCATAAATTATCAGATGTTGGTGGCGATACAAGAAGTGGAATTGTTCACCGTATCGATAAAGATACTTCAGGTTTATTAGTAGCTTGTAAAAATAATAAAGCACATCGGATTTTAGCAGAAGAATTTAAAAATAAAGAACATACTAATCGTACTTATATTGCGATAGTAGTGGGAAATATCAGTCATAATAAAGGTAAAATCAATATGCCTATTGGTAGAGACCCGAATAATCGACAAAAACAAGCAGTTGTTGCCGGTGGAAAAGAAGCCGTTACATATTTTACAGTACTAGATCGTTTTAAAGATTATACATTAGTAGAATGTAAATTAGAGACTGGTCGTACGCATCAAATAAGAGTACATATGGCAGCCATTGGTCATCCTGTTATGAATGACCCTTTGTATGGTGTTAAAAAACAAACGACTCCTTTTGGTCAATATTTGCATGCGAAAACATTAGGTTTTGTTCATCCAAGAACGAAAGAATATATGGAATTTGATTCTGAATTACCACAAGAAATGATTGATATGATTAATGAATTGAAAAAATAGTCCAAGCAATTGGACTATTTATTTATACTACCTTGTTTATTTTTAGGTAAGGGATTAGTTTCAAAATAAGATTTTATTCTATTGGTATTCGCAAATTTGATTTTTGCGACTTTCAATAATTCATCATAACCATATTTTTTTACAAAATTTATGGCGGTACGATCTACTTCTTGGCCAGCACCTTTTAAAAGAGTCATATCATAATTGTTTGATAATCTTTTTAATTCTTTTAAAAAGGCGACTCTTGCTAAAATACTACTAGCTGCAACCGCTAAATTTTTACTTTCAGCCTTAGGAATCATTGTAATATTTTTAATGACATCTGGTTGTTCATTCAAGTATTCGAAGTATTTTTCTTTAGGCGTAAACTGGTCGATAATGATAGCGTCATACTTTACATTTGGGTATTTTTTTAGTATACTATTAATAGCCTTATTGTGTAAATATGACTTAATAAAATTTAAATTTGCATGTTTTTCTTTAAGACGATTAATCTTACTTGGTTCAAGAAAGATAATAGAATAAGGAATTAAATCAGCGAGTTTTAGACCGATTTCAATTATTTGATTATCAGTTAATAATTTTGAATCTTTTACTCCTAATTCTTTTAATTTTGGAACCATATTAAGAGAGACAAAAGAAGCACAAACTGTGATGGGGCCAAAATAATCACCGGTTCCTACTTCATCACTACCTATTGTCGATAATGATGATAAATCAAGTGTGGAATCTTGAATGATATTTTCTTTTTCTAGATTATATTTTTCAGCCCAGATATTATATTCTACGCTTTCATTCTCTCCTTGGAAAAGAACAACATTTGTTTTATAAAAGGTAATTGTAGCTTTACTTAGTTTAATACGCGCGACAACATAGGGATTATTATTGTAAGTGATATAACCTTTGTAATAATCAAGCATTTCTTTGAATTGTTCAGAGCTTGCTTTTATTTTGTGGGTGGTATTTGTTCGATCTTGCATAAATTTCCTCCGACTCTATTATATCATTTTTTGTTTTCTTTTTCCATTTAATAAATTAATAAGTTAGGATGGTTAAATCTATGATGAATACTCATAATAACTATTTTTATAAAAAATTAGAAATTGATGAAATCTTTAATAATTTACTTAATTATGCTTTACTTCCTAATACGAAAGAATTTTTTTCCAATTTAGAGGAAGAAAATGATGTAGATACCATCAAAAAAGAATTAGATGAAGTCAGTGAAATGATGCAAATCGTTATTTCTTATGAAAGATGTCCTATTTATTTTAATTTAGATTTAGAAAAATTATTAAATGATGCGGTTAAAGAAAGAATTCTAAGTGGTAAAGAATTATATGAATTTGTTCTTTTATCTAGTTCAATTGGTGCTAATCGTCGATTATTAGATAGTATCAAGAAAAATGGTAAAGAATTAAAATATTATAATCATTATATTGAATCGCTAATTGTTAATTTAGAATTTGATAAATTATTAAGAAAATCACTTGATGAAGATGGTCATATTTTAGATGACGCAAGTAAAGAATTAAAAACTATTCGTAATCGTTTAAATAATTTAGATAATAAAATTAAAGATAAATTAAATCAATTGATTGCATCACAATCTTCATATTTAGCAGATTCAACAGTAGTAATTCGGGATAATCGTTATTGTTTAGCTGTTAAAAGTGAATTTAAGAATAGCTTTAAAGGAATTCTCCACGATGTTTCTAATACTATGTTGACCTGTTTTATGGAACCTATTGCGGTTGCGGAATTAAGTAATGAAAAAGAACGCTTAAGAAATGAAGAAAAGATGGAAGAAGAACGCATTTTAAGAAATCTTACTAAAAGTGTTAGTGATAATTATGACATTTTAAAGAATAATTTTTCTATTTTTTCTCGTTTAGATATTTTATTTTCGAAAGCATTATTAGGTAAAAGCTTTGATGGCTCATGCCCAAAGGTCAATAATAATGGTTATTTAAAATTAGTTTCTGCTCGCCATCCTTTACTTAAAGTAAAAAAAGTAATTCCTAATAATTTAGAATTTGGTAAAGATTATTTAGGTATTGTTATTACTGGTCCTAATACAGGTGGTAAAACTGTCTTTCTTAAAACTGTAGGTTTATTATGCTTAATGACTAAGTTTTGTTTACCAATACCTGCAGAAAAAGAAAGTGATATCAATATTTATGATTGTATCTTATGTGATATTGGTGATGATCAATCTATTCAAGAAAATTTATCTACATTCTCATCACATATGAAGAAAATGGTAAAAATTGTTAATACTGCAAGCTCTAATTCTTTAGTATTATTTGATGAAATTGGTTCTGGTACTGATCCAAAAGAAGGATCAGCTATTGCGGAAAGTGTTTTAACATACTTTTTAGAAAATCAAGTATCCTTTATCGTTACTACTCATTATGCTAATCTTAAGAGTTTTGCATATAGTAATGATAAAGTAATAAATGCATCAATGGCCTTTAATGATTCAACATATAAACCTACATATGAATTATTAATTGGTCGAAGTGGTTCTAGTAAAGCTTTGTCTATCGCAACTACTCTTGGCTTAAAGAAAGAAATTATCAAGAGAGCTAAAAAGAGTGTTACTGTTGATGAATCAAGTCGTTTAATTCATAATATAGAAGTCTTAAGTACTAATTTACATGAAAAAGAAAAAGAATTAAATTTATTAATCAATGAATATAAGATTAAAGATGCAGAACTTAGCGTAAAATTAGATAATATTGAAAAAATAAAAGAACAAGAAATCGATAAAACAAAGAAAAAAGCCAATGAAATCTTAGAAAAAGCTCAAGAAGAGGCTAATAAATTATTAGAAGAAATTAATAATGCTAAAAATAAGAATTTAAAGATACATGAAGAAATTGAACTTAAAACGAAAATAAATTCTTTAGATGATAAGAAAAATAGCTTGGATAAGAAAAAGAAAATTAAAAATAATAAAGATTTAAAAGTTGGTGATCGAGTTTTTGTTTCTAGTTTTGAACAATTTGGTAATATTAAAAGAATTAATCGCGATAAGAGTTATGAAATTGAAATTGGTAATTTAACAATTAAAGTTGAAAAAGATTTATTAGATAAAGTAGAAGAGGAAAAGATCGTTAATCAAAATATTACTTTTGATACAACAAATGAATCTCATCATTTAAGCTTAACACTAGATTTAAGGGGTATGCGTTATGATGAAGCCAAAGAAGCTTTAGATAAATATATTGATGAATTATTAGTTGCTGGTCTTAAATCAGCCACCATTATTCATGGATATGGAACCGGAACAATCCGCGAAATGGTTCAAGATTATCTAAAAAAATGTAAATATATCGATTCTTATCGCTATGGACAAGGTGGAGAAGGAGGATTAGGGGTAACTGTAATTACCCTTAAATAAAAAATGATCAAAAAATTAGAAGATATTATTAAGCTTATAAATAATGAAGAAGAAGTTATTTTACTTTTTGAATCACGTTGGTGTCCAATCTGTCATTTACAAAAAAATATTTTATATGAATATTTTGAACCCTTAAAAATTAAGTTTTATGAAGTCTTGGTTGATGAAGATGAAAACATTCGTTCTCATTTTAAAATTTATTCGACACCAGTTATTCAAATTTATCGAAATAATAAATTAAAAATCTCTTTAATTGGTAATCACGAATTAGAAGAAATAGCTTCTATTTATCCAAAAGAAGAATATTTAGAAGATAATTAAGATTGTTTATACAAATCATTTTCCATTTTTGAAAAAATATGCTATAATATATCCGAGTGGAAAGAGGAATTATGTGAATAACAAAATAGAAATTATTAGTTATAAACATAATGGTGTTCTTCATCGGGTTTGGCAATATGCCTATGTAGTAAGACAAACTAGTGATACTCTAGTTGTGGTAAATGAACTTACCAATGTTATTGATGGGGATGGTCGTCGTTGGCGAACAAAAGAACCGGCAGTATGGTATTTTTTCAAAGATTGTTGGTACAACATAGTATGTATGTTGCGAAATGGATCGATTTATTACTATTGTAATCTTAGTTCACCTTATGTTAAGGATTCTGAAGGAATTAAGTATATTGATTACGATTTAGATGTAAAAGTTTTTCCTAGTGGCGATAAAGTAATTCTAGATCGCGATGAATTTGAATTTAATCAAAAAGATTATCATTATTCTGACAAACTAGTTAGAATTGTTGAAAGGGAAATGGATAAATTGCTTGAACGCATTGACCATAAAGAATTACCTTTCTATCCAGAAATTGTACTCAAGGATTATCAAATTTATGTGAATTTGAAACAACAAATGAACCGTAAAAAAAAGAAATTGACTCCACAGAACAAAAAAAATTGGTAAATATTTTTATATTTACCTTTTTTTATTATCTTTAAATTTATTAAGTAAAACCTAGAAAAAATATTATCTAATTAATTGAATTTTTAGGAAAAAATGGTATAATATATTTGAGGTGAGATTATGACAAAAAGCGAGCTAATTCGAATTGTTCATGATAAATCAAATTATAATTTTTCTGATATTGAAGAAGTAATTGATTTATTTTTAGAAAGTATTGTTGATAGTTTAGAAAAAGACGATAAAGTAGTAATTAGCGGGTTTGGAACTTTTGAAAAATATTATCAAGAAGGTTATGAAGGTGTTAATCCATCAACTGGTGAAAGAATTAAAGTTCCTGGTTCTTATAAAACGCGTTTTAATTTTAGTAAAAAGAATGTAGCAAAATTAAAAGAAAAGAAATAAAAATCTTCTAAGAAAATTCTTAGAAGATTTTTTTAAGCAAATATAACAATTAATAATGACAATAAATTATATGCCATATGCAATAATATTGTCACAATGATGTTTTTATCACTTAAAACATAGACGGTTCCAATGGTAGCACCCATAATAGAATAAGATACTAAAGAGAAGAGTTCAAGAATAAATTGATTATAAGTTGCACTTCCTCTTAGCATTTCTATAAAGACATTAGTTGCCGGACTCATAACATGGATAAAACCAAAGAAGAGGCTACTAACGATAATAGCAGCTAAATTCTTTCCTTTAAAGAGTGCGAAGATAGATTTTCTAAAAACTAATTCTTCAACGATTGGCGCCATAATTACGGTAGTAATAAAGGTAGATATTAAACCGAAATTTGAGGAAAAGAGATTTTCTTCAATAGCAGCTTGATTGGATGTTAAATTAGATACGCCAAATATTAAATTAATTAAATTAGAAATAATTCCACTTAAAAGAACGCCAAATACGCCTAAAATAATTAAGACTATTGAAATAAAATTAAATCTTTTAAAATCAGGTAATACCGATTTATAGGTAATTAAAACTATTGTGACGACTAAAAGAGAATAAATTACTAATTCTAACATTGGATTTAAGAAATTTGACATTTCATTATAAACATTTGCATCGTAATTTGGATTACTTGGATCAATTAATTGTGATGAATAACCTTTTGCGTTTAGCCACATAACAACGGCTAGAGAGCTAACGATACTTACTAGTACTAACATTATCCCTGCATATGATAAAATAGTTAAGAATGCTCTTTTTGTTGATAAAGTTTCATAATCATTAGTTAATTTATTATTTTTAGGCTTTATTAAAAAAGCAGCTGCTAAGGCACCACCAATAAAGAGGATCAAAAAGATTGTTATAAATAGTGATTGCATAATTATTATCACCCTTTCATAGTATCATTATTATATCAAATTTTTTGTGATTTATCTAATATAAAACATATTTTGAATTAATTTTTTGACAAAATTAAGAAATTATGCTAAAATAACTCGGTGATAAAATTGAATATATTATTAGCAACTACTAATGAAGGTAAAGTACAAGAAATTAAAGAATTATTTAAAAATTATCGAGTAAAAGATATTGATTTCATTACTTTAAAGGATTTACCTAAGGTTGATGAACCAATTGAAGATGGAAAAACTTTTTTTGAAAACGCCTATATTAAAGCTACTTATTATTACAATATTTTTAAAATTCCAACTATTACTGATGATTCAGGCTTATTAGTTAAAGCTTTGAAAAATGAACCTGGTGTTAATACTGCTCGTTATGCATGCGAAAATGGTGAAAAACCAAATTCTGTAAAAAATTATAATAAATTATTAAATAATTTAAAAGGTGTTAAAGAACGTCAAGCCTGTTTTAAAACTTCGATGTTATTTTATGATGGTAAAATCTTTATTTCATCTGAAGGTAAGATGTATGGGACAATAGCAGAAGAACCAAGAGGAAATAATGGGTTCGGTTATGATCCAGTCTTTATCGTGCCAAAATATAATAAAACAGTTGGTGAACTTACGGAAGAAGAAAAGAATAAAATTAGTCATCGTTCAAAAGCAGTAAAATCACTTGTACAAAAATTAAAAGTGTATTTTTAAATTTGCATAATACTTTACTTTTTGAATAAAATAAGGTATAATATTTAAGAATTTATGGTGCGGAAGGAGGGACCAAAGACAATGCCTAAAATTATCGTCAGAGAAAATGATTCACTAGATGATGCTATCAAACGTTTTAAACGTGATGTATCAAGGGCTGGTACCCTTGTTGAAGCAAAAAAACGTCAACATTATATGAAGCCAGCTGAAGTTCGTAAAGAAAAGAAAAGAGCTGCTCGTAAAGCTGGACGCGGAAGATAGTAAAATAAAATTTCCTTTAAGGAAATTTTTTTTGCTTTATGTAACAATTATGTAAAAAATATGGAGATATAAAACATATTAAAAACTTTTTTGAAAAAATATGGTATAATAGAATATAAATATAGATATAGATATTGGAGGCAACAATGTTTAATAAAATACATGGACGTCATATTAATGGTCATAAGCATATGTCAACTTCTGAACCAATTATGAATTATCTTGATCCAGATTTTGTTTATTTTCCTTTAAATGTTGGTAATGCCACTTATCAAAAATTAGTAGAAGTTGGTTCTAAAGTATTAATGGGCCAACAAATATTAATTAGAGAAGGACGTTTTGGTCATCCTATTTGTTCAAGCGTAAGTGGAACTGTAACTGCAATAAAGAAACAATGGCATTCATCTGGTAAAATGGTTGAAATGTTAGAAATTGCGAATGATCATCAAGATTTAGCATGTTATGTTAAAACAAATGACGAACAATTAACAAGAGATATTATAATTGATAAGGTTAAAAATGCTGGTATTGTAGGTTTAGGAGGCGCTGGCTTCCCTACTTATGTTAAATATCTTCCATCACAACCTGCTGATTATGTAATTATAAATGCGGCAGAATGTGAACCTTATTTAACTTGTGATTATTTAAGTATAATTGAAGAAACAGATCGTTTTATTCGTGGTATTCACTATATTATGATTGCAAATTCTAGTAAAAAAGGTGTTATTGCGATAAAAAAATCAAAATTAGAAGCTATTGATATTTTGAAAAAAGCTTTAGATGGTATTGATGATATTTCATTATTCTTACTTGATGATGTATATCCTGCTGGTTGGGAAAAATATATAGTTGAAAAAGTAACGAAGAAATCATATACTGGTCTTCCAAGAGAAGCAGGTGCTGTTGTTAATAATGTTCAAACAGCGATTGCGGTTTGTGATGCGGTTGAAGAAAATAAACCATTAATCGATCGTGTTGTTACTATTACTGGTGAAGGTATTAAGAATCCTCGTAATTATCGAGTAAAGATTGGTACGAAAATTACACCATTACTTACTTTAAGTGGTGGTTATGTGGATGATTTAGATGAAGCATACTGCATTTGTGGTGGACCAATGACAGGAAGAAGTTTATTCTTTGATGATTTAGTCATTACTTCGAATGTTGGTGGTATCATTGTTAAACCTAAACCAAAGACTTTAGAAGTTAATGAATGTATTGGCTGTGGTAAATGTAGCGAAAATTGTCCAGCTTTCCTTACCCCAACAGCTATTAAACAAGCATATTTAAGTAAAAATATTAATGATTTAAATGCATTAAATGCTAGTCGTTGTGTACAATGTGGCTTATGTTCTTATGTTTGTCCATCAAGAGTTGAAATGACTGATTATATGGCTAAGGCAAAAGAAATGCTTATGAAAGCCAATGCTAATAAGAAATAAGGAGAAGAAGTAAAATGCGTAAGTTTTCTTTAGAAAAAGGTCCTTATCTTCGTAGTGTCGATGAAAAAATAATTTCGACACAACGAATGATGTTCGACGTTATCATTGCTTTACTCCCTATCGTTTTATTTGGTTGGGTTATTAATGGTATTTTACCTTACTTTAAACATCTTAATAATGTTAATTTCTTTAATATGTTACAACCATTATTAAATGTCATTGTTGGTGTATTATCTAGTGTTGTCTTTGAAGCTTTATATTTTCTAGCTTTTAAAAAAGCAGGAAACATTAAAAATGCTTTAATAGAAGCTAAAAATAGTTTTGCGGCAATTCCTGGTTTAATTATTGCTTTAATTTTACCAGCAAGAGTAGATATGTATGTTATTGTTTTTGCTTGCTTCTTTGCAAATATCATCTTTAAGATGTTATTTGGTGGTTTAGGACATAACATCTTCAATCCTGCTTTAATTGGTTATGCTATTGCTGCTACCGTATTCTCTTCACAAATTGCTACCGCTTTAGAAATCCAAAATGGTGTTTTTAATTCACTACTTAATATTACAACTACTGCTACACCATTAAGTATATTATCAGCAGAATCATCTTCAGTAGGATCATTTTTAGTTAATAAAACTGTTTTAGTAGATAATTATGGTGGTTTAATTAATTTATTCCTTGGTCTTAAGAATGGTGCCTTAGGTGAAACAAGTGGTTTATTATGTCTTGTTGGTTTTGTTTATTTAGTAGCAAGAAAAGTTATTAATTGGCGAGTTCCTGTTTTCTATGTTGGTACTTTCTTTATCATTTGCTGGATTATTGGTATCGTTAATCATATTGAAGGCCCAGTTTTAGGAATTTGGTTCCCAACATTTAATATTTTAACTGGTGGCTTATTATTTGGTAGTATCTTTATGGCAACAGAACCTGTTACAACGCCAAAGAGTCCTAATGGTAAGATTATATTTGCGGTATTCTGTGCAGTCTTTACAGCATTATTCCGTTTCATTGGTATGTTTAATGAAGGTGTTTGTACAGCAATTTTATTTGTATGTTTATTTACACCAATTATTGATAAATTTGCCGCAAAGAATCGTGGACCAATTATTAGTTCGAAAATGGTTCTACGTTATTTAGTTGTTTTTGTATTATTTGTTTTAATTACTTTATATACAGTTTATAAGACTACTTCAATTCCTAAAGATGATTTAGCAGTTATTGAAATAGTTAATACAATTGGAGGTGGCTTTTAATGGAAAAAGAAGTTAACTTCAAGAAAAATCGTAAACCTTTACCTAATTTTATTCTCTTACCACTCTTTTTAGTTGTTCTTGGAACTATTTGTGCTTTCCTTTTATCTTTAACTAATCAATTGACTAGTGAAGCTATCAAAGAAAATGAACAAAAAGCAGCTAATGAAGAATTAAAAGAAGTAAGAGAAATGTTAAATAATCGGTTTGGCATGGAAATTGTTAATAATATTCATGACGATGATGATAATGTTACAGAAAGTAATGAACATGTTAAAGTTGCAAATGAATCTTTAAGAGAAATTGATAATAAATTAAGATCAATTAATCTTATCAGTGGTCGGGGAACTGATAACTGTTTATATGAAGTAAATGGTGAATTTTATTGTCGTGATTTAGATGATAATGCCAATTATATTGCATTTAGAGTTTTACATACGAATAATTTCACAACTGTAACAACTATTGTCTTAATTAATATCGATGATTTAACAATTAAACATGTACAAGTAATTGGTAAAGCTACTACTTTAGGAGCTTCCAAAGATAATTTATTTATCAATAAGAATGATGAATGGAATGTAATTGGTCAAACTGAAGATACATATCGCAATGAATTCTCTATTATTAGTGGATCAACTTATTCATCAAAATCAGTTAAAAATTCCATTCGGTATGCTTATAATCAATTGAAAGAAATTGGTGATGGTCTCTTAGATGAAATTAAAAAGTTAGGAGGTGAGATTCAATGAAAAAATCTCAAATCTTCCTAAATGGTATAATTAAAGAAAATCCAACCTTAGTTATGTTAATTGGTATGTGTCCTACTATTGCGATAACAACCTCAATTTCTAATGCTATAGGTATGGGTGCCTGTGTAATCTTTGTATTATTCTTTTCTAATTTAATTATATCTTTAATTAGACATATTGTTCCTGATGAAATCAGAATTCCTGTCTTTATTGTGGTTATTGCAACCTTAGTTACAATTACCCAATTAATTCTAAAAGCATATTTCCCATCTTTAGATGCTTCATTAGGTGAATTCGTTGCCTTAATTGTTGTAAACTGTATTATTCTAGGCCGTGCTGAAGCCTTTGCTTCTAAAAATGGTCCGGTTTCTTCAATGCTCGATGCTCTTGGTATGGGTTTAGGCTTTACTTTAGCAATTTCTGTTATTTCTTTAATTCGTCAATTCTTAGCTGATGTTTTAGGACTTGCTATGTTCGCATCACCAGTTGGTGGTTTTATCATTTTAGGTCTTGTCATCGGTATTTTCCAATCAGTTAAATTATTAATTGAAAAGAAGAATGAATTAAAGAAGAAAGAAAAGGAAAAGAAAGAAAAAGAAGTATCTGTTAATAAGGAGGCTGTTAAATAATGAAAGATTTAATGATTATTGCA
Organism: uncultured Bacillota bacterium; assembly: GCA_946611195.1. Classification (GTDB taxonomy): domain Bacteria; phylum Bacillota_I; class Bacilli_A; order ML615J-28; family CAG-313; genus UBA1737. Next base: position 32,792 of record CAMODB010000010.1, read on the forward strand.
TTTGCGGCCTTTTTAACAGAAAATGTTATTTTAGGACGTACTTGGGGTATTTGTCCATTCTTAGGTGTTTCTAAAAAACAAAGTAATGCGATAGGTATGGGTGTTGCGGTAACTTTCGTTATCGTTATTACTACAGCTGTTACTTGGGCTTTACATCGTTATATCTTAGCTCGCTTTGATATGGAATATTTACAAATATTAGTATTTATTTTAGTTATTGCCAGCTTAGTTCAAATGATTGAAATCTTCTTAAAGAAAGTATCACCTACATTATATAAAGCATTAGGTATTTATCTTCCTTTAATTACTACTAACTGTGCAGTATTAGGGGTTGCTAATGCCGTTATTGATTTAGGTTATGGTTTCCCTGAAATGTTAGTCTTTTCTCTATTTAGTGGTCTTGGATTCCTCTTTGTTATGTGGATTTTCTCGGGCTTAAGAGAAAAAGTTGAAACTGCACCTGTTCCTGAAGGCTTTAAAGGTTTCCCTATTGCGTTAATAGCAGCAGCTGCTTTAGCATTAATTTTCTCAAGATTAGGAGGAATTATCTAATGGATTTTGAAAAAATATTGTGGGCAGTCCTTGTTCTAGTGGTTTTAGGACTTGTATTAGGCTTACTTATTGCAGTTGTCAGTAAAGTATTTAAGGTTGAAGAAGATACAAGAGTTGAAGAAGTTTTAGCTTTATTACCAGGTGCTAATTGTGGAGGCTGTGGTTTCCCTGGCTGTTCAGGTATGGCTGACGCAATAGTTAATAACGGTGCTAATCCTCGTAATTGTAAACCTATTAAACAAGAAAAAGTTGATGAAATTAATTCGTTAATGACAAAATTTAACGAAGATCAACAAAATCAATAAATAATACAAGACGCAAATTTATCCTTGCGTCTTGTTTAATTATCTAAAAATTGAAAAATATTTTCAAATTTTTTAAAAATTAATTGTTATATTGTCGAAGGAGAGTTAAAAAAATGATTAACGAAGAAGAAATTAAACCTCAATTAGAACAATTAAAAGAAAAAAGTAATAAAAATGGTTTTGTTACTTTAAGTCAAATTGAAGAATTATTTCCTGATCGTAGTGAAGAATTCATGGATGAATTAATTGATTTCCTTAATGAAAAAGGAATTGAAATTAATACTGATGAAGATGATATTTTAATGGATAATATCGCAATGA
>CAMODB010000011.1 GCA_946611195.1 uncultured Bacillota bacterium
TATAAAAGAAAAAATAGCCAATACTTTCGTATCAGCTATACTTAACTCTAATGTGGTTATCATAGCAAAAGTGTCGTTTAGACATTTTACCGTTCTAAAAGTGTCGACTAAATTTAACGCAAAAAAAGCCGGCAAGTACTAATTGGGATTATCCGATCTTCCTTGCTGGCGATTTCGATTTTATAATTACTTCACTTGTCCAATACGTATATTTTAGCTCTCATCAAAAGCTTTTTTTAATTTCATATACCCTAAAATTTTCTATTTAAGCTATTATTTTTGTTACGTTATCAGTTTAAAGGTGACTGTTCCATCTCCAAAAGAATCTCTACTCTTTATAGTACCAATTTGTGTAGTACCATTTGGATATAATGGATTAGGATTCATTTTAAAGTATACTGTTTTGCCAGATATAGAATAGGTTCCATGAGCGCTCCATGGAGTTTTATCACCATCATAGGAATCAGTAAAATCATAGGTTCCATCGCTGTTTAACCTAAAGGCCATATAACCTACTTGAACTGTTCCTCCACTAGGACCAAATTGTTCGGTTTGGAGATATATACCTGGTTTAAGTTTATTCCCTCCTATACCACCGGAGAAGGCGATGAAGAGGGCTATACATACGCATCCACCTATTAATGATACTAGTCCTGGAGCTATTCTTACTACTTCACTCTTTTTTAATTTATAATCATTACCAGTTTCGGCTTTTTCTTTCTTCTGTTTCTTAGAAGTTGATATCATTACTGGTATAGCTAAAGCTCCACCACCAATAGCCGCAATAATACCTATGATTAATAATAAACTCTTAGCGTTAGATTCTTTTTTAGCTTCCGTAGCTAGTACTTTAACAGTAGATCTTTTAGCGTAGATGATTGGTCTAATAGCTTCAATATTTTCTGCACGGGTAGCTTTATTATGTTCATCATGACGATAGGTAGTTAAAGTTTCATATGAGAAACCTCCTGGAAAATAATTATTGACATAATAATAAATGTGATCCTTATTATAACACCAGGTAGCACCTTTAACGATGGTATAGTCAGTTGGTCTACCATCATCACCAGCAGAATCATAATCGCTTCTATCTCCTACCGCTACATAATCATTAACAGTTACTACATTTACACTATTAGATTCAGCGATGTGTGAATTAGCGAATAATTGAATATGTTCTTTAACATCTTTAAAAGCAGTATTATAGAAGTTATCATTTAGATAAGCTCGCATTTCACTATATTGCCAGTTATAGGCAGGAGTTTTTTCAGGAACTCCTTCCATGGTATTATAGTATCCATACCAAGTATCATCTTTAGCATATTCTCTCAACCAGAAATAAGTATCAATATATTTCTTAGATACTAGTTTAACCGTATCATTAGTTTCATCATCAATTAATACTTTCCATTCAATAGGTTCTACTTTAAAATAATAAGTCTCTCCAGGTACTGGTGCAGTACCATCATCAAATGGTATATAAGTAGTATCAGCAGTTTCATAATGAACCTTAGGATCAGCATCACTTACTTTAACAAATAAGTCTTCCCCTGATGTAAAATATCCATCACTATTAGCTTCTTTACTCATTTTAGCTAGTTCTTCATCAGTAGCCTTTGTTTGTGGATACATACCAAGCCAAACGGTATCTCCTTGTCTAGTGTATTTATCATTAGCCGCATCAACATCAAATGAGAATACACTAACAATTAGAACTAATAATATTATATAAGATACAAATTTAATTACTCGTTTCATATAATTACCTCTTAAAAAGTTCAACCAACAATTGATGAGACAATGATATCTTTATCCGGCATTTCAAAACCAAATATACCATCACCATGATTAGTTACTTCAACAGGTTCATCATCGATTGTCTTAACTATTAATTCCTTTAAAGAAAATGATTGACCTTCCGCAATCCATACATAGAATGGTTGTCCATATAAAGCTTTACCATCAATTGTTCTATAATTATAAGTATTACGATAAGATAATACTAACCAAGAATCATTTATAGTGATATTATGAGCATGGCCAATTTGGAATACTAATGTATCGGACATTGATTTTAACGTTGATGAATCAATTTCTATTTCATTTTCACCAACATATTTATAATCTACAATATATCCACCCATATAGGTTATTACTTGTTCAACTACAAAATTCTTATCGGTATTAAATTTAATTCTTATTTTTTCTGATTCTTTAACCTTTTGATCAAAACTATAAGCCTTATTGTTACATGTAAATACTACATTGAAACTATTCTTATCTTCCTCTATTTCATGATAGTTATATTTATTAGAACGAGAATATATTGAAAAATCACTAATAGCACGATAAGAATGTTTTCTCACTGATACATGAACATCACGACTAGGGGCTACAGCACTATAACGACCATCTGATTCTTTAGTAAGAGTTAGATATTGTTGTTGATTTTCAAGGTCATAATAGTAACAATTAATATCAGGATCATCATAATAATAATTATCAGGATCATCAATAGAAACACCAAAATAGAATTTCTCACCTTCAACAATTTCTAATGTATCAGCCACAATAAATGACTCTATCATCAAACTATATCTTTTATCTAGAATAAAGACTTGGAATGTTACATCCTTATCAGGCATGACAAAGGAAGTTTCAGCTTTATCAAGAAAATCAGAATTGACGTATACCGCATCCAATTTATGATATTTATCTAATTTAATACTAAAGTTAATAGTTTCACCAGCTTTAGCTTTTTCACTAGATACGGTTATTTCTCCATCTCCTATACAATCTACTTTAATTTGATGATAACCAAAACCATCATCGACAATGGATTTGTCGGTAACACCATAAAGTGGTGTTAGCTTTTCATTATTAACAATAGTAGTATCTATTGTTCCACTTTTTGAGGTTTCAATCTTTTTTACATTAGCTGTTTTTCCACAAGAAAATAACAGTGCTGTAAAAGCAATAAACAAAAATATATATTTTTTCAAGTTTATCACCCCTTTCAATCACATTATACCATACTATCTTTTTTTTGAAAATAAAAATGAATTGCAATAAAAAGGCATCAACAAATCATCATAATCAATAGCTCAATGCGTATCTAGTATTAGTCGAAAAAGCATCTATTATCTAAATTGGTTAATTTAACTTTGTCTTTTTTGGTTATCTTTATTATATCTTTAACAATATCATAATGTGGTTAATAAATCAATGAAATGTGGTTAATAAAGTGGTTAATATTTTCAAATCGTGTAAATTTTTAGCACCCCTACATATAATCGTGTAAAAGTTTTAGCACCCTTGCCTCAAATCGTGTAAATCGTCTTGCAAAGAAAGTCAATTAACAGCCTGTTTTTGAACTGCATAAAATAAAAAAGAGTTTCTAAAAGCTCAAAATATAGGGTTCAACCTGTTCTATATACAAAAAAAGGCCTAATACCAATGGTATTAAGTCTGTTCTACTATAATGGGGCGAATATAGGGAGTCGAACCCTAGCATAATGGAGCCACAATCCACCGTGTTAACCACTTCACCATATTCGCCATGGCAGGAGCTATAGGAATCGAACCCATATTGACGGTTTTGGAGACCGCTGTACTACCGTTGTACGAAGCTCCTATAGAGTTGCTATAGTATTATAGCAACTTTTTTTATTTTTTTCAAGTATTTAGTCTTATTAATTTTTTTATCTTTTCACTGATTCATAATATTGCATTAAGTCTTTTAAACAATGGCTTACCCCTGATTTAGATAATGATTTACCAAAGATATTAGATGAATAAAGAGCTAATTCTTCTAAGGATGAGTCAGGATACTCTTCTCTTAATTGAGCAGCTGTTTGTAGTCTTATTGACATCTTATCAAACAAATCATTATTTCTTAAATACTCAATAGCTTTTAATTGTTTATCACAGGCATTGGTACATCTTACCTCATTTGCGATATCACAATTAGTCATACGATTTGCCATATTAGAAACATCTCTTAAGATTCTTTGATCTTCAAAATAGAAAACACCACTGTTTGCACCTATGAGTGCTAAAGCTTTCGAAATATCTTCACTCTTTTTAATATAGAGAACGCTTTGATTTTTTCTTTCTATTATTTTAGGTATAATTTCTCTTTTCTTAAATATTTTATATGCAAGTTCAATTACATTATCTTTTGAAGAAGATATTTCAAAATGATAACAATTCTTTCTCGGATCATTAATCGATCCTTTCGCAATAAATAAACCCCTAAGAAAAGCTTGTTTTAAATTATCTGTTTTAATTATTTCATCACTTCTTGATAAATGAATTGTTGGTATTAATTTAAAGTCTTGAATGATGTTTTCCGCTTTATCAATAATTTCCAAATAATAAAATCTTCTTTTTTCTAAATTTAATTCATCTTTAAAACTCATTCCTACATTAATATCATAATATTTTCTAAGTTCCGGAATGACGAATTTTAAAACATTAAGTAAGGTTGTTTTAAAAACTATTTTATAACCTAATCTAGAAATTATTATTTCACTATTACCTTGTAATAGTCCATAAAGAAGAGCTTTCTTTTCTTCTTCCTTTAAATCTGTTACATCAAGAAGTTCTTTTTTTACTTCGCTAGAAAAACTCATAGGATATCAAGATATTTTTTACCAATATTGATTAATTCATTAGGTTCATTAATTATTTCAATATTGTCACCAAAATGTTCTGTTTTTTCTTTACACCATGTAACTGCTAGACTATACACTTTTGCGTTTTCTGCACATTTAATATCGATAGGACTATCACCCACCATTAATAAATTAGTAACATGATATTTTTCTTTTACTTTATTTAATGGTTCAGGATCTGGTTTAACTTTTTTTACTTCATCAGCACCAACAATATAATCAAAATATTTATCAAGACTAGTTAATTTTAAACCTCTTTTAACTTCTTTATTAATCTTATTAGAGACGATTACTAAAGTATAACCCATCTTCTTTAATTCTTTTAAAGCTTCATTTAAACCAGGATAAGTTTTAATATATTCATCGCTATATAAATCAATGTATTTGGCATAAGTAGAAATCCAAGTATCTAAACTAATTTTTTCATTAGCATATTTTTTAAATGTTTCATCTATATATGGACCAAAGAAACTATCAGCTTCTTCTTTAGTGATTGGATAAGTTGGATCAAGTTCTTTAAAAGTTTCCAATGTTGTTTTTTCAATTAATTCAAAAGTATCAAGAATAGTACCATCACAATCAAAGACGATTACTTTATGATTTTTTTCTTTTAGCATTAAGGTACTTGTTTCTAAATATAATGCGTCATAAACTGGAACTAATTTATATTTAAAGACTCTTCTTAAGATGATTAATAAGATACCGACAACAACCATCACAATGGAAACGACTTGCGCAATCTTGATACCACTTGAACCAATTAATAACGCATCAGTTCTTAATATTTCAATGAAGAAACGAACAGTTCCATACCAGATTAAATAAAAGCTTACCGCATCACCAACATAAATCTTTTTCCAATATTTTCTGACAATTTGATAAATAGTAAGGCCAATTAAATTAGCAACTGATTCATAAAGAAAGGTTGGATGATGATATGAACCTTCAATATACATATTATCCACAATAAAATCAGGTATTAATAATTTCTTTAAGAATTCTCTTGTAGTTTCCGGTCCATAGGCTTCTTGATTAACAAAATTACCCCATCGTCCTACACATTGGGCAAACATAATTAATGGTAAAGCTATTTCAAGTAAGGTTATTAAATCTACTTTACGTATTTTACACCAGATAGGTAGATATATTGCTACGGCTATCAAAGCTCCATGGATAGCTAAACCACCATTAGAAGGATTAATTACTTCTAAAAAGCTATTATATGTTTGATTAGAAAAAATTACATAATAAAGTCTTGCCCCTAGTATACCAAATAATAAACCAAAAGCTAAACCTTCACTAACTAAATCAACAGATAAATGAAGTCTTTTTCCAAAATGTAAATAACCAAAGATAGTACCAATTAAAGCACCTGATAAGATTATTATCGCATACCAAGTAACGGATAATTTACCAATGGAAAATGCAATTTTTGCTAAAACATCAAGATTTAACATTTTTTACCTTCTTTCTAAATTTTAAATACATAACCCACTTTCTAATAAAGCCTTTTAAAATAAAAGATAAAACTAATAAAATTATTAAGCTTAAGGAAAGGAAGCCATAACTTAAAATATTAATTAACGCTAATTCATAATAAAATAAAGTTGTTAACACAAATACTATTAAATGGATAAGAGGAAACTTAATAAAGAATGGAATATTAATTGTCAAGTTTTTATTCACAAAATATAAGCCAAAATAATCAAGAGTCGAATAAGTTATCGAAAAAAGTAGAAAAACCCAAAATTTGCCATTTATCGGCTTCAAAACTAAAAATAGAAAGCTAAATATTAATAATTGTAGAATTAATATAGTTAAATAATCTAAGAAGATATTAGGAAATATTCTTGTCATTTTATCTATGGAATACTGAATATCTCTTTTTAGATTATTTAATTTCTTATTTTTCTTCTTTTTAATCTTTTTATCTTTATTATCTTTATTATCTTTATCTTCTTTGTCTTCTTTTACTTCTACTTCTATTTCTTCTTTTATTTCAATACCTGATTCTTCTAACATATCCATTAAAGAGGATACTAATTCATCAATTTCTTGTTCATCAAATTTTGAATCTTCTTTGTCTTTTTTTGTTTCGTTATCTTTATCAGTATCGATTTCATTATTTTTATTTTCATCTTCATTTTGATTCATATAGTTCTCCTCCTTTACTACTTATCCGTGAATATCATTATTAAATATTATACCATTGTTTGTAATATTTTTTATAAAATATACTTGTAAAAAGTAGGAAATAAAAATATATGTATGTTAAAATAATATTTAGGTTAATTTTTAAAATTCGGAGGTATTTATGTCTGAATATGATAATAATTATATTACCATTAGAGGAGCCAGAGAAAACAATTTAAAGAATATTAATGTTGATGTTCCGAAAAATAAATTAGTTGTAATGACTGGAGTTTCTGGTAGTGGTAAAACAAGTCTAGCCTTTGATACTATTTATGCGGAAGGACAAAGAAGATATGTAGAAAGCTTATCTGCTTATGCCAGAATGTTTTTAGATAGCGTATCTAAGCCAGATGTTGATGTTATTGAAGGTTTATCACCTGCTATATCTATTGATCAAAAGACTACTAGTAAAAATCCTCGTTCAACAGTAGGTACTATTACAGAAATCTATGATTATTTAAGAATTCTTTACGCAAGAATTGGTCATCCTATTTGTCCAAATCATAATATTGAAATATCTAGTCAAACGATTGAAGAAATGACTGATAAAATATTTACTTATCCTCTTGAATCAAGAGTAGTAATATTAGCCCCTATTGCGGAAAGAAGAAAAGGAACTTTTGATAAGACTTTAGAACTTCTTCGTAAAGATGGTTATTCAAAAGTAATCATTGATGGACAAAATTATGAACTAGATGAAGAAATCAATTTAGAAAAGAATGATAAACATGATATCTTAGTAGTAATTGACCGTGTTAAAATAAGATTAGAATCGAGAAGTCGAATCTATGAATCTTTAGAAGCCGGTTGTAATCTTGCTGATGGTAAAGTCTATGTTGACATTGATGATGAACGTCTTCTTTTCAGTGAACATTATGCTTGTCCATATTGTGGCTTTACAGTTCCTAAACTAGAACCTTCAATGTTTTCTTTTAATAATCCATTAGGAGCTTGTAGTAGTTGTAATGGTTTAGGTATAACTTATAAATTTGACCCATCACTTCTTGTTCCCGATGAATCATTATCGATTCATGATGGCGCAATACGTTATTTAAAGAATATTATGTATACCGATAATATTGAATGGCAAACCTATAAAATACTTTTTAATCATTATAATATCGATTTATTTAAACCATATAAAGATTTAAGTGATGAAGAAAAAGATATTATTTTATATGGTTCAAAAGAACCAATTAGTTATTCCATCACTTCTTCTGGTGGTGGTATAACGATGAAAAAGAATAAATATATTGAAGGTTTAGCTAATCTTATTGAACGTCGTTATCAAGAAACACAATCCAACTTCTTTAGAGAATATTATGGTTCTTATATGAATGAATTACCTTGTCCAGTTTGTGGTGGTAAAAGACTTAATGAAATGATGTTAAGCGTTAAAATTAATAATTATAATATTCATGATTTCACTTCTTTAACGGTTGTTAAAGCCTTAGATTTTTTAAATAATTTAACTTTAAGTGAAAATGAAATGAAAATAGCGAAACTCGCTATTAAAGAAATAAAGAATCGCTTAGAATTCTTACAAAATGTTGGTCTTGATTATTTAACTTTATCGCGTAAAGCCGGTACATTATCTGGTGGTGAAGCCCAAAGGATCAGACTCGCAACCCAAATTGGTTCTCATTTAACTGGTGTCTTATATGTTTTAGATGAACCAAGTATTGGTCTACATGAAAGTGATAATCATAAATTAATCAATTCTCTTAAACAAATGAGAGATTTAGGCAACAGCCTAATCATTGTTGAACATGATGAAGAAATTATGAAAGAAAGTGATTATTTAATTGATATTGGACCATTAGCTGGTATTCATGGTGGAGAGTTAATGGGTTGTGGTAATTATAATGATTTTATTAATAATGTTAATAGTATAACTAGTGATTATCTAAAAGGAATTAGAGAAATTGCTTTACCAAAAAAAAGACGATTAGGCAATGGAAAAGAAATAATTATCCATGGTGCCTGTGAAAATAATTTAAAAAATCTTGATGTAACTTTCCCTCTTGGTAAATTAATATTAGTTACTGGGGTTTCGGGTAGTGGTAAATCTACTCTTGTTAATGAAACATTGTATAACGCAATGATGAAAAAATTATATAATTCAAAAGTAACAGTTGGTAAATGTAGTAACATTATCGGCCTAGAAAATGTTGATAAAGTTATTAATATTGACCAATCACCAATTGGTAGAACTGCTCGTAGTAATCCTGCCACTTATACTGGTGTCTTTGATTTAATCCGTGATATCTTTAGCCAAACCAAGGAAGCAAAAATGCGTGGTTATACTAAATCACGTTTCAGTTTCAATGTTAAAGGTGGTCGCTGTGAAAAATGTGGAGGAGATGGGGTCTTAAGAATATCGATGAATTTCCTTCCTGATGTCTATGTCCCTTGTGAAGCATGTAAAGGTAAAAGATATAATAGTGAAACACTGGAATGTAAATTCAAAGATAAATCGATTGCGGATGTCCTTGATATGACTGTCGATGAAGCTTATGAATTATTTAAAAATATTCCCACTATTGAACCAAGACTTAAAACTATTGTCGATGTCGGCTTAGGTTATATTAAACTCGGACAACCCGCTCCAACCTTATCTGGTGGGGAAGCCCAAAGAGTTAAGCTTGCGAGTGAATTATATAAGAAAATTAATGGAAATACCATTTATATTCTTGATGAACCAACTACTGGATTACATCAATATGATGTTAATAATCTAATGACCATGATTAATCGTTTAGTCGATAATGGGGCTACGGCTATCATTATTGAACATAATCTTGATGTCATTAAATTAGCTGATTATATTATTGATTTAGGTCCTGGTGGTGGTGATAATGGTGGTACTTTAGTAGCCTGTGGTACTCCAGAAGAAATCGTCTTAAATGAAAATAGTTTAACCGGACAATATTTAAAAAAGAAATTAAGTAAATAACCCTTAAGAATAAATCTTAAGGGTTTTTGTTTTTTATAAATAATCTTTGACCATTTCAATGAATTCATCTTCATTATAAACAGGAATGTTTAATTCTTTAGCTTTAGCAAGTTTAGATCCAGCTCCTGGACCAGCAACCACAAAACTAGTTTTTTTCGAAACAGAGGAAGCGGCTTTACCACCTAATCTTTCGATTAGATCATTACCTTCATCTCTACTCATCTTTTCTAAAGTTCCTGTTAAAACAATTGTTCTTCCTTCAAAAAGGCGAAGACTTTCTTCAATCTTGTTGATTGGTTTAACACCGTATGATAGAAGTCTATTAATTAAATCTATATGTTTTTTATCTTGAAAATATGTAACAATAGATTTAGCCATTACATCACCAATATCATCAATAAGTAATAATTCATCATAAGTAGCTTTCATTAAATTAGCTAAAGAACCAAAATATTTAGCTAAATTCTTAGAAGCTTTACTACCAACAAAGCGAATGCCTAAGCCAAAGATAAAACGATCTAAGCTTTGATTTTTACTTTCTTCAATAGAATTAAATAAATTACCAACTTTCTTTTCACCAAAGCGTTCAAGATTAATTATTTCATCTTTATAATCTGGTAATTTATATATATCCGCAATATCTTTTAAATAGCCTAATTCATAAAATAATTCAATTTGTTTATCACCTAAGCCATCAATATCCATAGCTTGTCTTGACGCAAAATGAATTATACCTTCTAGAATTCTTCCACCACATTCAGGGTTTACACAATAATGTTCTGCTTCTTGATCTTTTTTAACCAAAAGATTACCACAAGCTGGACAAAAAGATGGCATCACAAATTTCTTATTGTTAATATCTCTTCTACTTAAATCAACATCAACTACTTCTGGAATAATTTCGCCAGCCTTTCTTACACGAACATAATCACCAATTCTTAAATCACGTTCTAGAATAAAAGCTTCATTATTAAGGGTAGCTCTTGATACTGTTGTTCCAGCTATAAGTACGGGATCTAAAATTGCATTAGGCGTAATAATACCAGTTCTACCAACTGTGAATATAATGTCATTAAGTTTAGTCGTTACAATTTCAGCTGGGAATTTATAAGCTACTGCCCATTTAGGTACTTTAACAGTATAACCTATTTCATCATAAAGACCTAATTCATTAACCTTGATTACAATACCATCGGTTGCGTAATCAAGGGTTTTTCTTTTTTCATCATATTCTTTAATATAGGAAATTACTTCTTCGATATTATGACAAAGACGATAATTTTCATTAACACTAAAGCCTAAAGATTTAAAGAAAGCTAATACATCTGTTTGTTTAGTTAAGCCATAATTTTCTGGATTAACTAAGGTATAAGCAAATTGATCTAATTTTCTTTCTTTTGTAATGTTCGGATCTAATTGACGTAAGGAACCACCAGCGGCATTTCGAGGATTGGCAAGTAATGGTTCACCTTGTTCTTTTCTTTTTTCATTTAAGGAATTAAGGACAGATTTTTTCATATATATCTCGCCTCTTATTTCCATCGATAAATGTTGATTTAAGACTTTCGGTAACGTTGCTATTTGCAGAACATTTTTAGTAATGTTTTCGCCAATTTGACCATTTCCTCTTGTTGCGCCTAAAACTAATAATCCATCTTCATAATGGATAGTTGATGCGATACCATCGATTTTAAGTTCACAACAATAAGTGAAATTTTTAGTTATTTTTCTTATTCTTTCATCAAATTCATATAATTCATCAAAGCTAAAGACATCTTGTAGGCTCATCATTTGATTTTGATGAACTACTTGTTCTAAATCTGTTTTAAGATAATCAGCTCCTACTTTTCTTGTTGGCGTATTATTTAAAATATCATTAGGATATTCTTCTTCTAATTTTTTAAGTTCATGCATCAAAGAATCATATTCGACATCTTCAACAGTGGGACTATCTAATACATAATATTCATAATTATATTGATTTAAGATTTTAACTAATTCACTCATTCTTTTAAGTGATTCTTCTTTTGTCATATTAACCTCTTACATTAGGATTTTTATAAAGGGATAATCTCTTTTTATTTTCTTAATACTTTTATCTTTTTCAAAGACTATTTGTAAATAATTTTCATCGATACTGACGATTACGCCTTCACCAAAGTATTTATGATTTACTTTTGCGCCGACCTTAACTTCGCCACCTTCACGACTTTCTTCTATTTCTTTTTGTCTTTCCACATTTTCTTTTACTTCTTCCGCAAGTAAATATTCTCTTAAGAAACGGGAAATTGGATTTCTAACCATTCGCCCATAGATTAAACGTTGTTGAGCACAAGATAAATAGATTTTCGATTTTGCTCTGGTGAACGCAACATAAGCTACACGTCTTTCTTCTTCAATGTCCATATCTTCTCTAAGAGATGGGAAGATACCTTCTTCTAAAGCAACTACAAAGACTACTTCAAATTCTAATCCTTTAATGGAATGAATAGTTGATAATGTTACCGCATTACTTCTTTCATCTTCTTCAAAGCTAGTATCGAGCATTATTTCATCTAAACCAATTTGAACTTTTTCTTTTTTCGTTAATTCTTCTTCATAGAATGAATTATCAATATTATAAAGAATTGATTTAAATTCATTGATATTATCAACCCGGTGCGTTTCCGAATTCATATCTTCTTCTTTAAGTTTATTTAAATAACCGGTTTTATCCATTAAATAATCAAAGAATTCAACTAATGGCATCTTTTCTATTTTATCAATTAGATCCGTTAATTCATTTTTAAAATCTAATAATTCTTGATTTTTAGTAGATGGATTAGCTTCATAAGTTCTTTCAATGGCGGTGAAGATATCAATATTATCTTTATTCATTAAATCGATTAATTTTTGAACACTCTTTTCACCAACACCCCGCCCTTCACAAGCCAGGATTCTTTTGAAATGAGCCATTCTTGATGGGTCACAAATAAAACGGAAATAGCTTACAACATCTTTAACTTCTTTTCGTTTTAAATAAGAGAAACCGCCATAAATATTATATGGTATTCTTTCTTCCACAAAACTTAATTCAAAATTTCTCGATAAAGCACTATTGCGGTATAATACCGCGATATCTTTATAATCACAATAGCCATCACTAACAAGTGAACGTATTTCATTAGTTACATAACGCACTTCTTGATCATAAAAATAAGCTTCTTGAATAATAACATCATCTAAAGAACCATCAACATCGGAATAAAGTTGTTTCTTTTCTCTTGTTTCATTGCAACTAATTAACGCATTAGCACCTTTTAAAATACTATTATGACTACGATAATTCTTTTCTAATTTATAGACTTTTGCATCAGGATAATCTTTAGTAAAGCCTAACATATTATCAACGCAAGCTCCTCTAAAGCTATAAATACTTTGGTCATCATCACCAACGACAAATAGATTGCGATTTTTATTGGCTAATAATTTAATAATATCGTATTGTATCTTATTTGTATCTTGGAATTCATCAACTAAGATATAGAGAAATTGTCTTTGATAATAATCTAAACAAGCTTCATCTGTTTGAAATAATTCTAATGTTTTAAGAAGTAAGTCATCAAAATCTAAATAATTGTTTTCTTTTAGATACTTTTTATATAGATCATAAACTGGTTGCATGAAATCATTTAAGATTCCCATGCCATTTTTATAATCACCAATGATTTTACAAGCCGTCTTTGGACTTAAGATTCTTTTATCGATGTTTAGATTTTTATAGATATCACTTATAATCTTAATTTGATCTTCATCATCAATAATTTCAAAATTATTGTTATAACCAATTTTATCGATAAAATGACGAAGAATTTTCACACATAAAGAATGAATTGTTGAGATATTAAGATAACGAGCATCATCATCAAGAATAGCGTATAATCTTTCTCGCATTTCATTGGTTGCTTTTTTCGTGAATGTTATTGCAAGAATATTATATGGTCTAATATCATGTTCTTGTACCATATATGCTATTCTAGCGGTTAAGGTTCTGGTTTTACCAGTTCCTGCCCCCGCAAATAACATTACTGGTCCATCAACAGCTTGGCAAGCTTTTACTTGTTCTTCATTTAAGACATCTAAAATTGAGGACATATCTTACACATTAAATGATGATTTTAAACCAACACTACGATTAAAAATCAAGTCATTCCCTTTCGCTTCTTTATCGACAACATAATAACCGTTACGAATGAATTGAAATTTATCTTCTGGTTTAGCATCTTTCAAGTAGGATTCTACAAAACCATTTTTAACAATCCAAGAATCATAATTGATATCATCTTTGAAATTGTCTTTAGATACCATTTCATTTTTCATTAAGAAATCAAATAAATTAAATTTAGCAGGAAGGGCTGTAGTAGCTTCTACAAAGTGGATTGTACCATTAGGTTTTCTTTCATCAAAGCCACTACCACTTTTTGTTAGTGGGTCGTATGTACATTTAAGTTCAACAATATTACCATTTTCATCTTTAATTACTTCATTACATTTAATAAAATATGCATGCATTAGTCTTACTTCTAGACCAAGGGATAATCTTTTCCATTTTTTATTAGGTTTTTCTTCTAAGAAATCTTCTCTTTCAATATATAGATGACGAGAGAAAGCAATCTTTCTTTGACCTAATTCTTCATTTTCTAAATTGTTAGATGCATCTAGATATTCAATTTTACCTTCTTCATAATTAGTAATGGTAACTTTAATTGGGTCAATGATTGCCATTACTCTTTTGACTTTAAGTTTTAAATCTTCTCTTAAGAAATGTTCTAACATATCATAACTTACTGTGGAATTAATCTTAGATAAACCAGTCGAAATAATAAAATTCTTGATGGAATCAGGAGTAAAACCACGACGGCGAAGTCCAACTAAGGTTGGCATTCTTGGATCATCATAACCTGTTACAATATGATCATCAACTAATTGTTTTAAATATCTTTTACTCATTAATGTATGAGTGATATTTAATCGTCCCCATTCATATTGATGAGGAACAGGAGTAATACCAGAATGTTCAACTACCCAATCATATAAGGGACGATGGTCTTCAAATTCAATACTACATAGTGAATGCGTAATTCCTTCAATCGCATCTTGTAATGGATGGGCAAAGTCATACATTGGGTAAATACACCATTTATCTAAAGTTTGATGATGGCTTACGTGCATTATCCGATAGATTACTGGATCACGCATATTCATATTAGGGCTAGCCATATCAATTTTAAGTCTTAAAGTCTTTTCGCCATCTTTATATTTACCTTCCCGCATTTCCTTAAAGAGTTTTAAATTCTCTTCTATTGTTCTATTGCGGTAAGGACTTTCTTTACCAGGATGATTAATATCACCACGATATTCAGCCATTTGTTCATGAGTTAAATCACAAACATAAGCTAAGCCTTCTTTAATTAATTTAACAGCTATTTCATATGTTTGTTCAAAATAACTTGATCCATAATTAATACTAGCAGGTGTATAACCTAACCATTTAATATCATTAATGATGGAATCTACATATTCATTATCTTCTTTACTAGGGTTAGTATCATCAAGACGTAAGTTTGTTTTGCCCCCAAAATAACTTGCCATTTCAAAATTATTGATGATAGCTCTCGCATGACCAATATGAAGATAAGCATTAGGTTCTGGTGGAAAACGAGTTAAGATATGATCTACTTTACCACTTTCCAAGTCATTCTTCATAATTGTTTTAATAAAATTAGAATTATCGCTCATCATAGTTTTGTCTCCAATTTTTCTATATTTTTTATTTTTGTATAATTTTTAAATAATGTTAATAATTTTTCTTCATCCTTCTCAATTTCATTATGCGAAAAATTAATTATCATAATTAAGATTTCTTTCGTCTTTTCATCTACTTTGGTTCTTTCATTATCACTAGTTGGGCAACCAAAAGGACCAACAGCATCACAATAAACAGGAATATTTTCGACATTAATTAAATCACGGCCTAAGCCTTGATATATATCACTGGTCTTTCCCATTCTAATAACTAAATCACCTTTAAGCTTTGAATAATCAACAACACAAACACTTCTTAAAGTCATGATTGATAAAACATTTCCTAAATCAATAACATCACCTAAACGATATAATTCTTTACCTTTGACGATTCGTCTTAGTAAAGCTTCACAAGCTGGTCTAGTATGGGAAGGATCTTTACCATAAGCTTTATAACCATCTCTTGTTTCTTTTAATTTCGGTATTTTAGTGATATTTTCATATTCAACATCTTGATATAAATCTGGTAAGGTTTTAATTAATTCATCAACTTCTTTTGTCTTAATTAAAGAATTATAATCATCAGTAAAACTTAAGTGATAAGCTGTAATATTAAAATCTTTAGTTAAGGCTAAAATATCATTATTGATTGTTAAGTTCATCTTCTAATCTTTCTTTTTCAATTAAGAGTTTTTTATAATCCTTAAGTTCTTTTTCTAATTCTTGTTCTTGATATTTATAATCACTTATGATTACTTTTAATTCTCTTAATGAACTGTATAATTTAGGAATCTTTTCTTCAATATATTCTTTTTCTCTTAAAACAGTTAATAATTGTAAATTAGAATAATTCTTTTCAATCTTTTCTTTTTCGTATTTTACATCTTCAATACGACCGGTTATTTTAAATCTTTCGCTATTGATTTTCGCAAGTTCATTAGTTAATTCTTTTATTTCATCTTCAGGGAAAGCACAAAGAGCTTTTTCTTGTCTTTCTTTTTCAATCTGTTCAAAATCTTTATTAAGTTTATCATAACTCAATTTTAAATCAGTTAAAGATTTTCTTAAAGATAAATATTTTTTTACAACTTCACTATATTTTTCACATTCGTTTATTGCAAGAGTAGCATCATCGAGATAATCAATTAATTCGTCTAAAGCATTCGAAGAAGATATATAGATTTCATAATAATGATTTTCTTTTTTCTTAATATCCATTAATTTATTATAAATAGGTTCTAATTTATCAATTTCTACTCTTACTTCATTAAGACGAACTTCTTTATTCATCTTTAGATTTTCAAAGGTTTCTTCACTAGCTAAATTTTCAATTAGTTTTTCAATTAATCTTTCAATCTTATCGCTAATTTCTTTTTCATCTAATTTTAAAAGATGATAATAATTAATTTGAGAAACAATACCTCTTAAATTCTTATCTTTAATAATATTATATTCGGTAATGATTTCTTCTTTTAATTTATTTTCTAATTCAATTGTATTATCATAATGATTCATCATCTTGGAAATATAAGAATCAAAATTAGATTCGACGTCTTTAATTAAATTATCTTTTTCTTTTTTTAGTTGCTTACTTTCCTCAAGATAATGTTTCTTTTCAATATCTAATTGTTTAATTTCATCATCAAGTCTTTTTCTTAATTTTTTTGCTTCGACACTAATGGGATAACTAGCATTTAAATCAGCAATATAACTATCAAATTCTTCATTAATATATTCTTTATTCAAGTTTTGAATTAAGGTATTATAATGAAAAATTATTGGTTGTTCTAAATCATTAAGACGACTTTGATAAAAGTCTGTTATCGATTGTTTTTTCTTTTCTAAGTCTTTAATCTTTCCTTGAATAACATCATCATTTTTTAAGATTTGATTGTTTTTTTCTTTATAATCACTAGATTCTAAGACTTCATCAACATTTAATTTTTCATCGATTAATTTTCTTTTATTAATTTCAAATTGTTTAATTTTTTCTTCGGTTTGTTTAAGACGGTCCTTTACAACATTATCATGTAAACTTAAATATTTTTTAGCAAGAAAGGAATCAAAATCAATTTTTTCATTTTGAAAGGTTTGAAAAGTTAATATTTGATTTTTAAGATCATCATTTTCTTTTTTAAGACGATCTATTTCATCAAATAAGCCTTGTAATTCTTCATCAAAACTATTCATAATTATTATTCTCTTCTCCTTTCTCATCAATATTAACTATTGCGGCTTCAGTCGTTAAGACACTGCCAGCAATCGATACAGCATTAGTTAAGGCTGTAATTTCTACACTAGTTGGATCAATAATACCTTTTTCTCTTAAATTAACATATTGACCAGCTTTCGAATCAAACCATAATTTATCATTAACATTTTTAATGATTTCATTATAATCAAATCCCGCATTAGTAAGAATTTGTTTAAATGGAAGTTTTAATACTTTCTTAAATATTTCATAAGAAGCTTTATATTTTTCATTTAATTCAATTTCTTCACTAATTTCAAAGAAAGCTTTACCTGCTCCTTCGATAGTTCCCGAAACCATAGCCGCTTTGGTCGCACATAGAGCATCTTCAATCCGAAGTTTCTTTTCTTTAAGTTCTACTTCAGTAGCAGCTCCAACTTTTATTACCGCAACACCCCCTAATATTTTGGCGATACGTTCTTTCAATTTATCAATTTCATAACTTGATTCTTCAATCTTTAATCTTTCTTTTAAATTATTTACATAACTTAAGAGAACATTTTCATCTTGACTACCATCAAGGATTACGGTTTTATTTTGATCAACAATAACTTTTTTACATTTACCTAAAACACTTAAATCACTACTAGCAAGTTCATCTCCTTTAGTAGTTGAAATAAAACTTGAAGATGTAACTAGTGCAATATCTTTTAAAATTTCAATTCTGCGATCACCAAAGGAAGGAGCTTTAGTAACAATGACATTAAAGGTTCCTCTTAATTTATTTAAAACAATAGAATTTAGTACTTCTTGTTCGATATCATCACAGATAATTAAAAGAGGATTACCAGTATTAACAGCATTTTCTAAGAATGGTAAGATTTCTTTCATGGAACCAATCTTTTTATCAGTTACTAAAATATCTGGATTATCCACTTCCGCAACCATTTTTTCATTGTTAGAAGCCATATAACTAGATGCATAACCACGATCATATGAATAACCTTTAACGAGCTCTAAAGTTGTTTCTAGTCCTCGTGATTCATCGACACGAACTTCACTATCAGATCCTACCTTAAGGTAAGCATCACTAATGATTTTACCGATTTCACTACTTCCGCTAGATAAAGTTGCCACTTTACAAATATCGGAATTGTTTTTAATTTTCTTACTTCTTTTTTCTAATTTCTTATTAATGATATTTAGATAATATTCAAAACCATCACGAATATCAACAGGACTAATTCCTTTATCAAGATAGATTAAACCTTCTTTAATTAAATTAGAAGCTAATAAGACAGCGGTGGTAGTTCCATCACCAGCTACATCATTGGTTTTAGTAGCTGCTTCGATGATTAAAGAAGCACCTAAATTTTGAAATTTATTTTTTAGAATTATACTTTTGGCGATACTTACACCATCATTAATAATTAAAGGAGCACCAAATGATTGTTCGATAATTACATTACGACCTTTAGGTCCTAAAGTAATGGAAACGGCTTTATTAACAATATCAATACCTTCAATGATTTTCTTTCTTGCCGATGTTGAAAATAATAAATCATTTGCCATAATTAGTCCTCCAAAACAGCCAAGATATCTTCTTCTTTAACTAAATAGAAAGTTGAATCTTGATAATCAATTTTAATAAGATTAGTCTTTATAAATACTTTTTTATTAATTAGATTTTCTTTGACTTGATTTCCAAGCGCAAGAACAAGATAAATATTCGATTCTTCTTGGAAAATAATTTTAGAATTATTTTCATTATCAATTTTTTTTACAAGTATATTTTGGCCTAAGGGTTTAATCATATTTTCTTTTTCTCCTCTTTTTTTATATTATATCACAAAGGAAGGTAAAAAAAGGTTTTTTAAATATTTTATTTAAAAAGAAAAAAATTAATTAAAAAATGTGTTAGATGATTTCCATCTAACACGTTTTATTTTGTTTAACGAATAATGGTGATTTCTCCCGTTCGAATATTCTTAATATCGTTTTCTGTTTCTATTACTAATTCACCATTTGTTTTTAAATCAATTATGCGACCTTTTTTTATTTCCTGACCTTGATGATAACTTATTTCTTTATTCATTCCATAAAGATGTTTTTTAATAAAATCAACATCTAATTGATCGTTATAATGATTTATTATAAAATTTAGTTTATTAATTATTTCATCCTCAATATCTTTAATCAAATATTCTTTACCGGTTTCTTTTTTTAAAGAAGTGGTTTTGTCATCAATATCTTTCGAAAAATTAATTTGATTAATATTTACACCAATACCGATAATTAAATAGATAGCATCTTTTGTAGTTATTCCTTCGGTTAAGATACCACAGATTTTCTTATTACCAATTAAGATATCATTTGGCCATTTAATATTATAAGCTAAATCTATAATATTTTTTAAGGCTTTCGTCACCGCAATAGCGGCTTTTAAAGTGATATTTTCTTTGATATCATCGACTTTAAAAAGAACCGATAAAGCTAAATTTAGATTAGGACTAGCTTCCCAAGAATGACCAGTTCGGCCTCGTCCTTTAGTTTGATTATAAGTAACACAATAAGTTGGATAGTCTAAATCTAAATAATGTTCTTTTAAATAATCATTAGTAGATGAAAGGGTTGGAAAATATAAATATTTCATAATTTATCTTTTTATTAAATGCCTTCTTTTATTAACTATTTTCTTTTCATTTTCTTCTACTACCTTAATCTTAATAATCTTTCTTAAGCTTACCATGATAATTACTGCGGCAACTATCTTCATTAAATCAATCGGAATAAAGGGAATAATACAAATGCCGATAATTTTTGATAAAGAATAATTAACACCATTAACCACATTCATGATAAAGAAGAAATAGATAGTACCAAATAAATAAATAAGAATTAGCGATAAGATAGAAGCAAAACTATCAAGAACAAAGCGATTCTTGATTTTAATTTTATTTACTAAGGCTACACAAATTGGGCTAAATAAGAAACCAAGTAGATAACCAAAACTAGGTTTCATTAAATACGCAAAGCCTCCACCTTGAGAGAAGACTGGAAAACCAAGTAGACCCATAATAAAATATAATAATATAATTAAGAAGCTTTCCTTAAAAGGAAGTAATAAACTAATTAGTAATACTACTAAGACTTGTAAAGTGAAAGAAATTTCGGAAATTGGGAATGAAATATAACTAGATATGATTAGAAGTGCTAAAAAAATAGCACTTCTCGTTAAAACTCTTAATTTCATCCTATATTACCCAAAGATACTAAGCAATAAGCCAGCTGCAACCGCTGATCCGATAACACCAGCGACATTTGGACCCATAGCAGCCATAAGTAAATAATTAGAATTATCTTCTTCAAGACCAATCTTATGAACTACACGTGCAGCCATTGGAACAGCTGATACACCAGCAGCCCCAATCATAGGATTAATCTTACCTTTAGTTAATACACACATTAATTTACCAATTAAGACACCTCCGGCTGTTGCGAAAGAGAAAGCAATTAAACCAAGGAAGAGGATAATGATAAATAATAAACCTTCTTGATATGAATGTAGTTGGGCTGTAGCACCAACTGATAAGCCTAATAAAATAGTTACAATATACATTAAATATTTAGCAGCAGCATCTACTAAGTTAGGTACAACACCACTTTCTTTAATTAAGTTTCCAAGCATTAACATACCAATTAGAGGTGCACAAGAAGGGATAAGTAAGATTACTAAAATCATAACAATGATTGGGAAGAAAATCTTTTCTCTTTTTGTTACTTCTCTGGTTTGATCCATGTGGATAGTTCTTTCTTTTTTCGTAGTAAGAAGTTTAATAATTGGTGGTTGAATAATTGGAACTAAGGCCATATATGAATAAGCAACGATTGCGATAATGGCTTTTAACATACCAGCATCAATACCACTAATATTAAATAAACTATTACCAAAATTCATTCCATCCTTAAGTAAATTATTGGATAAGAATATAGCCGTAGGACCATCAGCACCACCAATAATACCAATTGAAGAGGCAACAAGACCATCAAAGCCTAAAAGGATTGCGCCAATAAAAGTAGCAAAAATACCTAATTGAGCAGCAGCTCCAAGTAATAATGATTTAGGATTAGATAACAATGGTCCGAAATCGGTTGTTGCACCAATACCCAAGAAAATAAGTGGTGGGAATAATTCTAAACTAATACCAACATGCATTGTGTAAAGTAAACCACTACCTTTTTGTGCATCATATAATGCAGGAGCAAGGTTAGTAAGTAGAATACCTACACCAATCGGAATTAATAAATATGGTTCAAAATCTTTCTTTATAGCAAGGAATATTAAGATTAACGCAATGACAATCATAATAAGACGAAGTGGGAAATTTGAATCAAAACTTCCACCGCTCATCCATCCCATACTTTCAAAGAAATTTTTGAATAGATTAACGATAAAATCCATAATAACCTTCTCTAGGCTACAATGATGATTGGATCACCATTTTTAACATTTGAGCCTTTGCTGACTTTAATTTCTTTTACAACACCAGCTACTTGGGATTTTACTTCATTTTCTAATTTCATAGCTTCAAGAATGACTAAAGTATCACCTACTTTGATACTTTGACCAACGCTAACTTTGACATCAAGAATGGAACCAGCCATTGGTGCTTTAACTACTTGTTCAGCACCACTAGAAACTACTTTAGTTTCCTCTTTCTTTTCTACTTCAATTTTTTTATTTGATTCTGATACTGCTTCTACTTCTACTTCGTAAGCTTTACCATTTACTTTAATTTTATAAATTTTCATATATATCCTTCTCCTAATTTAATTCCTTAATTGAAACAACTCTAACGTCTTCTTTTACTTCATTATGATATTCGATTGTCGCAACAAGAGCAGCAACCATCATATCTTCATCTTTAATATCTTCCATTGTTAGTGGTTTCGTATCATTATATTCATCAACATTTACTTTTAAATTTTCGTCAACAGAAATATTTTTTTGTTTTCTTAAATTAAGTAAAAATGATGTAAGTGCTACAATTCCCCAAAGAAGGGCTAACATGGCAAAAACGATTAGCATACAAACTACTGCTATTAGTAATGTTTCACCAATAGATAGATTATATGGATCAATTGATTCTATTTTTAAAAACATAATTAATCTCCTATTACTACGTTAAATTCTTCCACTTCAACATCACTTTTAGGATTATTTCTTTCAGTTAAGAATTTAACCGCAACATTTTCGAATAAAGCACAAGAAAGAACATCTTCATCACTCTTACAAATGTCTTTATATTTTTCTTTCATTGCTTCAAATTCTGGTTCAATACGATCAGCTGGTCGATAAGTGATTACTTCACTATCACCAATAATCTTCTTTCTTACTTCTTCATTTACTTCTGCTGGTGCTTTACCATAATTACCTTTTAAATATTCTACGATTTCTTTTGGACAAGATTTATATCTTTCACCAAAAAGAACATTCATTACGGATTGAGTACCAACCATTTGCGATAGAGGAGTAACAAGAGGAGGATAACCTAAATCTTTACGAACACGAGGTATTTCTTTTAATACTTCTTCATAACGATCCATCGCTCCTTGACTATTTAATTGACTCATAAGGTTAGATAACATTCCACCAGGAACTTGATATTTTAATATATTTGGATTAACAGTTAAAGCCTTAGGATTAATTTTACCTTCTTTAATAAAACGATCTCTAACTGGTTCAAGAAGTTGTGTTGCTTCTTCTAAAGCCGATAAATCTAATTTTGGATCATATTCTGTTCCTTGTAATGCATAACATAAGGATTGCGTACAAGGTTGAGAAGTTCCTCCAGAGAATGGCGATAAAGCAGTATCCACAATATCACAACCTGCTTGAATAGCTTTTTGCATTGAAAGTTCAGCAATACCACCTGTACAATGGGTATGAAGTTCTAAAGGAAGTGATACAGCTTTCTTTAATCTAGAGAATAATTCATAACTAGCTTCAGGAAGAAGTACCCCTGCCATATCTTTAATACAGATAGAATCAGCACCCATCTTTTCTACTTCTTTTGCAAGTTCAACATAATAATCAATTGTATGAACAGGACTAGTAGTATATGATAAGGCAATTTGACAATGACCGCCAAATTCTTTTTTGTATTTATTGGTAGCGTCAACAGCACTCTTTAAATTTCTTAAATCGTTTAACGCATCAAAAATACGAATGATATCAATTCCGTTCTCTAAAGATTTCTTTACAAACATTTCAACAACATCATCAGCATAATGACGATAACCAAGGATATTTTGTCCTCTAAATAACATTTGTAATTTTGTGTTAGGACAAGCTTTACGAATTAGACGTAATCTTTCCCAAGGATCTTCATTTAAGAAACGTAAGCAAGCATCAAAGGTAGCACCGCCCCAAACTTCTAATGCATAATAACCGGCTTTATCTAATTTTTCCGCAACCGGTAAGATATCAGCAGTTGAAAGACGGGTAGCAGCTAAGGATTGATGACCATCTCTTAAACAAGTATCAACAATTTTAACACCCATTTTTTTACTCCTTTTCTAACTATAATTTTTAATACCTTAAAAAAATCCAAATTCTTCAAACAATTTTACCATATTTACTTTAATTTTACATTGTTATTGCTTTAGAGTAAATTAAAAGTCTTATCCTAAGATAAGACTTTATTATACATTTTATTCAATTAAAAAATTATATATTCCAATTTGTTTATCATAATTATCAGTAATTATTAATTTACAATATCCTCTTCTTACAGCATGATATTTACCATCTTTATAGACTAAACTATCGCCAATAATTTTAGTATTATAATTAGATGTTTCTTCAAAATAAACAGCATCTTCAACTCTTAATTTTTTTAATGATGATGCATAAATTTTTTCTTTAATAATGATACCATCACTTTGCTTTTCATCACAATACATCTGTATAGATGGTCTTTCATAACATTCAGTTTCAATTTTTATTTTATAACTAACAATTTGACCATCAATATGTTCAACATATAAGCCTTCTGGATCACCAATTCCTTCTGGTCTTAGGAAGGTTTTACAAATAGGAACACAAAGACAATTATTTATAAATATTTCATGATCTTCACCATTAGAATTATAATTAATACCTTTAAAATAATTACCATGAAAACAATATGTTTCATTTGTCACTGGATACATAATTTGAAAACTAGTTTTATAATTAGTACGACCATTCCAAACAATATGCGGTTGAACACTTTCTTGACCATCAAAATATAGATACTCATCAAGCAAATTTACTATTTTTTGTCCTACGTAAAAATCATATCTCGATTTGGAAATAATACCAGTTGTGTATGCACAATATTCTTCACCTGCTCTATCTAGTGCTTCATAAAATTCTTCTTTTGATATTTCTTCATTATAATTTAATAATTTTTTTAATAAGCGTTCGTATTTATCCAATTCATTAAAGAGATTAAAATATTCATCAAAAGCAGGGTCAGTTTCAGGAAGATGATAGATATTAACTAAATCAGCAATTTCTGGTTCTATTTCATGCAACCTATCAATTACTGCTTGATATTGATTAAAATATTCATTTCTTAATGACTCATCATAAGAATATTTCAAATAAGTAAGTTTAGTTATTTTGCGGTAATTGATTTTACTTAAATAATTAGTATCAGCAAGATTATATAGATATATATTATCAAAAGATAATTTATCATTACCTATTTTATTAGCATATATTTCACCATTAGGAATATAATAATCCTTTGTTATTTCACAACTTGTCAATATAAAACTGCTCAATACTAAAAACAACACTACTATTTTCTTCATAGAAAGACCTCCTTTTTTAAATTGTATCACAGTTTATAGATATATATATAATTTTGCAATTAAAAATAGTGCAATTTTTTATTTTGCACTATTGTTTTCATGTTTGATTTGATTGTAGGCTGCTGATGCTATCATAGCAGCATTATCGGTACAATATTTAAAACTAGGAATTGTAAATTTAATATTTTGTTTAGTTACTTCTTCGCCTAATCTTTGACGAAGTCCTTTATTAGCAGCTACACCACCGGCAACAATTACTTGTTTAACTTTATATTCACTTACAGCTTTCATTGTTTTATTAACTAAACAATCTATTACGGCTTCTTGGAAAGAAGCTGCTAAATCTTCTTTGTTAATTTCATTACCTTTCATTGTTTCATTGTGATATAGATTAATTACGGCACTCTTTAAACCCGAAAAAGAAAAATTATAATCCCCTGGATCAGGACGAGGTAATTTATAAGTTGGTTTACCAATTGAGGCCATTTTATCAATGATTGGTCCACCAGGATAACCTACACCGACAACCCGAGCTACTTTATCATAGCTTTCGCCAACCGCATCATCCATTGTTTCACCAAGAATTTCAAATTCATAATGATCTTTCATTAAGACAAGTTCAGTATGTCCACCTGATACTACTAACGCAAGAAGTGGGAAAATAAAATCATCTTCTAGATAATTAGCATAGATATGTCCATAGATATGATCAACCATAATAAGTGGTTTATTATATACTAAAGCTAAAGTTTTAGCACAATTAATACCAACCATTAAAGAACCAAGTAAACCTGGTTTTGCCGTAACCGCAATATAATCAACATCATCAATTTTCATCTTGGCTTCTTTTAAGGTAGCATCCAAAACATAAGTAATCTTCTTTATATGTTCTCTAGACGCAATCTCTGGTACGACTCCACCATATAAGGTATGAATGCTTATTTGGGTGTAAACATAATTTGCGATGACTTTTTTACCATCTTCAACAATGGCCATTGCTGTTTCATCACAACTGGTTTCAATAGCTAAGATTATCATCTTATCTTTCTATCTCCTTTACATAAAGTAATCCATCCATTCCATCAGGATAATAAGAAGGGCGAATATTTAATTGTTTAAAATCATTCTTTTTATAAAAATTAATGGCTTTTAAATTATCAGCTCTTACTTCTAATATCATCTTTTTGATATTTGGATAATTATTAATTAAATATTTAAAAAATTCAGTTCCTTTACCACTTCTTTGATATTCTTTAGTAATTACAATATTGTAGATTTCTAAAGTATCATCGATTAGACTTCCTTCAAAGAAACCAATTATTTCTTTATCTTGTTCATAAACTAAATATAATAGATATTCATTTTCTAATTCTTTTTGATAATAACTTAAATCAAGATGGTGATCTAAATATAATTCATCTAATTCTTTAATTTTTTTTAAATCAGCTAAATTACTTTTTCTAATCACTAAATCACCTCACGAAGATAATTAGGATTATAATCGAGATTACTTTCTTTTTGATAATTATTATCTTTCATTAAATTTTTTATAGCTGTATCTATTTTATTATCATTAATTAAGTTTTCCATTGTTATTTTATAATAATTATTAAAATCTAAATTAATCTTTTGTTTTTCAATAAAACTTTCTTCTGTTTTAAGATTATTTTTAAAAGAGATAGTTTTATAAAAACAATGGTCTTTATTTGCATCAATCATTGGTAATACTTTATCTTTATCAAGATAGGCATAAGCTAATAAATCTAAAGAAGAAAAAGAATATAAATTAACATTTAAGGAATAACTCAAAACTTTACCAACTACACCACAAATTCTTACTCCGGTATAAGAACCAGGACCACGACCAATATATATTTCTTTTATTTTTTTAACATCAATCTTATTGGCATTTAAGAATTTTTGTAAATAATCAACTAAGGTTTCTGAATGATCATTGCGGCCATAACGATTAAATGTAGTTATCTTGTTTTCATCTATTAAAGCTAAAATCAAATAATATGTGGAAGAATCAATTAATAATTTCATATCCTTCTCCTTTTAGTAATATTTCTATTTTCTTTATATCGGTTATATCATCATAAATATTTAATTCCATTATCCGCTTATTGTCATTATCGATATTTATATTCATACTCCAATGTGCTGAAGGAATTAAATCTTTAGTATTATTTGCCCATTCAATAACACTTAAACCATTTTGATAGAAATATTCTTCTAAAACAAAATCGGCACCAGTTTCATTTAAACGATAAACATCTAAATGATATAAAGCTTCAATACCATTTAATTTATTAGTTTCTGTATATTCTTTCATAATAGTAAAAGTAGGAGAATTAATGACTCTTTTAATTCCTAAGGCTTTACCTATTCCTTTAGTAAAAGTAGTCTTACCAGCTCCTAAATCACCAGTTAGAGTTATTACTAAATTAGGATAATAAAAATCTTTTAAGATATATCCTAAATTAATCATTCTTTCTTCATTTATGATTTTTATTTTCATATTTCACCTATAAAAATAATACAAGATTATTTTATTTTTTGAAATAATCTTGTAAGTATTGTTTTTAATTCATTTATTTGTTCTTGATTTAAAGCTGGTAAATGTCCATCTTTAAATACATGACTATCAACCGTTCCTAAATGATAAGCTACAATATTACCATTTTTAATTACAAAAGTTGTTGGAGCTGATATCCGATCATTATCTAAATCAAGACCACCTTGTTCTTTACATAAATCATATAAATAATTATAATATTTACGGTCTAAACTATTGATATTATTTCGCATATCTAAAATATCTAAATAATATATTTGTTTTAAACCTTCATTTTTACCAACTTCATTTAAATAAGGCATTAGATTTTGACACCATGGACAAGGAGAAAATCCCATCATGATTACAAAATCTTTTTTCTTTTTAATTAATTCTACTGTTTCACGCCCACTTATTTCTACTATAATATGTTGATTATCCAAAAGCTTTGGATAATTATTATTGATTCTTTCATCAACATATTTATTATGAGGCGCCATAAAAATAATAAATGAAGTTATGATAATTATTAATAGAACACTAATTTTTAAATATTTCATTACTCTTCCTCTTTATAATTATTAATAAAAGAGTCAAGATCCTTTTCTAATGTTTGAAAACCAATTTTATATTCTGGTACTTTACATTTAACACCACGGGTTTTATGTAAAGATTTATAACTTAATTTTACTCTTTTATTCTCTTCATCAATATCGAGCACACGTGCTCTAATTTCTTCTCCAACTTTTACGAAGTCCGCAATATTACGAACAAAATGATCAGAAAATTCCGATATATGAATTAATCCATCATAATCTTCTACAGTTACAAAAGCACCATAACCAACGATACTGGTGATTTTTGCGATAACGATATCTCCTACTTTCATCTATTAGGCCTCATCATTAACGGCTTCTACCCCAATTACTCCTGGCACTTCTTCCAGCATCATTGCTTCAATACTATTTTGAATAGTATCATCACTAACGGAACAACCCATACAAGCCCCAAGTAAACGGATATAGACGATATTGTCACGATAATCGACAAAATCTAAATCACCACCATCACCATTAAGATATGGTCTTAATTTTTTGATGACTTTTTTTATTTCTTTAATTGTTTCTTCTCTAGTCATTATTTCACCACATTTCTATTTATTACGACTTAATCTAATATATTATACACCTTTTTTAACAATATTGGGTAAAAAATGAATGTAAACGAATTAAACGCCTACATTCAATTTTTATTTTTTTCTTTTAATTAAAAGATATGTTTCACTACCAATACCACTATTTTGGGTTAATAAATCTAATTTATTTAAAGTAGCAGCTTTAACACAAACATTTTCACAATTAGTAGCTTTAGATATATTCATAGCCATTAATTTTTTATAATCTTTTAATTTAGGTTTTTCTAAATAAACCATAATATCGATATTAACTATTTCAAAACCTAAATCGTGAATTCTTTTGACTATTTCTTCTAAAATAAGACTAGATTTTATACCTTTAATATTTTCATCATTATCAGGATAAAAATCACCTAGATCGCCTAAGGAAGTTGATCCAAGCAAAGCTTCTGCAACACTATGATAAATGACATCCGCATCACTATGACCACTTAAGGCTGGATAATCATTAAAGATAAGACCACCTAATATTAATGTACCACTTTCACTAAATTTATGATAATCTAAAGAATGACCAACAAAATATTCATAATTTTTATTTAATTTATATTCAATATAATCTAAATCATCTTTTGTTGTGAGTTTTAAATTATTATTTTTGGTTAGATAAAAGAATGGTTGATTATTTTCAAATAAACTTATTTCATCCGTAATATCTTTTTCATTATTAAGAATAATGGGGAATAATTTTTTATTAAAAAATTGCGGAGTAGTGATTTGATAAATATTATCACGATTAAGTAAAGTAATATTATTCTCTTCTACTTTTCTTAAAGTATTTACACTTTTTTGATAAGTAGTACCACATTCATAATTAGGCATTAATTGTAATAATTCTCTAATATCATCTTTTTCTATTAAAGGACGAGCTGCATCATGAATTAATACATAATCTTCTTGAACTAATTTTAAAGCTTCTTTAACACTATCTTGACGTCTTTTTCCACCAAGAATTAGATTTATATTTTGATATTTAGTATTGTTTAAATATTCTTTAACATTATCAAAATCTATCTTACTGACCACTAAATAAATCTTATCAAAATTAAAATCATAAAACTTCCTTAAACTATAAATATAAAGAGGAATTTGATTGATTTTATATAATACTTTATTGGTTGTATCTATAGTATTATTAGATTCTATGAATCTTTTGCCACTCCCAG
>CAMODB010000012.1 GCA_946611195.1 uncultured Bacillota bacterium
TTTTATATTTTTTTATATTATCTAATTCTATTTTATTTAGATTTAATTTTTTATTTAAAATATCTTTTATTAAATTAAGATCATTTTTTTCTAAATCAAATAAATAGATTTTCACAATTTCTTTCATAATAACCTACTTTATAATATTTTATCATAAGAAAACAAAATAAAAAATGGGATTGCAATAGAAAAAGACTTAATAATAAAAAATTGGACATTCAAATGTCCAATTTCTATAGTACTGTTAAAAGTTAAGTACTGTAAAAAGTTAAAGTGATTTATATTAAAAACATTTAATAATATCTGATATTAAGATAAAGGCTGATAAGGCTAATAGGAGTACAAAACTTACTGTTATAATGATATTTTCCACTTTTGGTGTTGGTTTACGACGAGTTATTGCTTCATAAAGTAAGAAGACAATACGACCACCATCAAGAGCTGGGATTGGTAATAAATTGACAACTCCTAAATTAACCGAAATTAATCCTGTCCAATACAATATATTGTATATAGCATCCGGTCCTTTAACTAAACGAGTAAACAAATTAAAGATACCAACGGGTCCCGATAAATCCATAATGGAAATACTAGAATTCTTATTGAATAATTGACGTAAAGTCTTTAAAATTTGTCCACTTGCTCTACCGGTTTCTACAAATGGCATATAAAGTAATTTACTGAATTGGAAACTACTTCCAGTACTTACACCCATTACAACACGAACAGGATCTAAGTTATTCGCATCAAGATCTGATAAAGTATAAATATTAACTACAAAACCAGTATCTATGGTTTTTAATTCATTATTTTCCTTTCTTTTTACATAGAAAGTTAATTCTTTTGTATTTTCTTGGACCTTATCATTATAAAAAGACAAGATAGAAGGAATATCATTAATTTCTGTATCATTAATTTTATAAATTAAATCACCATTTTTAAGTCCAGCTTTTTCAATCTTTGTTTTTTCCATCGTTGGATTATTAATAACTACTCCACCTAATTCTTCATCATATTTAACAATTAAATCGGATGAAGTAAAATAAATAGTTGGCTTAACTAAAACTTCTTTTATTTCTGTAGCTTTATCATTATCTTTATATGCTAATTTAAGTTCACCACTAGAAGAAATACCAGGATTAGAATTTGATTGGGTTTTACCAGTCGAGATTTCGGCCATTACTTTTTGTAAACTATTCCAATCACTAAGATCAGTATCATTTATTTTAAGAATTACATTATCATCTTGAAGTCCTGCTTCTAATGCTGAACCTGTTACTTCACTTATTTTCGTAGTTGAGGTATCCGCATAACCAAAGAAAATACCCATTAAAAGGAAGATGAACCACGCAAAAACGAAATTCATAAATGGACCAGCTAAAATAGAAAAGAAACGTTTAAACCAACCTTTATTTGTGAAACGTCTATCATAAGGAGCTATTTGAATAGCTTCTTTCTTTTTATAATTAACCATACAATCACGGTTAACAATAAAGCGTAATGGTTCCATTTCTGGTTGTTCTTCATCAACAACACGAATAAATAATTCATCTTCTTTAGCTTCTTTTGTTCCTAATAAATCATAATCAACAATCTTATAAGTCTTAAGATCTTGATATTTAGGATTATCAAGAACAAGGACTAAAGTTGAAACTCGGTCATTATCTAAAACTAATTTTATTTTTTCAATTCCTTTTAAGATATCTTCATCGGCTTCTTCACCGGCCATAGATACATAACCACCAATAGGAAAAGCCCGAATCGAAAAAACAGTTTCCCCATTTTTTCTTTTCTTTTGAAAGATTGCAGGTCCCATTCCTAAAGAATATTCATGACAAAGAATACCTGATTTTTTTGCGATAAGGAAATGACCACCTTCATGAACTGCCACAATTACCATTAAGACAATGATGAAGACTAATAAACCTAAAATGTAATAAATCATTTTATCACCAATACTTTCCATTTAGAACGTCATCTTTAACTGTTCTATCAACTTTTAATATTAAATCTAAATTAAATTCTTCAAAACTATATTTTTCATAATCTTTAGAATCTAAACATTCTTTAACGATTCGTTCAATATCCAAGAACTTAATTTTACCATCTAAGAATAAACGCACACAAGCTTCGTTACTAGCATTAAGAATAGTAGGATAAATATCCCCTTTTTCTAAAGCATAAGCAGCATAAGTTATCATTGGATATTTTTCATAATCAATTTTTTGAAAAGACAATGAAGAAATATTTTCAATATCTAAAGGTTTAATATTACTACTTTTAGTATGTTTAGGATGCATTAACGCATATTTAATTGGTAAATGCATATCACTAGAAGCCATTTGCGCAAAAATCGAACCATCATTAAATTCAACCATTGAATGAATAATACTTTCTTTATGTTGGAGAGGTACTATTTTATCCATTTCAATATCAAATAAATAATGGGCTTCTAATAGTTCAAAGCCTTTATTCATCATAGTTGCACAATCAATAGTAATCTTTTCTCCCATTTGCCAATTAGGATGTTTTAACGCATCATCTTTCGTAACATTTACTAATTCTAATCTTGTTTTATCACGAAATGCTCCGCCACTAGCTGTAATAATTAAACGTTTAATATCTTTTTTATTATGACCATCAATTAATTGTTTAATAGCTGAATGTTCACTATCAATCGGAATTATTTTTACATTCTTTTCTTTTGCTATTTCTTTAACTAATTTTCCACCAACAACTAAGGTTTCTTTATTTGCAAGATAAATATCTCTATTTATTTCCATCGCTTTGATAGTTGGTTCAAGTCCACAAGAACCAACTAAAGAATTAATTACGATAGGATTTTGGGTTTCATAAGTAGCAACTTTAATTAAACCATTTCGGCCATAACAAAATTCAATATCTTTAAATTCTTTTTTTAAATTTTCCAAATCTTCTTTTAATTCACAAGATACTAAAGCTGGTTTAAATTCATTAATAATTTGTTTTGCTTTCTCTATATTTTTACCAAAAGAAAAAGCTACTAATTTATATTCCTTATTAAATTCTTTTAATAAATCTAATGTTTGTGTACCAATTGAACCTGTAGCACCAAGTAATATAACATTTTTCATAGTACTACTCCTAATAAACCTAAAATAATAAAGAAGATTGCACTGGATAAAATTAAACTATCAAATCTATCCATTACTCCCCCATGACCAGGGAAAATTGTCCCATAATCTTTAATTTCATATTCTCTTTTAAGTTTAGATGCTACTAAATCTCCTAATTGACTAACAATTGATAAGAATAAACAAATTAAATAGATAATAAGAATATGAAGGAAATAATTACTAATCTTGATTAAATTAAAGCCTAAGAAATATTCTAATAAAACAAAAACAAAACAGCCAACTAAAGACCCAATTAAAGAACCAAAAATACTACCTTCAATCGTTTTATTAGGACTCACATCAGGGATAAGTTTTCTTTTACCAATTCTTTTTCCCACTTCATACGCAAAGACATCCGTTAACATATTAGTTAAAAGTACCAAAATAAAGATACTTAAACCAGAAACATTAATATTATAACTACCAATCATTAATTCATGTTCCGTTATTATATTACTACTTCTAATAATACCCATTAAACCAAAGGATAATCCCGCATAAAAAATTGATCCAATATAAAAGAAACCATCAGTTATTTTAAGTTCTTTATAAAGTAGAGATACAACTAAAATGAAAATGAAACAAATTACTAAACCAAAAATTAAGATTTTCATCAAAGATAAGTAATTAGTTAATTTCACAAGCATCATAAGAAGCACAAAAACAAGGGAAAATGAAGGTACCACATAATTAAAGATAACTGGAATATTTCTTTTTTCATTATGCATTTTAACAACTTCATAAGTACCTAAAAAGGCTAGGATTGCTAAAAGACCAAAAAAGAAATAGCCACCAAAAAAGATAAAGGGAATAAGTACTAAACCAAGAATTATAGCGGTAATAACTCTTTTCTTACTATTTGACATTTTCTTCTTTCACCCCACCAAAACGACGTGATCTCGATTGATATTCATAAATTGCTTCTAAGAATTCTTTTTCATGAAAATCAGGCCAATATGTTTTTGTAAAGACAAATTCACTATAAGCTAATTGCCATAACAAGAAATTACTTAATCTTTCTTCACCACTTGTTCTAATTAATAAATCAATTGGTCCTACTTCTTTAGTATATAAGGCTTGATCAAATAATTCTGGTGTAATATCTTCAATCTTTAATTCGCAATTTACAACTCTTTGACAAAGATCTTTTACGCCATGAACAATTTCTTGACGAGAGCCATAATTAAAACAAATATATAAAGTGAAATTATTAAATTCTTTAGTAGATTCTTCAATATTTTCAATCGCTTCTAAAATTTTAGGTGTTAAATTAGTTCTTTCACCAATAATTTTAATTCTGGTTTTTCTTTTAATAATTCTTGCTTTATATTTATTTAAAGAATCAATTAAAGCTTTCATTAAAAAAGATACTTCTGGTTCTGGTCTAGACCAATTTTCGGTGGAAAAGGCATAAACTAAAACATTTTTTAGTCCTAAATCTTGAGCAGCTTCCGCTATTTCCACTAAAGTTTTAATTCCTTTCGCATGACCAGCAATTCGAGGTAAGCCTCTTTTTTTAGCCCATCTACCATTACCATCAAGAATGATACCGATATTATTTGGTAAAGGTTTGGTAAGTACTAATTCTTTTAATTCATCTTTTTTCATTTTATTTCCCTCGATATCTTTTATTATAATCTATTTTACAATAAAAAATCTTCTTTTACAACTAATGTATTATAACAAGTCTATATTAACTATATTTAAACAATTTTTATTATTTCTTTTCATCGACTCTTTTAAGAGAATCTTCATAGGAAAAACCATTAGGATAACGAGTTTTTAGTTTTTCAATATTCATTTTGCATACTGTTTCTAAATCATAACCAACGCTATAACTTGCTTCTGCTAAATACCATGCAATATCACCTAATTCTTTAACAAATTCTACTTTGTTTAAAGGATGTTTTTGAAATAAATATTTTTTAACAATATCAATGGCTTCACCACTTTCACCACATAAACCCATAACACTATTAAGTAAAATGTCATCTTTTTCTTTTAAATCCTTATTCAAAGTCTCCATTGCTTGTTTTTGATATTCATTGATTTCCATATGATTCCCTCCTGTTTATTAAAAAACCACCCCTAAGGGTGGAAAAATATCTTAATTTATAAAATATTATTTTTAAATAGACATAATGTCTACTTCTTTTTCCTTAGCTAATTTATCAATCTTTTCGATAAATTTATCAGTAAGTTTTTGAACTTCTTGTTCGTAACGTTTTAAATCATCTTCACTGATTTGTCCATCTTTTTCTAACTTTTTAAGTTCTTCCATCGCATCACGACGAACATTACGAATTGCTACTTTATTATCTTCAGCAACTTTTTTACTGTTTTTAACTAAATCTTTACGTGTAGCTTCCGTTAGAGGTGGAATAGGTATACGAATAATTTTACCATCATTTAAAGGATTTAAACCTAAGCCAGAAGTTTGAATAGCTTTTTCTAATTCTTTAAGAATAGAAGTATCCCAAGGTTTAACGACGATTGATTGCGCATCAGGGGCTGAAACACTACCTACTTGCGTAACAGGAGTAGGAACTCCATAATAATCAACCTTAACATCATTGAGAATAGCTGGATTAGCTTTCCCAGTTCTTATTTTTGAGAAATCTCTTTCTAGCGCTTGGATAGTTTTATCCATCCGGTCTTCACAATTTAAAAGTATCATTTCAGGCATATTCTATTCTCCTTTTACATTTATAATTGTTCCTAAAGAACTATCTTTCATAATTTTAACAATATTATCTTTTTTATTCATATCAAAGACAATTGTTTCCAGATTATTTTCTTTACATAATAAACTAGCGGATAAGTCTATTACTTGTAAAGATTTATCAATCATTTCATCGTAGCTAAGAATAGTATATCTTTTAGCATTTTTATTTTTTGCGGGATCACTATCATAAACCCCATCGACACCATTCTTCGCCATAAGAATCTTCTTAGCACCGATTTGACTAGCTCTTAGAGCTGCACATGTATCTGTTGAAAAATATGGATTACCAGTTCCTCCCGCAAAAATTATAATATAATCTTTACTGAAGTATTCATCACAAACTGGTTTAGAATAAGTTAAAGCTATTTGTGGCATTGATATAGCACTTAGAACACAAGATTTTAAACCAACTTGTTCTAAACTATCTTGAAGGGCTAACGCATTCATTACGGTACCCAACATACCAATATTATCAGCCACACTACGATTCATCGAATATTCACTAGAAGTTCGTCCACGGAAGAAATTTCCTGCTCCACAAACAATTCCAATTTGATATCCGCTTTCTTTTAAAGCCTTAATTTCTAAAGAAATATCGTGTAGTTTTTTTCCATCAAGACCAGTACCATTTTTTGATAAGGCCTGACCACTAAGTTTTAATAATACTCTTTCCATATTCCGCTCTCCTATATTTATCAATTATTTATTTTGAGCAGCAGCAGCTTGAGCGGCAACTTCAGCAGCAAAATCATCTTGACGTTTTTCCATACCTTCGCCTACTTCATAGCGAACATAATTAACGGCTTTTGATGATTTAGATGCTAAGAATTGAGCTACAGTAACATCAGGATTCTTAACGAAAGCTTGATCTACTAAACATACTTCTTTCTTAAATTTATTAAGACGACCTTCAACCATCTTTTCGATGATATTAGCAGGTTTAGAAGCATTTTTAGGATCATTAGCAATTTCTGATTTAATCATTTCTGATTCATGTTCTAAAGAAGCTTGATCAATTTTAGATGAATCTAAGAATTTAGGAGCATACATAGCTACATGCATACAAACATCTTTAGCGGCATCTGTATCAGTACCTTTAATAACACTTAGAACAGCAATCTTACCACCATTGTGTTTATAAACACCAAAGCATTCATCATTTTCTTTAACAACTTTTTGAACACGGCGTAAAGAAATCTTTTCACCGATAATAGAAGTTGCGGAAACGATTAATTGTTCACCAGTTTCTCCATTTA
The DNA here is from genome assembly GCA_946611195.1 of uncultured Bacillota bacterium. Lineage (GTDB taxonomy): Bacteria > Bacillota_I > Bacilli_A > ML615J-28 > CAG-313 > UBA1737. The sequence goes on from CAMODB010000012.1 coordinate 7,137, forward strand.
AAGAAGCTTTAAGAACATCTTCAGCGCTTTCAGCATTACAACTAACTGCATATTCACCAACTTTAGTTAATAAATCAATGAATTTTTGATTCTTAGCTACGAAGTCAGTTTCACTATTTAATTCATAAATCCAAGCTGCATTATCTTTAATAACGATATCACATAAACCTTCAGCCGCAATTCTTGATGCTTTCTTTTCAGCTTTAGCGATACCTTTTTCTCTTAGCCAGTCAACAGCCTTGTCAAGATTGCCATCACATTCCGTAAGAGCTTTCTTACAATCCATCATACCAGCGCCAGTTTTTTCTCTTAATTCTTTTACTAATGCTGCAGTAATCATTGTTTATTCTCCTTGTGCTTCGTTTGAAGTTGCTTCTTCAACTTTTTCTTCTTTTTCTTCAGGAAGAGTTTCACTAGCTTCTTCTACTTTTTCTTCTTTTTTAGCTTTACGAGGTTGTTTTGCTTTAGGAGCAGCTTTTTCTTTAGGAGCTACTTTAGCTGCTTTTTCTTCTTTTTCACCTTTTGAATCATTTTCTTCTTCAGGAAGTGTATATGGTTCAACAGCTTGACCATTACCTTCAAGAACGGCATTAGCCATAACACCAACGATTAGACGTACAGCACGTACACCATCATCATTAGCAGGAATAATATAATCAACATCATCTGGATCACAGTTAGTATCAACTAAACCGAAAACAGGTATATTTAATTTACGAGCTTCTTGAATAGCGATATGTTCTGTCTTAGGATCAACGACAAATAATGCACCTGGTAATTCAGTCATTTCTCTGATACCACTAAAATAGGCATTTAATTTAGCCATTTCCTTTTTCTTTTCAACTACTTCTTTTTTAGGTAAAGATTCGAAAATACCATCTTTTTCCATTTGTTCTAAATTATATAGTTTTGCGATACTCTTTCTAACTGTTTTGAAGTTAGTCATTGTACCACCAAGCCATCTCTTGTCTACATAATATTGACCAGCACGAAGAGCTTCTTCACGAATGATATCTTGAATTTGTTTTCTTGTACCAACAAATAATACTTTACAATTGTTGTTACGAACAACTTCTACCATTTTTGCATAAGCTACTTCAATTAAATCAGCAGTCTTTTGTAAATCGATGATGTAAACACCATTTCTTTCTCCATAAATATACTCTTTCATTTTAGGGTTCCAACGGCGAGTATGATGACCGAAGTGAACGCCAGCTTCTAGTAATTGCTTCATTGTAATTACAGCCATGTTTTTTTACCTCCATTTTATTTTTGTTTAGGCCTCTAAGAAAATCATTATGGACCGCCCTATAAATTTAGCTTTCTTATCTATTTATAGACTTGGCGACGCATTCATTTCTTATGTGTATTTTTTGCCACTATGTATTATACCAAATTTATTATATTTTTTCTAGTAATTTACCTTATTAAGACATATTTACTAATTCATCGAGATGATTACCAATAAAATCATCATAACGCTTAACTAAATAGATAAATGTATCAACGATAACCGCATCAAATTGTTTACCTTTACCATTTTCTAATTCTGATAATGCTTTATCAAGACTTAAGGCTTTTCGATAACTACGATCAGACATCATGGCGTCAAAAGAATCACAGACAGCTACGATACGCGCAAACACCGGAATTTCTTGACCTTTAAGTCCATTAGGATAACCTAAGCCATCATATCTTTCATGATGATATCTAGCTACTTCTTCAAAGACTTTAAATTTCTTGATACCTTTTAGAATATCCCCACCAATAGTAGTATGGTCTTTGATTTGAGCATATTCTTCAGCGGTTAAGGCTGATGGTTTACGAATAATTAATTCACTAACACCGATTTTACCAACATCATGAACCAGCCCCGCAAAATAAATCTTTTCACATTCTTGTTTTGAATATCCTAAGCTAGCAGCTAAAGCTTTCGCATAAGCAGCTACTCTAAAGGAATGTCCATTCGTATAATGGTCTTTCGCATCAATAACTAGGGCTAGTGATGATAAAGTTTCAATCGTTAATTCTTTATATTGTTGTTTTTCATTATCTAATTCTAATGTTCTATTTAAGACTTGAATTTCTAAAGAATCTTTTAATTCTTGTAATTCTTTTAATGTTGATACAAGTTTTATATAATCGGGCGTAACTAAAGAGAAGAAAACAATTAAACAACCAATAGCTGAACCAAAATCAGAAAGTAAAACCTTTTTAAAGATAAATAATTGTAATATGAAAGATGTGAAGAATGAAACATAAAAGATTACTGTACATATAAGTTGTGTTTTATTGAAGCTCTTCCGACAAATAATCATAAAGAAAAGGGATTCAATAACATAAAGAACCGTAATCGAATTTACAAATAAATATAAAGGACCGGATGTATAAACATAATTATCATAATAAAAATAAAATTTAAAGAAGATATTGAAGATAAGCGTTAAAATATAAATACCCAAAATGATTAAATTAATTAAATAGATTTTCTTTCGATCATTAGGTTTTACTTTAGGTAAAGCAATCGATACACAATAATAAAGAAAAAAGATTGCTACCAAGGCTCCACTTAAGAAATATAAAGTATTTAAAATTAAATTAAGCCAAAGCGGAATTTTATTTGCATAATCATTAGAAATAACTGTTCCAATATCTAAAATTATCATAATGAATAAACTATATAAGAACATCTTATAACGTTTATTAATAATACTAGATGCTGAATATTTTAGATTAATGATTAAAATTAAAACAACCGTAATAAATAGCGATGCAATCGCAAAGCTAATATTATATGATAAATTCATTTTCCTTCTCCAAATTATATTATTTTAAACCAATATATTTTATCATAAATTTTTCTTTAATTATTTTTTGTAGCACAATAAATAATATTTTTCTTTATCATTTTCAACAATATATTCATCAATATTAAACCCTTGATGTAAATAAAAATTAAGATTATCTTTATCAAAATCAATAACATCCAAATAGATTTCTTTAACCTTTTCATCGTTTTTCAATATATTAATTAATTTAGTCCCAATACCTTGTTTTTGTTCTTTTGGTAAAACAAAGATTTGATCGACATGAATTCTTTTATTTAAATAATCAACATAATAATAGAAAAGACCACCAACAATTCGCGAATCAATTTTCGCTAATAAAAATTCCCCTTCTAGGTAACTAATGTTAAATTTAAGGCGTTCTTTTGTTAAATAGAAAGGATTAATATCTTTATCAATTTCTAAATCTTGATATTTTTTAAAAGCTTCTTTTATTACTTTTTGTATTTCATCTAAATCTTTAAGAATAGCTTTTTCTATTATCACTTCTAAATTTGACATTTAATTATTTCCTATCTTATTTTGTTTTTGTCTTGGATGATTTTCCATTGAACGTTTTAATTGTTCGGTAGAAATATGCGTATAAATTTGGGTAGTTGATAAATTAGAATGTCCAAGCATCTCTTGAACGCTTCTTAAATCTGCCCCACCATCTAGTAGATGCGTTGCAAAAGTATGTCTTAAAGTATGGGGAGAAATATGATGAGTTTCCGCCGCATCAAGTAAGATTTTATCTAAAATTACTCTAACTCCTCTCGTTGTTAAAGCTCCACCATGATGATTAACAAATAAATTATCAGGCGCATCCAATTCATTTCTTAAAATAAGCTCTGGGCGTCCAATTAATAAATAACTACGAAGTGCTTCCACGGTTCTTTTATTCATCGGTACATAGCGTTCTTTCCCGCCTTTACCATAAACTTTAATCATCATATTAGCATAATCTAAATTGGTTTCTTTTAAATTACATAATTCGGATACCCGAAGTCCGGAACCATAGAGAATTTCAAGGATTGCAAGATTCCTTTTGCCAATAGAATCAGTAGTATCAATTGAATTAAAGATTTTTTCAATTTCATCTTTATATAAAAAATTAGGTAAAGTTTTATCTAATTTAGGTGATTCCACCATTTCAAAAGGATTAGATTTTAAGATTTCTTCACTGACTAAATAGCGATAAAAAGTTTTTAAACTGGATAATTTACGAGCGATACTTTTCTTTTTATAACCTTTATTGAAGAGTCTAGTCATATAATTACGCGCATTAATCGTTGAAGCACTGAGTAAAGTTCCTAAATCATCTTCTTTTAAGAAATCACGAAATTCATTAATATCATTGATATAACTATTAACAGTATATGTTGAATAATTACGTTCTGATGTTAAATATTGTTGATATTTCATCAAGGCTTCTGTCGATTGATCGCTTGCTTTAATATTCAAATTTTCTCTTTGATTATTAAGACTTCTTTTTTCTTTTGGTCTAATCGATTTCTTAATCGCCATATAGTCTCCTTTCCTTATTATATATTATATTCTTTTTTTATTTTTGCTATTTCCTCTAAAGCTCTTTTTGCATAAAGAGCTTTTCTTTCTTTTTTATATGTTCTTTCATCAAAGGGAGTAAAAATACCAAAATTAACATTCATAGGTTCAAAATTAGAAACATTTTTATCTTCGCTATAACTTATATAATTAGCTAAGGCTCCTAAAGCCGTTGTAGCTGGAAAATGGATCAAAGGTAGATTATTTAAATATCTAGCCATATTAATACCTGCCACCAGTCCACTACTAGCACTTTCGACATAACCTTCTACCCCTGTCATCTGACCTGCAAAAAAGATATCCGGATTAGGTCTAAATTGATATGTGTTATCTAATACTTTTGTTGAATCAATATAAGTATTGCGGTGCATTACCCCATAGCGCACTATTTCAGCATTCTCAAGACCGGGAATTAAAGCTAATAATTTCTTTTGTTCTCCCCATTTTAAATGTGTTTGAAAACCAACTAAATTATATAAAGTCTTAATTTTATTATCTTGACGAAGTTGAACAACCGCATATGGCCAGCGTCCAGTTCTTGGATCATCTAAGCCAACTGGTTTCATCGGACCAAATAACAGTGTTTTTTCACCCCGTCTTGCCATTTCTTCAATTGGCATGCATCCTTCAAAGACCTTAAGTTCAAAATCATGACTTTCTGCACATTCTGCATTTATTAAGAAATTATAAAATTTATCGAATTCTTCTTTATTCATCGGGCAATTAATATAAGAAGCTTCCCCTTTGTTATAACGTGAAGCGATAAAACATTTATTCATATCTATTGTTTCATAGCGAACAATTGGCGCAACAGCATCAAAGAAATACATGTAATCATTACCAACTAATTCTTTGATTTTTTCATGTAAAGTAGTCCCCGTCAAAGGACCGGTTGCGATAACGGTAGGACCAGTAGGAATATCAGTAACTTCTTCATTAATGATTTCAATATTAGGGTGATTCTTTAATTTATTAGTAATGTATTCACTAAATAAATCTCTATCTACTGCTAAAGCTCCTCCAGCTTCTACTTTTGTTTCTAAAGCGGCTTCCATAATCAAAGAATGCAATTGTCTCATTTCTTCTTTTAATAACCCTACAGCATTTTCTATGCTAGCTGCTCTTAATGAATTACTACAAATGAGTTCCGCAAAACCACCTGTTTTATGAGCGGGAGTCATTTTAATTGGTCTCATTTCATATAATTTAACTTTAAAGCCTCGTTCTGCTAATTGAAAAGCAGCTTCACTACCCGCTAAACCAGCACCAATTACTTTTACTTCTTGCATCAAATCACCTCATATTCTATAATATTATACCACAATTTAACAAGAATTACTATTCAAACAAAAAAAGGGTTAAATAACCCTTTATTTACGATAATTAATATCTTTAAAATCAAAAACTTCCATTAAAGTATAAATTCTTTGTTCTACTCTTGTCGCTTTTAAATCATCAATATTTTGATGACTTTCTGCTAGATGTTCATGAAGATTATCTTTATCTAAGTTTGTTGTGATAAATGTTAATTTTTTATTTTCCATTCGATCTTGTAAAACAGCACCTAAGACTTCATCACGAATATAAGGACTCATCGATTCCCCACCGAAATCATCTAAAATTAATACATCACAATTCTTTAAATCTTCAACATAGCCTTCTATACCTTGCGTAATTTCGGCTTTGATAGTTCTAACTAAATCTGGGAAATAAACGAAGATAACTTGTTGACCTTTAGCAGCGAATTTTTTCGCAAAAAGTCCCATAATATAAGATTTTCCACAGCCATAAGGACCAGATAAAAATAAACCTTTAGGGTTTTTATTATTAAAATAATCACTATATATTTCATTTAATTTTAATAATAAATTATTCCGATAAGAATTATTTTTAAGTTCATTTCCTGTAGGATCAATATTATCTAAACTAGTTCCCACAACGATTAAATTATTATTTTCATCGACATTATTCTTTATTTGATTAAAGAAAGGACAACCAGCATATTCAAGATTGAAATGTTCATTAAAGATAAGTACTGGTTGATAACCTACATCTTCTTGTCCACAGAACTGTAAACCTTGACAATTAAGACATTTCTTTTTCTTTAAATGATAGCTATAAAGAGTTAAGAATTCATCATCTAAGAATTCATCACTTAAGGAATTCTTATTAACAATGGTTTTAATGGGTTCCATCTTTTTGAATTCGGAAATTACATCTTTCTTATTCATATTATTCTCCCTTAACTTTGAATAATTCTTCAATCGTAATTAAGTTTTCACTATTTTGGTTTTGGTCTTCTTGAACACTCTCTTCATTATACCATTTAGGAGTTTTTACGACTTTCTTCTTATAATTAGAATTATTTTTCTTTCTTTCTTCTAAGATTTCATCCGCCTTTAAGGCTTGAGTAGTAGTATTAATACCACAACGTAACCAATTATTAATAATCTTTAAATAATAATTACGGCTAGGTATTTCCCCTTTCTTATTCTTATCAACATAGAGGATACAAGCATTCAAATAACCAACACTGATTCCTGTTTCTTTTAAGATACTATCAAACATTGCAATTTCTGTTGATGTAAGATGAGTATGATATAAAGAATTCATAATCATGTCAGGTGTTCTTTTTTCTAATAATAATGCTTGTTTATCTTTTTCATCAATATTTCTTTCAATTGGTTGAAATTCTTTATTAAGATTTTTTTGTTTATAACTTTCTTTAACTTCTTTTTCCATTTTTATTTGGTCAATTCCCCCATCGACATTGACACTTCTTCTTACTACAAAATACATGTCAGTCGCATCTAATCCATATAAAAAACCATAACGTAAAACTAAATCATAAAAATCATCATTAAGCTTATTTTTATCAATTAATTCATCACTCATGATACGCATTTTAAAACGTTCTAAATCGAAATTGGCATTCTTAATACTGATACCATTATTAATTAAATTAACACCACTGGTTAAAACATATTTTTCTTCGGTTAATTCAAATACTTCATCAAAGTGTTTAGTAATATCAACCGCATCTGTTAAATCATGAGAACGAACTAAGAAATCCATATTAAGTTCTTCATAATTATCTTTACCTACTTTTTGATATAAAAGAACTGGTAAAGTGTTAGACGCAAAAAATTCATAAGGAGTTAAAACCGTTTTAACTAAATAAAAATAATGATCATCTTTTACAAAAGTAGAAATTAAACCAACAGCTTCTAATATTTCTTTTAAAGATATAAATTCTTTTTCGCATATATTTAAATCATTAAAGAAAGTTTGATGAATTATATTATCTGATTGTTTTTTACCGACGCCTAAAACTTGATAGAAAGCCAAATATAATTTTTTGGCGTTATCACCAATTAAAGGTTGATATAAACGATTTAGAGTATCATGGTCAAAATCGGTTAAGGTATTTTCAATAAAGATGGTAAAATAAGTATCTTTAAATTCCTTATTAGGCATTATTATCTCCAATATTTTTTAAACTTAATTTTTTATCAAGACTATTATATAATTCTTTAATCATTTTAATAGGACGATTAAGAGGGAAAATATAATTACCATTAATTTTAAAATCAACACCAGTTAAATAATAAGATACGCTATTAAAAGTAATGATTAAATCGCCATGACGTCCTTCTGCCAAGACTTCTTTATAATCAACATTATCATCTTTAACAACATAATTGAATTGTTTTAAGACTGCAAAGAGTTTTTCTTTAGTATCATCATAACTATTTTGATAAAAATGAGTTAACAAATTTTTATTATTGTGTCTTGATTCAGTTTCAAAACTATTGGAAAAAATATCTCTAATCATGGTTTATTTCTCCTTCTAAGATTTTTATTAGTTTATCTGTTTGTTTATAAGTATAGCATAAATCTTGGGAATTATCAATAATAAAGGTTGCTAGTTCACTTTTTTTCTTTAAATCCATTTGACTATCAATTCTTTTTTGAATATCTAAATCATTTAATTTATCCCGTAATTTTAATCTTTTAATTTGTTCTGTCTTATCGACAACTACACAAATAGTCTTATTACATAATTTATCAAAGCCTGATTCAAAAAGTAGTGGTACATCAACAAAAATTATTTTGTCACTACTATTTCTAATTATTTCTTTGACTTTGTCTTTAATAACGGGATGTAAGATATTATTTAATTTATTTCTTTCATTTTCATTATTAAAAACTAAATCACCTAATTCTTTTCTATTTAATTCCCCATTAATAAAAAAACTTGGGCCAAATTCTTCTTTAATTTTATTTAAAATTTCTTTATTATCTTTAGTTAATGAACGCGATATTTCATCTGTATCAATAATTAGATACCCTTTTTCTTTTAAATAATTACTAATAGTTGTCTTTCCACTACCAATGGAACCTGTTAAGCCAACAATTAAAGGATGATCTTTTTGACAAGATGGACAATAATAAGTTCCCCGACCACCCACTTTTATTTTTTCAATAATCGTTCCACAAAGAGGACAGGGACTACCAGCTTTAGTATGCACATTTAAATTTAATTGAAAGCGGCCAGTTACTCCTAAACTAGAAGTATAACTACGAATTGTTGTTCCTCCTGCTTCAATAGCCTTATTTAAAACCAAACGTGAATTCTTGATAATATTTTCACAATCATCATAAGTTATCATTTGACAACTAGTTGTCGGCTTAAGATTTGATAAAAAATCTACTTCATCAACATAAATATTTCCTAAACCACAAATAATGGTTTGATCAAGCAAAGCAGTTTTAAGACTTTCTTTTAATTTATGTAATTTGTTAAATAAATAAGTAGCATTTAAAGATAAAGAATGCGCTTCTGGACCTAATTTATTTAATTCTTCTTCCTTCAATATTTCTTTCATATCCGTCGTATCTAATATTTTAATCAGACCAAATTTACGCACATCATGATATCTTAATTCTAAACCATTAGTAAAACTAAAAATAACATGTTCATGTTTATTTCTTTCTTCGTCTTCTTTTTTTAAGAAATATTTACCTTCCATTCTTAGATGAGACAGGAAAGAATGTTTGTCTAAAATAAAGATTAAATATTTTCCATACCTATTAATTTTACGAATCGTTTCACCAACTAATTTAGCATTGATGACATCTTCTTTTTCATTTAAAACGATTCTTTCACAATAAACCTTTACTTTTTTTATTGTATAACCGATGATTTGCTTTTCTAAGGTAGCTCTAACGGTTTCTACCTCTGGTAATTCTGGCATAATTTGCCTCCTATTTCATATCCCAATTATAGCCATAAGCTACTTCCGCTGTTAATTTAACTTTTAATTTTACAACATCTTCCATAATTTCTTTTAAGATTACTTTAACTATTTCCGTTTCTTCTTTTACACAATCTACTATTAATTCATCATGGACTTGGGCTATTAATTTACTCTTTAAATTCTTTTCTTTAAAAGCATGATAAACATTAATCATTGCCATTTTAATAATATCAGCAGCAGTTCCTTGAATAGGAGCATTCTTACTAGTTCTTTCCCCAAATTGACGAAGTGCTCCATTACTTGAATTAATTTCGGGAATATAACGACGACGATGATATAAAGTAGTCGTATAACCAACTGTTTTACATTCATTTACTACTTGATCTAAATATTGTTTAATTTCGGGATAAATCATAAAATATCGATTGATAAAATTACTAGCATCAATACTTGAAATACCAATTTCTTCAGCTAAGCCCCAAGGACTCATACCATAAACAATGCCAAAATTAACGGCCTTAGCCATTCTTCGATCCTCTTTCGTTACTTCTGATAATTCTTTATTAAAGATTTGACTGGCGGTTGAAGAATGTAAATCTATTCCGTTATTAAAAGCATCAATCATTCGTTCACAATTAGCCATATGAGCTAAAACTCTTAATTCAATTTGCGAATAATCAGCGCTTATAAGTAAACCATCCTCATTTGAGGCCACAAATGCTGATCTAATTAAACGTCCTTCGGGACTACGAACGGGAATATTTTGAATATTTGGTTCAATTGATGATAAACGACCAGTTAAAGTTAAAGATTGTTTAAAAATCGTATGTACTTTATGATCAACATCACTTATTTCATTAATCAATCCAACTACATAAGTAGAATATAATTTAGAAAATTTTCGATATTCTAAAATTAATTTGGGAACAGGATGAATCTTCGCTAATTTTTCTAATTCTTCAGCAGTTGTCGAATAACCGGTTTTATTCTTCTTTCCTTTACCAAGAGCTAATTTTTCAAAAAGAATGATTCCTAATTGTTTAGGCGAAGAAATATTAAATTCTTCACCACATAAATCATATATTTCTTTTTCTAAATTATCCATCTTATCTTTAAAAGTCTTACCAATTTCTTCTAATCTTTCTGGTAATACTTTAAAGCCATTTAATTCCATATCCGCTAGAACCATCGCAAGGGGAATTTCCATCTTATATAATAAATCTAATTGTTGATTCTTTTCTAATTCTTGATCAATAATTTCTTTACACTGTCCTAGATATTTTGCTTTATCAATCGCATATTTTTCATATATAGGTTCTAGAGGAATTTGATAAATGGTTTTCTTACCATATATTTCTTCTAAAAAAACTAAATCATTTTCCATAAAATGATCATATAAAGATTTAACATCACTATTACTGAAGCTTGGATTAATTAAATAAGCTGCTAAAGTTAAATCAAAACCAAAATTAGTTAATTCAAACCCTTTTTTCTTTAAAGCACAAATGGTTTTTTTAATATCCACCGCATATATTTTGTTATTATTTAATAATTCAATTAATTCTTTATCTATTTCTGAACTATTTAAGAAATATCCTTTATTATTAACAACGATTCCTAGACCTAATAAATAATCTTTATGATAATTTTCGCCGCTAAGTTCGGTTTCTAAATAAACAACATTGGAATTATTTAATTCTTTTTTTAAATCTTCTACATCATGATAAAGATATTCAATTTGAATTTGTTCTTTTATTATTTCTTTGGTATCTTTTTCAATATTATTTACATCTTGATTATCTAATCTTTTAAGGAAAGATTTAAAATCAACACTTTCATAAAATTGTCTTAATTCATCCATCTTAGGACCAATATATAGGGTATCTTCTACTGTATATGGTAAATCAATATCCGTATAAATAGTAGCTAAATAACGGGTCTTAAAAGCTGATTCTTTACCTAATATTAATTTTTCTTGTAATTTTCCTTTGATAGAATCAATATTATTATAAATACCATCAAGATCAACATAATCATTTAATAATTTAGTTGCGGTTTTTTCACCTACACCAGCTACACCTGGAAGATTATCTGATTTATCACCGATTAAGCCTTTAAAATCAATCATGTTTTTTGCAGGAAAACCCATTTTCGCAACAAAATTATCTTCGGTATATTCATCAAGTTCAGATAAACCTTTAATAGTCATATTTACATGAATATTACCACTTGCTAGTTGTAATAAATCATGGTCACCACTAATAATTATTACTTCATCAAAATAAGGACTACTCTTTTTCGCCATTGAACCTACAATATCATCAGCTTCATAATCATCAAGTTCTAAATGCTTGATATTCATAATATCGAGATATTGTTTAATATAAGGTATTTGCATCTTAAATTCTTCGGGAGTAGGTGCACGACCAGCTTTATAATCATTATAAGCTTGATGACGGAAAGTCTTCTTTCCTTTATCAAAAGCCACAAAAATATTAGTCACATCTGGTAAATTTACTAATTTATTAATCATATTGACAAAGCCATATAACGCATTAGTATAAAGACCACTACGCGCTTGCATCAAAGGGCCAAAGGCTGCTGTCGCAAAATAGGCCCGATACATTATACTATTTCCATCAATAACTAACATCTTCTTCATAACTTTTTACCTCTATATTATATTTTATCACAAATCAATTGAAATTACTTTATTCTTAATAAAAAAGGCTAAAGGCCTTTTCTTAGATTTCGACCTTAGCACTATTTTTAATTCTTTTACGTAAATCTTTTTCCATAATTAAATTATTAAAAATATTTATTTCGTTTTGATATAAATAATTTAAATAATTAATTACATAATCTCCTTCATTAAATATTAATTTAAAATCTAAATCGGGATATGCTTTTTCTAAAATTAAAAGATAATCTTTAATTTTCTTATTTTGTAGTTCTAAGATTCTTAATAATTCTTGATATTTAATAATACCTAAGGGTTTTATTAAATAAGCTAAAGAAAAATAAAGATCTAAATCAATTATATCAAAAGAAAGAGTCAGACTAAAACGAAGGCCTCTTAAGATTCTTACCGGATCTTCTTTGATTCTTTGTTCTGCCTTTCCAATAAAGCGAATCTTTTTTTCTTGTAAATCTCTTAAGCCAAAACAAAAATCAATAATCTTATTAAAATCATAATAAAGCGCATTAATTGTAAAATCACGTCTTAAATAATCTTCTTCAATATCCTTAACAAAGACAATTTCTTTAGGATAACGATAATCGATTACGCCACTTTCTTTTCTTAAAGTAGTTATTTCATAATTAAGATTATTAAAATTAATCTTAATTGAGCCTAAATCTTTTTGATGATAATCAAGGGAAAAACAGAATAAAAAACTAATCATTTTTTGAGGAATAGCCGTCGTAGCTAAATCGTAATCTTCATTGAACCTTTTTAATAAATAATCTCTGACTACACCACCAACTAAATATAATTGTTCACCATGTTCATTAAAGATTTCTTTTAATTTAATTAAATCATTTGTTACGTTCATATTGTTTAATCGTATCATTTATTTCTTGTTCATTACTATATTTAATCGTAATAGCACAACAAGTAATATCCGAATAGAATTCTATCTTTACTAAAACATAATCAGCATTATAATTGAGATAATAAATATCCCCATCATCATAATTAAATTGTTTAGGGTTAGTAAAACCATAACTAGCTAACTTCGTAAAATAAGTAGTGATATCTGTTGATACAACTTTTTCTTTATAAATATAACATTTTTCTTCATCATCAAAAGCTACTTTATAACTACCACTTCTTAATTCTGGTAACATATTACCTAATAATGTATTTGGCCAAACATCATAATAAGTAGCTTTCTTAACATCTTCAAATTCTAAATATTCATTTAATTCATTTTCGATGAAATGTTCATCAAAAGATAGATTTACTTTAATATCAGCACTACTACTTTTTATTTTATTTTTAAAGCTGATATAATGACGTAAAGTAATGCCGTATTTGGTACTTACTAAATAATATTCTTCACTACTAGCATCATCTTTGGATAATGTTTCTTTATATTTTTCCACTTCATAATTATTATAATTATCCATAGTTTTCACAAAATTAGTTTTTAGACCATAATGGGCAAATAATAATTTAAAGATTTGATTTTTCCACTCTTCAGGATCAATTTTTTCTTCTAGTAAAGTTTTGGTTTTCGTGCCACTATTTAATTCATATGATAGTTCTTCATTTTTATCATATAAAAATTCTCTAGTTCCACTAAGTAAATAAACTAATTGATCATTTTCCATGTATTCAATAGTCGTTATTTTATTATTACCATCACTATCATTTGTTTCCGATAATACAACAATTCGACAAATAGAAAATTGTTTTTTTATTTCTTCTTGATCTTTAAATTGATATTCTTCATATTCGATATCTTTATCTTTTTGTTCATCAGGATCTTTTTCATTATCTTTCTTACAAGAAGAAATAAATAATAAACATAATAAGAAAATAATTAAGATTTTTTTCATTTTTTCCTCCTAGGTAAGTAAAGTACTGAAAGCTAACATTGCGATACCAAAATAAGTTAAAACTGATACAATATCATTTAAAGTAGTAATAAATGGTCCTGACGCCACAGCGGGATCAATTTTTATTTTATAAAATATTACCGGAAGTAAAGCCCCAGTAAAATTAGATAACATAATCGATACCATTACACTGATACCAACCACTAAACTAACTTTAAGATAAGATAAATCGGTCATCTTTGTAATAATTAATAATAAATAAATAAAACCAAATGATAAGATTCCTAAAATTAAACCAATACCAATTCCTTGTGTTATTTCTTTAAATAAATGATGACGAATACCAGCTTTTTCATCTAATTCACCACTTGATATTCGGCGAACAGATACCGCTAAGGTTTGCGTACCACAATTACCCGCAAGACCTAAAATAGCAGCTTGGAAAAAGGCTAAAACCGTTATTTTTTCTAATACTTCATCAAATCGACTAATGACTAAAGCAATCGCTAAATCAAGGATTAATAATACTAATAACCAAGGTATTCTCTTTTTAACAGAACCAAAAATTGTTTCTTCTTTTTCTTCTACTTCCGTTAAACCAGCAAATTTTGCGTAATCATCTTCATGTGTTTCTTTTAACGCATCAAACGCATCATCCATGGTAATAATACCTTTAATAAGTCCATTTTCTAATACTGGTAGAGATGGCATATCATAATCTTGAACAGTTCTAACAACAGTATCATAATCATCATTAACATTAACAAAAGCATAATTAGATAACATGATATCATCAACGGTTTTTGGCATTCGCGCAACAATTAATTCCCGAAGACTAAATAAACCTAATAATTTATCATTATCACCAACAACAAAGATAGTGTCAATATTTTCGGCTTCCGGAGCTTGTTTAGTTACTTCTTTAACAGCTGCTTTAACATTCAAACCACTTCTTACTTTTAAGAAATGGGGATTCATTAAAGCACCAGCTGTATCTTCTTCATAACTATTTAATTCTTCAACTGTATCTTTAAATTCATCAGTTAAATAATTAGATACTTCATCTAATTTTTTATCATCCATTTCCTCAATGATTTGACTAGCATCATCAAGTTCCATTTCTTTTAAGACTTCAGCAGCTTTTTCGGGATTTAAATCTTCTAACGCATCACTAGATTCTTCTGTATCTAGATAAGCTAATATTTCTGCTAATTCTTCCGATGAATATATTTGATATAATTTATTTTTATCTTCATCATCTAATTCACTAAAAGCTTGAGCAATATCAAAAGGATGATAATCATTTAATTTTTCTTTTAAATTATTTAATTCTTCTAAAGGAGTATTTCTAATTAATTCTAAAATTTCTTCTTTCATTATTCCTTACCTCCTTTATAAGATTATATAGTCATATAACAAATATGCTAAACCAAAATAGATTAACATAGCAATGACATCATTCAAAGTAGTAATTAATGGTCCTGATGCTACAGCGGGGTCAATATGAATTTTATTCATAATAATTGGCACAATAGAACCTAAAGAACCAGTAATAATTAAAGTTAAAGATAAAGAAGATGAAATTACTAAAGAAGTAATTAAGGCATTTACTTTGGTATTATATTTTAAGACAATAATGAATAAATAAGTTATTAAGAAACTAACAAGGCCTAATATTAAACTTATGATAATAGTTACTACCAATTCTCTTAAAATATATTTAAAAGTCTTCTTGCCATTATCTAAATCATTACGTCCTAAATGACGAACAGAGACAGCTAAGCTTTGTGTTCCCGCATTACCTGCCATATCAAGAATCATCGTATTAAAGAACCAAAGAACGGTAACACTTTTAATAATATCTTCAAATTTTTCTGTTAAATTACTGATAAGTAAACTAAAGATAAGTAAAGCAATTAACCAAGGAAGTCTCTTAAGAATATTTTTCCAAACTGGTAATTCATTTTCGACTTCCGCATCCGCTGTTGCCATTTTCGCATAGTCTTCACTAATAGCTTCGGATGCAACGTCTAACGCATCATCCATTGTAACAACCCCAACCATTTTCCCTTGATCAATGATTGGTAAAGCATAGATATCATAATCGGCAATCTTATTAGAAATACTAATGGTATCTTCATTAACTTCACCATAGACAAAATTTTCATCCATGATATCTTTAATTTTACAAGGAGTACGGGCTACTATTAAATCTTTTAAGGATAAAATGCCCACTAAATGTTCATTTTCACAGACAAAGAGAGGATCAATTATTTCCGCATCATTAGCTTCATAACCAATCTTTTTCATGGCTTCTTTAACATCCATTTCTGATTCTAAAGTAATATAGTTAGTAGTCATGATACTACCAGCTGTATCTTCTTCTCTTTCAATTAGATAATTAAGAGTAGCCGCATCCTCTTCATCCATTTGTTTTAAATATTGGGAGGCTTCTTCATCATCGTCAAATTCATTTAAAACGTCAGCCGCATCATCCGCTTCCATTTCATTTAAGACATTAGCACCTTTAGCGTAACTCATCTCTTTTAAATAAAGAGCGGCATCTTCTTCATCCATATATTCGAAAATGTCTGCTAATTTATCTTCATTTAAAGATTCATAAAAGGCTTGACGTTCTTGATCAGTTAATTCTTTAAAGATATTGGCAATATCATAAGGGTGATAATCTTCAAAGATTTCATTTAACTTTTCACGATAATCGTCTTGTTGAATACTAGCTTTTATTAATTCTAATAATTCATCCATGACGGCACCTCCTTTATTATTAATATTATACAAAAAAATTCTCTTATTTGCAAAAAAAAGGCTATTACTAGCCTTCTAATTCTAATTCTTTTTGATACTCAACCGCATCGAAATAATTTTGTTTTATTAAATTATTGATTTCTTTTTGGGAAAATTCATTTCTTCCTTTATCTAATTTAATAAGATTTAATAATAAAGCTTTATCATTAATCTTTAAATTCTTTAATTTTAATTTTTCTATAGTTTGATAATCTAATTCTTTAACTTTAGGAATAATTAAATTTTCCACTTTTAAACATTTATTAAAAGCTCTTTTTTTAATAATTCTAACATTATCAGCCTTTATTTTAATTAAGGTATCACTTTCAATACAATTATTATTTAAGATTTCTATATATGATGGAAGAGTTAAAGTTAAAGTATCCACTTTAGTATAATATAAAGTATGATCAATAAAATAAAAGCCTAAATCTTCTTTTTTGATTTGTAATTCTTTATTTAATTGATCCATCATTTTCCTAACATCAGGATGAGAAAAATCAGCCCATTTTTCGATTTTTTGTCTTTCATCATGATAACACATTGCATAATAACATCTTAAATTATGACCCAAGCCAATTTTAACTGCGTTTTTGTTCGCAACATATTCATCAAAATAAAGGAAAGGATAAGTGAAAATTAAATTATTTAAACTAAACAAAGTATAAAGAATAAAGAATAACCAACTAAAGATTTTTAAATATTTATTTAAACATAATAACATTAATAAATTAAAGATTTTAGAAATAATTGTTGATAATTTCATGGAATCAAGAAAAGAATAATAACATAAGCCACTCATATGATGACCAATTTCATGAGCTAAGATTCCTTTCAAATATTCATCATTAACATTATACGCATTATTAATATAAATATTATGACCAGCTGAAAACGCAATACCACCGATATTATTATAATCAATATAGATTAATTTCATCTTTAAATGATATTCATAATTAATTTTATTAATTAAATCATTAAATTCATTTTCTAAAGGTCGTTCTTCTTTTTCATTAGTGGAATCTAATTTTAAACTTCTTTTCGAAATTAAACCAATGATTAAACCAATTAGAAATAAAATACTGGTTATTATAATACAAATCATTAAAGATAATTTAAGGAGAAAATAAAAGAAAACAAAAATCATTGCATATTCAATTAAAATACTAAATAATTGAATAATGATAAAAATAATTTTTCTCATTCTTAAATTAATTCACCTAGCATATGCCATGAGAAAGCTTTTGTTATTTTCATTTTCACAATGTCGCCTTCTTTAACACCTTTAGGTTCAAAATTTACGAGCATATTATGTTTAGTATAACCCGTATACATCTGTGGATTATTTTTACTAGGACCATCAACTAATACTTCAACGATTTGATTTTCAAATCTTTGTCGACCTTTTAAAAAATATGAATTGATTAAATCATTTAATTCAAGTAAACGGTCTTTCTTTTCTTCTTCACTTAAAGGATTAGGATATTTAGCAGCTGGCGTTCCTTCTCTTGGGGAATAAATAAAAGTATAAGCTCCTTCAAATTCAACTTCTTTAACTAAGGATAAAGTATCAAGATAAGCTGCTTCCGTTTCGGTTGGAAAAGCAACAATTATATCCGTTGTAATACTAATACCGGGAATTTGTTGTTTTAATTTTCTAACTTTTTCTAAATATTCTTCTCTTGTATATTTACGATTCATCTTCTTTAAAACTTCATTATTGCCTGATTGCACTGGCAAATGAAGATGAGGCATAATATTACCACCAAGAGCCATTGCGGCAATAGTTTTATCATCTAAATCACGAGGATGAGAAGTTGTAAAACGAATCCTTGGAATATCAATTTCATGTAAATCTTTTAATAGATCACCAAATGTATAATCAAGATCTTTAAAATCTTTACCATACGCATTAACGTTTTGACCAAGTAAAGTAACTTCTTTATAACCTAATTTTGCTAAAGACTTAACTTCTTCAATAATAGCTTCTGGTCTTCTTGATCTTTCTTTACCTCTCGTATAAGGAACAATACAATAAGTACAGAATTCATCACAACCATACATTATATTAACCCAGGCTTTATATTTAGATTCTCTTTTAACAGGTAAATCTTCAAAGATATCGCCTTCCACACTTAAGACTTCAATTCTATTTAATTTATCCATAATAGATGAATAAACAAGTTCTGGTAAAGATGTAATATTATGCGTACCAAATACGATATTAATATAAGGAAAAGTAGATTTAATTTTTTTAATGGTCTTTTCTTCTTGAGCCATACAACCACAAAGACCAATTAAAAGGTTAGGATTCTTTTTTCGAAATTTTTCTACTCGACCAATTTCCCCAAAGACTCTTTCTTCCGCATTTTCTCTTATCGCACAAGTATTAAAAATAATTAAATCGGCATCTAATTCCGATAAAGTTTCTTCAAAACCCATAAGTTGTAAAATACCAGCTATATTTTCGGAATCAGCTAAATTACCTTGACAACCATAAGTCTTAAGTAAATATTTTTTATTAACTCCTAAATTCAAATATTTAGAATCAAGAATAAAATGAGAAATATTGACATCCTTGCCTCTTCTTTTTCTTGCTTCAACAATGGAAGGATCATTTTCTATTTCATAATTTGCTTGTTTCTTCATTTTCTTCTTCCTTTCTTAAGAATGAAAAATATTCTTCATCAGTAATACCATAACGGGCTTCATCGAAGATTTTCCCATCATATCTTTGATAAGCTTTTTTGGCTATTCCTTCAAAATTCATACCAATTTTTTCACATACGCGTCGACTTTGATAATTATCCACATAAGTTTTTGCTTCGATACGCTTAAGATTAAGATAGGTAAAACCATATTCCAACACTTTCATTGCGGCTTCTACCGCATAACCATTACCCCAATATTTAGGATTTAATGCATAACCTAATTCCGCTTTAAATTGATGTTGCAAATTATATAATTCAATTGTTCCAATCATTTTACCACTATCTTTTAAGGTGATTACATAATGACCAAAATATGGTTCCGTTCTAGAATCCACGTAAATCATATTTTTAATTACTTGTTTCGTAACAAGATAATTTTCATGAGGTGCCCAACCTGCCATTGGTCCCACCAGTGGACTTGGCGCATATTCATAAAAGTCTTTCGCATCCTTCATATTAATTGGTCTAATAATTAATCTTTTAGTAAATAAAGTTGGCATAATATTCCCATCCTTTGATTTAAAAAAGTTGATTAGTAAATCACTAATCAACAATTTTAATTATCTCGTAATTATTTACTTTCTTTGTCTTTTCATCAATATCCACAATTAAACCACAAAATTGGTCTCTTCCACTTTCCATTGGATTATGTCTGACTGCTAAACCAGTTCTAAATTTTTTAATAATGGAATTTGGTTCAACCCCAATTACACCATCCAATGAACCAGTCATACCTAAATCAGTCATATACATACTTCCTTTTGGTAAAAGATGAGCATCATTAGTTTGAACATGGGTATGAGTACCAACTATAATTTGAATTCTTCCATCATATTCTAAACCATATGCCACTTTTTCCGAAGTAGCTTCTCCATGGAAATCACAAATATATAAATCACTTTTTACTTCTTCTAATAATTTATCGGTTGCGTTAAAAGGACAATCTAAAGATCCATTCATAAATGTCCGACCCATTACTTGGAATACTGTTATTGTGATTTGATTGTATTTAATTGTAACATAACCTTTTCCCGCATTACCAAGTGGTAAATTAAGTGGTCTAATTAGATTATTTGCGTCAGAAATAAAATTATAAATATCATTATTGCCAAAGGTATGATTACCCATTGTTACAACATTAACACCTTGTTCAAGTAGAAAGTGATAATATTTTTCGGTTATACCATTGCCATGAGCAATATTTTCACCGTTTGCGACAATAAAATTTAATTTATATTTTTCTCTTAATTTTGGCAAATGTTTTTCTAACATCATTCGACCATTAAGGGAATAGATATCACCAATAAGTAAAATTTTCATCGATTTAATTCTTTCTAATGAGCAACCTCTTGAACTCTTACTTCTCTAATAACAGTTACTTTAATAGTACCTGGATAATTCATTGTTTGCTCAATCTTATTCTTTATATCACGTGCAAGAGAATAAGCTTCCGCATCAGTAATAGCTTCTGGCTTTACAATGATACGAACTTCCCGACCTGCTTGAAGAGCATATGTCTTATCAACACCTTTAAAGTCATTAGCAACAGCTTCTAATGCTTCAAGTCTCTTGATATAATTATCTAATGATTCACTACGAGCACCAGGACGAGCAGCACTTAAAGTATCAGCAGCAGCTACTAAATGAGCAATAACAGTTGTTGCTTCAACATCACCATGGTGACTAGCAATTGCATCAATTACCGTTGGATGTTCTCTAAATTTAGTTGCTAATTCAACACCAATTTCAACATGGCTTCCTTCTTGTTCATGGTCAGTAGCTTTACCGATATCATGTAAGAGACCAGCACGACGTGCTAGGATTTCATCTTCACCAATTTCGGCTGCCATCTTACCAGCTAAGAATGCAACTTCTTTCGAATGGGCTAAGACATTTTGACCATAACTAGTTCTAAAATACATTTTACCAATTAATTTAACTAATTCTGGATGTACTTTACCAATACCAACTTCGAAGACTGCTTTTTCGCCTTCTTCACGCATTTCATTTTCAATTTCTTTTGTACATTTTTGGAATACTTCTTCAATTCTTGGTGGTTGAATACGACCATCAGAGATTAAGATTTCCAATGTTCTTCTCGCAATTTCTCTACGAATAGGATCAAAACATGAAATAACTACTGAATCTGGAGTATCATCAATAATTAAATCAACACCAGTTACGGCTTCAATAGCTCTAATATTACGACCTTCACGTCCAATAATACGACCTTTCATTTCATCATTTGGAAGCGAAACGACAGAAACAGTTTTTTCTTGAATAGTTTCATTAGCGTATTGTTGAATCGCATTCGCTAAAATTACTTGAGCTTTACGATTAGCTTCTGATTTAGCTTTTTCTGTTTCATCTTTAACAAAGTTAGCAATTTCCATATGTAAATCATCTTCAACTCGTTTTAAAACTATTTCACGAGCTTCGTCTTGACTATAACCACATATTTCCATTAACTTCTTTTCTTGTTCGTTAATTAATTCTTCTACTTTTTCATTGCGCTTTTCAATATCCGCAAGACGTTGTTCCATCTTATCTTCTTTAAGTTCTAGATTAGATTCTCTCTTATCAAGATTATTACTTCTATTTTCTAAAGATTCTTCACGACGTTCTAACTTCTTAGCTTCATCTTGTAATTCTTGTTTTTTCTCACGAACTTCTTCTTCATGAGCTTTCTTTAAAGATGCAATTTCTTGTTTAGCTTCCATAACAAGTTTTTCTTGTTTTTTCATTCCTGTTGCTTCCGCATCAGCAATTATTTTTTCGGCATCTTTACCTAATTGAACATATTTATCTTCTGTTCTTTGTTCTCCATCGTTAATTCCTTTTTGGTATTTTTGTTTACCAAAAACAAGGATCATATAGAGTCCCAAACCTACAAGCGCAACAACTAAGAGAATGATAACGATTATTTGCCACATACTCATTATCTCCTTTCATTGTATGCTATTGTATTTAAATTATTTATATATAAAAATATATTTATAATAGTGTTTAAATTATTTAATTAAAAATATTTAAACAACCTAATAATTTCCATACGAAGTTATTATATCATATTTTCTCTTATTTTTCTATTTTTTTACCATATAAAAAAGACCAGTGAATTATTTAGTAAATTGTAACATCAAATGTAGCAAAATAAAAAATCCAAGTTTTACCTTGGATTAAAAAAGTGCTGTAAAAAAATTAAAAATATAATTCAGTAATATTTAAAGTAATCATAATTGCTTATTTAATATAAATAAATTGTTCCTTTTTCCTTAGTAATTTTTTGAAATTAAATAAACAAAATCTACACAATCAACATCTAATTTATCCATTTTTACAATTATCCATTTAGTATCAGGCATAGATGCGTTAGGTTCTTCTAATCTATGTTTTTTATTTGTATATTCAACTATTAATTTTTTTTCAGAGATCTTTATGTTTACTACTTCATACTCACTATTTCCCGCAGTTGTAAAAGCGTGCATTACAATCATCTCTTTATTCATATCAATTTCTTCAAACTTTTTAAAAGCATATTTAAAGTCATTTTCATTATTAATAATTATCATTCGCTCTTTAGGAACATTTTCAGCTTTTATATTATGCCCATCTTTCTTATAAAGTGCTCCTAAAGTTCTGTTATTCATTACAAAATCTTCATTAAATTCATAGTTATCAGCAATAACCTTTGCATGATATAAATTTT